>DASYNW010000180.1:0-18612 GCA_036008325.1 Allostellaceae bacterium
CGTCAAGCGGGTCGAATACGGCAACGTGGTCGTCGATCTCGGCCGCGCCGAGGCGATGCTGCGCCGCGACGAGCTGTTGCCGCGCGAGAGCTTCCGCCAGGGCGAGCGCGTCCGCGCCTATATCTACGACGTGCGCCAGGAGCCGCGCGGCCCGCAGATCTTCCTGTCGCGCACCCATCCGCAGTTCATGGCGAAGCTGTTCGCGCAGGAGGTGCCCGAGATCTACGACGGCATCATCGAGATCAAGGCGGTCGCGCGCGACCCCGGCAGCCGGGCCAAGATCGCGGTGATCTCGCGCGACAGCGGCATCGACCCGGTCGGCGCCTGCGTCGGCATGCGCGGCAGCCGGGTCCAGGCCGTGGTCGGCGAGTTGCAGGGCGAGAAGATCGACATCGTACCGTGGGCGTCCGATCCGGCGACGTTCGTGGTCAACGCGCTGGCCCCGGCCGAGGTCGCCAAGGTGGTGATGGACGAGGAGCAGCGCCGGGTCGAGGTCGTCGTGCCCGACGACCAGCTGAGCCTGGCGATCGGCCGCCGCGGCCAGAATGTGCGCCTGGCCTCGCAGCTGACCGGCTGGGACATCGACATCCTGACCGAGGCCGAGGAATCGGAGCGGCGCACCGAGGAATTCCGCAGCCGCAGCCGCACCTTCATCGATGCGCTCGACATCGACGAGGTGATCGCCCACCTGCTGGTGACCGAGGGTTTCGCCTCGCTCGAGGAGGTCGCCTATGTGGCGTTGAACGACCTCGCCGATATCGAAGGGTTCGATGCGGAGATCGCCGCCGAGCTGCAGGAGCGGGCGCGCAATGCGCTCGAGCGGCGCGATCGGGAATATGAAGAACAGCGCGTCGATCTCGGGGTGACCGACGATCTGGCGGGGTTGGACGGGCTCACCCCGGGCATGCTGGTGGCGCTCGGCGAAAAGGGGGTGAAGACTCTCGACGATTTTGCCGACCTCGCCGGGGACGAGCTGATCGAGCTTCTCGCCGCCTCCGACAAGGGCGGTGTGGCGCTCGATCCGGAAGCGGCCAACGCGCTGATCATGCGGGCGCGCGCCCACTGGTTCGAGGACGAAGCGTCATCGCAGCCGGAGTAGAGGCAACGGCCGCCGGCCCCAGCGCGGCGATCCCAGGTTGCAACTCCACCGCGGCGACCGGAGGTCGCGACCGGGAGCCAGCCGCGTGCGGGGGCGCCCAGCGACGCTGCATCGCCACCGGAGAGATCGGCGAGCGCTCCCGCCTGCTGCGGTTTGTCGTCGGCCCGCAGGGCGAGCTGGTGCCCGATGTCGCGGCGCGGCTGCCCGGACGGGGTTTGTGGTTGACGCCGCGCCGGGATATAGTGGAACGCGCGATCGTCAAGCGGCTGTTTGCCCGCGCCGCGCGTCGGCCGGTCACGGTGCCCGTCGGCCTTGCCGACCGGATCGAAGCGCTCCTGGTGCAACGCTGCATCGATGCGATCGGCCTCGCCCGCCGCGCCGGCCTGGCGGTCGCCGGGTTTGAGAGAGTGGCCGACGCGGCGCGCACCGGACGGGCGGCGCTGCTGCTGGCGGCGGTCGACGGAGCGGCAGGCGGGCGCCGCAAGATTCGGGCGATGATGCCCGGATTGCCGCTTGTCTGGGCGTTGACGGCGGCAGAAATTGGTACGGCCTTTGGCCGCGAGCACGTGGTAAACGCAGCGCTTGGGCCCGGCTCGCTGTGCGACCGGTTGATCGGCGACGCGGAAAAGATTGTCGGGTTTCGCGCCGCAGCGGCGGTCGAACGAGCCGCACCGCCGGTTCCGGCCGGGCCGACGCGACAGGATCACGGTATTGGAGCGAGATGAGCGACACGACTGAGCAAGAGCAGAAACGGCCCCTGACCCTGGGTCGAACCGGCGGCAGGCTGGAGCTGCGCAAGGGTGTGGAAACCGGGCAGGTACGCCAGAGTTTCTCGCACGGGCGCTCCAAGGCGGTCACCGTCGAAGTGCGCAAGAAGCGCATGATCGGCCCGAGCCCGACCGAGGTCGGACGCAGCGAACCGCCGCCTTCGGTCGCGCGCGAGCCGCTGTCGGCGCCGCGCCCGCAAGCGGCCGAGCCGGCGCGCCGGCCGGTGGTCATTGCCCGGGCGCTGACCGCCGAGGAGCGGGCCGGCCGGGTGCGCGCGGTGCAGGATGCGCACAAGGCCGACGAGGAGGCGCGTCGCCGCGCCGCGCTGGCCGAGGCGGATCGCCGGCGCCAGGAGGAAGAACGCGCGGTCGAGGAAGGGCGCCGCCGCGCCGAAGAGGAAGCGCGCGCCAGGGTCGAAGACGAGGAGGCGCGTCGCCGCGCCGCCGAAGATGCGCGCAAGCGCTCGGACGACGAGGCGCAGCGCCGCAAGGAGGAGGAATCGCGGCGCGAGGTCGCCGAGCGCGCGGGCAAGGCGGCGGCGGCCAAGGTCGCCGCACTCGCCGCGGCCGGCAAGGTGGCGATGCCGGCCGAAGAGGAAGAGCCGGCGGGCGCACCGCGGCGCCCCGGCGCCCGGCCCGAGATCAGGAAGCCGGCGGCGCCGCCGCGCCACGAGATGCGCCGGCGAACCGGGAAGATCACCGTTACCCGCGCCCTGTCCGGCGACGAGGGCGAGCGCATGCGCAGTCTCGCGTCGGTGCGCCGGGCGCGAGAGCGCGAGCGCCAGCGGCTGCACCAAGGCGAGCAGGAGCCGGTCAAGGTGGTGCGCGAGGTGGTCATTCCCGAGACCATTACGGTTCAGGAATTGTCGAACCGGATGGCCGAGCGCGGGGTCGACGTGATCAAGGCGCTGATGCGCAACGGGGTGATGGCGACGATCAACCAGGTCATCGACGCCGACACCGCCGAGCTCGTCGTCACCGAATTCGGCCATCGGCTGCGCCGGGTTTCCGAGGCCGATGTCGAGGTCGGCCTGCGCGGCGAGGAGGACCGCGAAGAGGCGCTGCAGCCGCGCGCACCGGTGGTCACCGTGATGGGCCATGTCGACCACGGCAAGACCTCGCTGCTCGACGCGCTGCGCGAAACCGACGTCGCCGCCGGCGAGGCGGGCGGCATCACCCAGCATATCGGCGCCTATCGGGTCAATCTGCGCAGCGGCCGGCAGATCACCTTTATCGACACCCCCGGCCACCAGGCCTTTACCGCGATGCGTGCGCGCGGTGCCAACGTCACCGACATCGTGGTGCTGGTGGTCGCCGCCGACGACGGCATCATGGAGCAGACGGTCGAGGCGATCCGCCACGCCAAGGCGGCGCAGGCGCCGATCATCGTCGCCATCAACAAGATGGACAAAGAGGATGCGCGCCCCGAACGGGTGCGGCAGGAATTGCTGCAGCACGAAATCGTCGTCGAAGAGCTCGGCGGCGAGGTCCTCGACGTCGAGGTCTCGGCGCTCAAAAAGACCAATCTCGACCGCCTCGAAGAGGCGATTCTGCTGCAGGCCGAGCTGCTCGATCTGAAAGCCAATCCGAACCGCCCGGCCGAGGGCGTCGTGCTCGAGGCCAAGATCGAGCGTGGCCGCGGCGCGGTCGCCACCGTGCTCATTCAGCGCGGCACCTTGCGCGTCGGCGACATTTTTGTCGCCGGCAGCGAATGGGGCCGGGTGCGGGCCTTGGTCGACGATCACGGGGAAAGCCAGACCGAGGCCGGCCCGTCGACGCCGATCGAGGTGCTGGGCCTCAACGGCGCGCCATTGGCCGGGGACGATTTCGTCGTCGCCGAAAGCGAGAGCCGAGCCCGCGACATCGCCGATTTCCGCCAGCGCCGCCGGCGCGATGCGGCCTCCGCCCTGGGCGGCCGCGGCACCCTCGAGCAGATGTTCTCGCAGATCGCCGCCGGCACCGCCAGCCTGCTGCCGGTCGTGGTCAAATCGGATGTGCAGGGTTCGCTCGAGGCGATCACCGGCTCGCTCGAGAAGATCTCGACCAGCGAGGTGTCGATCCGGGTGCTGCACTCGGCGGTCGGCGGCATCAACGAGAGCGACGTGATCCTGGCCAAGGCCTCGAACGCGGTGATCATCGGCTTCAACGTTCGCGCCAACCCGCAGGCGCGCGACCTCGCCCGCCGCGACGGCGTCGAGATCCGCTATTATTCGATCATCTACGATCTGATCGACGACATGCGGGGCGCCTTGTCGGGACTGCTGGCCCCGGCACTGCGCGAACGCTTCCTCGGCAACGCCTCGATCCGCGACGTCTTCAATATCACCAAGGTCGGGAAGGTCGCGGGCTGCCTCGTCACCGAAGGCACCGTCCGGCGCGGCGCCCAGGTCCGCCTGCTGCGCGACAGCGTCGTGATCCACGAAGGGACGCTCAAGACCTTGAAGCGGTTCAAAGACGAGGTGCGCGAGGTCAGGGAAGGCTACGAATGCGGCATGGCTTTCGAGAATTATCAGGACGTGCAAGCCGGCGACGTGATCGAATGCTTCGAGATCGAAGAAGTGGCGCGCACGCTGTAGCGCTCGATGGCGATAGCGGCGATTAGGCAATAACGGCGATTAGCAGCTCGAGATGAGTCGAAGACAGGGACCCCGGCGCGCGCTTGCGGGGGTCGGCGGCAGGGATCGCGGGGCCAGCCAGCGTCAGCGCCGGGTTGGCGAGGCGTTGCGCCATACGCTGTCGCAGGTCTTGCGCGACGGGCGATGCCGCGATCCGGAGCTGCGCGAGGCCAGCATCACGGTGAGCGAGGTGCGGCTCAGCCCCGATCTGCGCCAGGCAATGGTCTATGTGATGCCGCTCGCCGGCGCCAAGGCCGGCGAAATCATCGCCGCCCTCGAGCGCAGCGCGCCGTTTCTGCGCGGCCAAGTCGCCGGCGAGCTTTCGCTGCGCTATGCGCCGGCGCTGGCCTTTGTCCTCGACGCGTCGTTCGACGAGGCCGAGCGAATATCGGCCTTGCTGGCGCGGCCGGAGGTCGAGCGCGACACTCGCCCTCAGCCGGCGGAGGGCGAGAACGATCAACATGCCGGCTGAGCGCAATATTCACGGCTGGCTGGTCATCGACAAACCATCGGGGCTCACCTCCAATCGGGTCGTCGAGCGGATCCGCCGCAGCACCGGCGCCAAGGCCGGGCATGCCGGAACCCTCGACCCATTGGCCACCGGGGTATTGCCGGTGGCGCTCGGCGAGGCGACGAAAACCGTGTCCTATGCGATGGGCGGGCGCAAATGCTATCGGTTCTGCGTATGCTGGGGCATCGCGCGGGCAACCGACGATTGTGAAGGCAAGATCGTCGGCGAAACCGGCGCGCGGCCCGGCGCTGCGGCGATCGAGGCGGTGCTGCCGCGCTTTATCGGCACGATTGCACAAACGCCGCCGGTCTTTTCGGCGATCAAAGTTGCCGGCCGCCGCGCTTATGCGCTGGCTCGCGCCGACCTGCCCCCGACGCTGAGCGCGCGCCCGGTGGAGATCGTCAGCCTGCGGCTGATCGCGGCGCCCGATCGCGATCACGCCGAATTCGAGGCCGTGGTCGGCAAGGGGACCTATATCCGCGCCCTCGCCCGCGATCTTGCCGCGGAACTCGGAACCCTCGGCCATGTCACGGCGCTGCGCCGCCTCTCGGTCGGACCGTTCACCGAGCGCCAAGCGATTTCGCTCGAATTCTCGACCGATTCACGCCATGTTATGAGCGCGTGCCGGGGTTTGCTGCCGATCGAGACGGCGCTGGACGGAGTTCCGGCCGTGGTCTTGGCGGCAGCGGACGCCGATGGCTTGCGTTGCGGGCGGCGCGTGATGCCGGGCGATGTCGCCGGGCGGGCGCAGCTCGGCGGGCTGGCGGCCGGCAGCGTGGTCAGCGCTTGGCACAACCAGGCCTTAATCGGGCTGGCGAGGATCGAGGACGGTGCTCTTAGACCGTTGCGCGTTATCAATTGCTGAAGAGGCTCGACTCGATGTCGATTACCGCGGAGCGCAAGCAGACGCTCATTTCCGAATACGCCACGAAGGCCGCCGATACCGGCTCGCCGGAGGTGCAGGTGGCGATCCTCAGCGAGCGCATCCGCAACCTGACCGACCATCTGGGAAGCCACAAGAAGGATTTCCATTCGCGGCGCGGGCTGCTGGTCATGGTCGGCCAACGCCGCCGGCTGCTGGATTATTTGAAGCGGTCGAATGCGAGCCGCTACGAGACGCTGATCGGGCGTCTCGGACTGCGCCGCTGATAATGTCGGCTATTGCGCGAGCGAGACCCTGGCCTCGGCATCGGCGCTGCTGAGCGCGGACCCGCCGCCTCTGACCGGCGCCGGCGCGAGTCGCCACCGCCCAGCTCTGCTGCGCGCGTTGTTTTTTCGAAAGGAATGATCAGGAATGTTTCAGGTTTATCGTAAAGAGCTGATGTGGGGCGGCCGCCGCCTCACCCTGGAGACCGGCAAGATGGCGCGCCAGGCCGATGGCGCGGTGCTCGCCACTTATGGCGAGACGACCGTGTTGTGCACCGCCGTCGCGATGAAGAGCGCCAAGCCCGGCCAGGACTTTTTTCCGCTGACCGTCAATTACCAGGAAAAGACTTTTGCTGCCGGCAAGATCCCGGGCGGCTTCTTCAAGCGCGAAGGTCGCCCATCGGAAAAGGAAACTCTGGTCTCGCGGCTGATCGACCGGCCGCTGCGGCCGCTGTTCGCGTCCGGGTTCCGCAACGAGACCCAGATCATCTGCACGGTGTTGAGCCACGACCTCGAAAACGATCCCGATATCGTAGCGATGATCGGCGCGTCGGCGGCCCTGACGATCTCGGGCATTCCGTTTCTCGGACCGATCGCCGGCGCGCGGGTCGGCTATATCGACGGCGCCTATGTGCTGAACCCGATTTCACCCGAGCTGGCCCGCTCGCAGCTCGATCTCGTCGTCGCCGGCACCGGCGAGGGCGTGCTGATGGTCGAGTCCGAGGCGCGCGAGCTCTCCGAGGAGGTCATGCTGGGCGCGGTGACATTCGGCCATCGCGCGTTCCAGCCGGTGATCCAGGCGATCATCGAGCTCGCCGAATTGTGCGCCCGCGACCCGTGGACGCTGCCGCCCATATCGCCCGAGATCGGCGCGATCGAGGCGCGGCTGCGCGATGAAATCGGCCCGCTGATCGACGCCGCCTATCGCGAGCAGGGCAAGCAGGACCGCAGCAACCGGCTCGACGCGGCCAAGGCGCGGGTGGCCGAGCTGTTCGCCGACGAAGGCCAGTGCAGCCTGGCGCTCAAGCTGTTCAAGGAGCTTGAAAAGGAGATCGTGCGCGGCGCCGTGCTCCAGGGGAGGCGCCGGATCGACGGCCGCGACACCCGAACCGTGCGGCCGATTGCGGCCGAGGTCGGGATTCTGCCGCGCGCCCACGGCTCGGCGCTGTTCACCCGCGGTGAAACCCAGGCATTGGTGGTGGCGACCCTGGGGACCGGCCAGGACGAGCAGATCATCGATGCGCTCGAGGGCGAGTATCGGGAAAATTTCATGCTGCACTACAACTTCCCGCCGTATTCGACCGGCGAAGCGGGAAGAATGGGGTCGCCCGGGCGGCGCGAGATCGGCCACGGCAAGCTCGCCTGGCGCGCGGTCCGGCCGCTGCTGCCGCCCAAGGAGAGCTTTCCGTACACGATCCGCGTCGTCTCCGAGATCACCGAATCGAACGGCTCGTCATCGATGGCCTCGGTGTGCGGCGCCTCACTGGCGCTGATGGATGCCGGGGTGCCGCTGGCGCGCTCGGTCGCCGGGATCGCGATGGGGCTGATCAAGGAGCCCGAGGGCTTTGCCGTGCTGTCCGATATCCTCGGCGACGAGGATCATCTGGGCGACATGGACTTCAAGGTCGCCGGCACCGAGAGAGGCGTCACCGCGCTGCAGATGGACATCAAGATCACCTCGATCACCGAGGAGATCATGCAGATCGCACTGGCCCAGGCGCGCGACGGCCGCATCCACATCCTCGGCGAGATGGCCAAGGCATTGACCGGGGCGCGCGACACGGTCAGCGACAATGCGCCGCGCATCACCACGTTGAGCATTCCCAAGGACAAGATCCGCGAGGTCATCGGCTCGGGCGGCAAGGTCATCCGCGAGATCACCGAGACCACCGGCGCCAAGATCGACATCGACGACGACGGCACCGTCAAAGTCGCCGCGGTCGACGGCAACGCCGCCCAGGCGGCGATCGACTGGATCAGAGGCATCGTCGCCGAACCCGAGCTCGGTGCGATCTACAACGGCAAAGTGGTCAAGACCGTCGATTTCGGCGCGTTCGTCAACTTTCTCGGCTCGCGCGACGGGCTCGTCCATATCAGCGAGCTCTCCCCGCAGAGGGTCGGCAAGGTCGCCGACGTGGTCAAGCTCGGCGACCCGGTCAAAGTCAAGGTGCTGGGCTTTGACGACCGCGGCAAGGTCAAGCTCAGCATGCGCCAGGTCGACCAGCAGACCGGCGAAGATCTGGGCGCCCGACGACCCGAGCCGGCCAAGGCGATGCCCTGAGGAAACCAGGCTGAGCCAGACCCGTGCCGGGCGGAGCGAGCCGGCATCTCCCGCCCTGCCGCTGCTCCCGCCGGTGATCGGTCACCGTGGCGCTGCCGGCTGCGCACCGGAAAACACCTTGGGCGGGCTGCGCCGGGCTGCGGCGCTCGGCTGCGCCTGGGTCGAGTTCGATGTGCGGCTGACCGCCGACGGCGAATTGATCCTGCTCCATGACGAGCGGCTCGACCGTACGACGAACGGCAGCGGCAAGGCGCGGGCGCTGCCATCGTCGGCAATTCGCCGCCATGACGCCGGCGGCTGGTTCGATCCGTCCTTTGCCGGCGAATATGTGCCGAGCTTGGCGGAAGCGATCGGCGTGTTGGGCGAGCTCGGGGTCGGCGCCAACGTCGAGCTCAAGGCCGCCCGCGGCCTGGCCACCGCAACCGGCGCCGCCGCCGCCGACCTCATATCGCGATTGTGGCCGCCGCAGCTTCCGCCACCGCTGATTTCGAGCTTTCTGCCGCGCGCCTTGGCGGCGGCCCGCGATCGCGAGCCGGCGAGCGCCCGCGGGCTCCTGGTGCGCGCGGTCCCGCGCCATTGGCGGGTTCGCGCCAAGAGCCTCGGCTGTGTGTCGATCCACGCCGACCACCGGCATCTGCGGCCCGCCATCGTGGCCGAGATCCGCGATTCGGGCTATGCTGTGCTGGCCTACACGGTCAATGACGCCGCGCGGGCGCGCGAGCTGTTCGGCTGGGGAGTCGCTTCCGTGTTTTCGGATGTTCCCCATATGATTCTCGGCGGGGCCCCGGGCGGCCTTCCGCGCGCCCCGGTATTGCCGGACCCGGCCGTAGCACCGCATCAGGGAGCCGTTGGGTGAAGCCGCTCAATCCGCTGGTCATCTCCGGGCGCGAGGCGTTGCCGCTCGTCGAAGGCGGCAAGGGCATTTCGGTGTCGAACGGGGAGAGTTCCGGGGCGTGGGCGGCAGCCGGCGGTGTCGGCACGTTCTCCGGGGTCAATGCCGACAGTTATGGCGACGACGGTCGGCTGATCGCCCAGGTCTATCACGGACGCACCCGGCGCGAGCGGCACGAAGAGCTGGTCGCCTATGCGATCGCCGGCGGCATCCAGCAGGCCCGCGTCGCCCATGAACGCGGCAACGGCGAAGGCCGCATCCACATGAACGTTCTGTGGGAGATGGCGGCCGCCGAGCGGGTTTTGCACGGCGTGCTCGAAGGCGCCCGCGGCCTGATCCACGGCGTCACCTGCGGCGCCGGCATGCCCTACAAGATCGCCGAGATCTGCGCCCGCTATGGCGTCTACTATTATCCGATCGTGTCCTCGGGCCGGGCGTTCCGGGCATTGTGGAAACGCGCCTACCACAAATTCTGCGACTGGCTAGGCGGCGTCGTCTATGAGGATCCGTGGCTCGCCGGCGGCCATAACGGGCTGTCCAACAGCGAGGATCCGCAATGTCCCGAGGCGCCCTATCCCCGGGTACGCGAGTTGCGCAATCTGATGGTCGAGTTCGGGCTCGCCGCGACCCCGATCTTTATGGCCGGCGGGCTGTGGTATCTGCGCGAGTGGAGCGATTGGATCGACAATCCCGAACTCGGCCCGGTCGCCTTCCAATTCGGGACCCGCCCGCTGGTGACCCAGGAAAGCCCGATTTCGGACGTGTGGAAGCGCAAGCTGCTGACCTTGGGCGAGGCAGACGTCTATCTGAACCATTTCAGCCCGACCGGATTTTATTCCTCGGCGGTGCGCAACGGCTTCCTCGACGAATTGCAGCAGCGCTCGGAACGCCAGGTCGCCTATGCGGTCGAGCCGGTCGGCGAACATTTGGCGCCGTTTCATGTCGGGGTGCGCCGCCGAGTGGTCTATCTGACGGCGCATGATCGGGAATCGGCCGAGAGCTGGGTGGCGGCCGGTTTTACCGAGGCCTTGCGCACTCCCGATTCGACATTGGTGTTCGTCGACCCGCACAAGGCGCTCGAGCTGCGCACCGACCAGATCGGGTGCATGGGCTGCCTCAGCGCCTGTCAATTCTCGAACTGGGCACAAAACCAGGGGGGCACGACCGGCAAGAAGGCCGACCCGCGCAGCTACTGCATTCAGAAGACATTGCAGCAGATCCGCCACTCCGACGATGTCGAGCATCAGCTGATGTTTGCCGGCCACAACGCCTATCGCTTTGCCTCCGACCCGTTTTACGCCAACGGCTTTGTGCCGACCGTGCGCGAGCTGATCGAGCGCTTGCAGACCGGCGATTGAACCGCACCGGGCGACGTGGCCGGTTTAATTCGGTCGCCTCTGATCCCACATCTACCGCATGACCATGATAGAGCCTTCCTCGGCCGCGTTGGACCGCTTGCGCGCAGCGGGTTTACGGCCGACGCGCCAGCGCTTGGCACTCGCCCGTCTTCTGCTCGACGGCGGCGACCGCCATGTGAGCGCTGAGCAACTGTACGGCGAAGCCGCGGCCGCGGCGGTGCCGGTGTCGCTCGCCACCGTCTACAACACTCTTCATCAATTCACCGAGGTCGGGCTGTTGCGCGAGGTCGTGGTCGAGCCGGGCTGCTCCTATTTCGACACCAATACCGCCGATCATCACCATTTCTTCTGCGAAGCGAACGGCATGCTGCAGGACATCCCGGCGCACGCGGTCACGGTCGGCGCGCTGCCCAGGGCGCCCGCCGGGACCGAGATCCGCCGTGTCGACGTGATCGTGCGCGTCAGCCCGCAACCCCGCTGATCGCGAGCCGTCGGGCGCGTGAGGCCGGCATCGCGCGATTATCGCGGCAGCAGGCTCGACCCGACCAGATATTCGTCGATGGCGCGGGCGCATTGACGGCCTTCGCGGATCGCCCAGACCACCAGAGACTGGCCGCGACGCATGTCGCCGGCGGCGAATAATTTAGGCGCCGAGGTGCGGTAGTCGACGGTATTGGCGGCAATATTGCCGCGCGGATCGAGGGCGACGCCCGATTGCTCGACCATCCCCGGCTTATGCGGCCCGACAAAGCCCATCGCCAGCAGCACGAGGTCGGCTTTCAAGCTAAAGATGCTGTCCGGCAGTTCGGCCATCGCGAAACGGCCGTCCGGGTTCTTGAGCCATTCGATCCGCACGCATTCGAGCGCCGTTACCCTGCCCTCTTCGCCGAGCGCGCGCTTGGTCAATACCGACCAGTCGCGCTCGCAACCCTCTTCCTGCGAGGAGGAGGTACGCAATTTCAATGGCCAATCGGGCCAGGTCAGCGCCTTGTTTTCCCGCGCGGGCGGTTTTGCCAGAATTTCGAGCTGGGTGATCGACGCGGCCCCCTGGCGCACCGAGGTGCCGATGCAGTCCGACCCGGTGTCGCCGCCGCCGATCACGATGACATCCTTGCCGCGGGCCGAGATAGTCCCCTGGGGAGCGGCGCGCTTTTCGTCGTCGCCGGCATTGCGCCTGTTTTGCTGCGGCAGGAAATCCATTGCGAAATGGATGCCGTCGAGCGCGCGGCCGGGCACTTCGAGATCGCGCGGCGCTTCGGCGCCGCCGGTCATTGCGACCGCGTCGAATTCCTCTACCAGCGCCGCGAGCGACAGATCGGCGCCGATTTCCGTCTCGGTGCGAAAGACCACGCCCTCGGCCTGCATCTGTGCGACCCGCCGGTCGATCAGCGATTTCTCCATCTTGAAATCGGGAATGCCGTAACGCAGCAATCCGCCGAGGCGATCGGCCCTTTCGAACACTGTGACTGCGTGCCCGGCGCGAGCCAGCTGCTGGGCGCAGGCGAGCCCGGCCGGCCCCGAGCCCACCACCGCCACCCGCTTGCCGGTTTGCCGGGGCGCCAGAACCGGCCCGATCCAGCCTTCCTGCCAGCCGCGGTCGACGATCGCGCATTCGATCGTCTTGATCGTGACCGGATTGTCGTCGAGGTTGAGTGTGCAGGCGGCCTCGCACGGCGCCGGGCAGATACGGCCGGTGAATTCCGGGAAATTATTGGTCGAATGCAAGGTCTTCAGCGCGGCCTGCCACTGCTCGCGATAGACCAGGTTGTTCCAATCGGGGATCAGATTGTTGACCGGGCAGCCGTCGTGACAGAACGGGATCCCGCAATCCATGCAGCGTGTCGCCTGCTTGCGGATCTCCGGCTCGGGCAACGGCTTGACGAACTCGTTCCAACTGCGCCGGCGCGCCTCCGGCTTGTCGTAGGGCCGGTCGCGGCGCTCGACCTCGAGAAACCCGGTGGGCCTAGCCATCGCACCCGCTCCTGACCGTCCCCCTCTCCGCCCCTGGGGGCGGAGAGGGTTGGGGTGAGGTGGGGGATTCCAGAGTGCCCGCCGGTACCCACCTCACCCTCCCATCGCTCGGCAATGGGCCCCTCCCTCTCCCCCCCGAAGGGCGGAGAGGGTCACAAGCAAGCCAGCGCGGCGTCACTCGGCGGCCTCGATGCGGGCGGTTTGCCGCTCGGCCTGCATTTCGAGGAGCGCGTTCCGGTAATCCTTGGGCATGATCTTGACGAAACAGCCGCGCGCATTGTCCCAGTCTTCGAGAAGTGCGCGGGCGCGGGCGCTGCCGGTGAAGAGCTGGTGGCGCTCGAGCAGGATGCGCAGCCGGGCCGCGTCGAAGCGCAACAGATCGCCCATCCCGGAATCCTCGACATCGGGCGAGCGCTGACGCGGCCGGTCGCCGTCCTCGCCCTCGTTCGGATCGGCGCCGCCGACCATTTCGAGACCGACGGTAGCGGGGTTGCACAGGCCGGCAAACCGGGCCTGCGGGTCGTAGACATAGGCGATGCCGCCCGACATGCCGGCGGCAAAGTTGCGCCCGGTCGGGCCGAGCACGACGACCACCCCGCCGGTCATGTATTCGCAGCCATGGTCGCCGGTGCCCTCGACGACCGCCACCGCACCCGAATTACGCACCGCGAACCGCTCGCCGGCCACCCCCTCGAAATAGGCTTCGCCGGCAATCGCGCCGTAGAGCACGGTGTTGCCGATGATGATGTTCTCGGTCGGCTCGCGCCTCGCCTCCGGCGGCTGACGCACGATCACCCGGCCGCCCGACAATCCCTTGCCGACATAATCGTTGGCGTCGCCGTAGAGCTCGAGGGTCACGCCGCGCACCACGAACGCGCCAAAGCTCTGCCCGGCGGTGCCGTGGAAGCTCGCCCAGATCGTGTCCTGCGGCAGGCCGGCATGGCCATGGCGCCGCGCCACCTCGCCCGACAGCATCGCGCCGACGGTGCGGTGGACGTTGCGGATCGGCCGTTCGATGTGAACCGGCTCGCGTGCCTCGAGCGCCGGTTGGGCCGCGGCGATCAGCTCGTTGTCGAGCGCCTGGTCGAGGTGATGGTCCTGCCGCTCGCAATTGTAGACCGCGACCCCCGGGGTCGGCGCCGCGCGGTGCAGCAGGCGCGACAGATCGATGCCCCGGGCCTTCCATTGCTCGATCGCGCGCACCGGGGAGAGGCGGTCGACCCGGCCGATCATCTCCCGGAAAGCGCGAAAGCCGAGCTTTGCCATTAGCTCGCGCACCTCTTCGGCGACAAAGAAGAAATAGTTGATGACGTGCTCGGGCTCGCCGGTAAAGCGGGCGCGCAAGACCGGGTCCTGGGTGGCGATGCCGACCGGGCAGGTGTTCAGATGGCATTTGCGCATCATCACGCAGCCGGCGGCGATCAGCGGCGCGGTTGAAAACCCGAACTCGTCGGCGCCGAGCATCGCCCCGATCACGACATCGCGCCCGGTGCGCAGCCCGCCGTCGACCTGCACCGCGATGCGGCCGCGCAGCCCGTTCAGCACCAGGGTCTGCTGGGTTTCGGCGAGCCCGATCTCCCAGGGCGAGCCGGCATGGGTCAGGGAGGTCAGCGGGCTCGCCCCGGTGCCGCCCTCGAACCCGGCGATCGTCACATGGTCGGCGCGCGCCTTGGCGACCCCGGCGGCGACGGTGCCGACCCCGACCTCGGAAACGAGCTTGACCGACACCGCCGCCGCGGGATTGGCGTTTTTCAGATCGTGAATCAGCTGGGCAAGATCCTCGATCGAATAGATGTCGTGGTGCGGCGGCGGCGAGATCAGCCCGACCCCCGGGGTCGAATGGCGCACCCGGGCGATCGCCTTGTCGACCTTGTGCCCGGGCAGTTGGCCGCCCTCGCCGGGTTTCGCCCCCTGCGCCATCTTGATCTGCAAGACATCGGCATTGACCAAGTATTCGGTGGTGACGCCGAACCGGCCCGAGGCCACCTGCTTGATCGCCGAGCGCATCGAATCACCGTTGTCGAGCGGCTTGAACCGGGTCGCCTCCTCGCCGCCCTCGCCGGTGTTGGACTTGCCGCCGATGCGGTTCATCGCGATCGCGAGCGTGGTGTGCGCCTCGCGGCTGATCGAGCCGAAGCTCATCGCCCCGGTGGCAAACCGTTTGACGATCTCGGCCGCCGGCTCGACCTCGTCGAGCGGCACCGGCTCGGGCGCAAAATCGAGCGACATCAGCCCGCGTATCGTCAAGAGGCGCTCGCTCTGATCGTTGATCGTCGCGGCAAACGCCCGATATTCGTCCGGCGCCTCGCCGCGCACCGCGTGCTGCAGCCGGGCCACCGATTGCGGCGTCCAGGCGTGGTCCTCGCCGCGCAGGCGAAAGGCGTAATCGCCGCCGGCGTCGAGCATCTCGTGATAGATCGGGTTGTCGCCATAGGCGTGGCGATGGCGCTCGACCGCCTCGCGGGCGATCTCGGCCAGGCCGACCCCCTCGATCGTCGTCGCCGTGCCGGTAAAGTATTTGTCGACAAAATCGCTGGCGAGCCCGATCGCGTCGAAGATCTGCGCCCCGCAATAGGACTGATAGGTCGAAATGCCCATCTTGGACATGACCTTGAGAATGCCCTTGTCAACCGCCTTCAGATAATTCTTCTGGACCTCGGCGGCGCTGAGCGGCAGCCCGTTTTCGACCCGGATCTGCTCGATCGTGGCGAAGGCGAGATAGGGGTTGATCGCCTCGGCGCCATAGCCGGCAAGGGCGCAGAAATGATGCACCTCGCGCGCCTCGCCGGTTTCGACGACGATCCCGGTCAGGGTGCGCTGGCCGCGCCGGATCAGGTGATGGTGCACGGCCGAGGTCGCGAGCAACGCCGGGATCGGGACCCGCCCGGCCGAAGTCGCGCGGTCGGACAGGATCAGGATGTTGTGACCCGCCTCGACCGCGAGGGTCGCCTCCCGACAGAGGCGCTCGAGCGCCGGGGCGAGGCCATCGGCTGCCTCTGCGGCCGGCCAGGTCGCGTCGAGCGTGTCGGTGCGGAACGCCGGCACCAGGCTCTCGATCGCATGGGTCTTTTGCAGATCGCCGTCGGTCAGGATCGGCTGCGCCACTTCGAGCCGATAGTGGGTGCCGGCTTCGTGGCCCAAGAGGTTCGGCCGCGGCCCGATCATCGACACCAGGGACATCACCAGCTCCTCGCGGATCGGGTCGATCGGCGGATTGGTGACCTGCGCGAAATTCTGCTTGAAGTAGTTGTAGAGCAGCTTGGGCTTGGTCGACAGCGCCGCGATCGGCGTGTCGGTGCCCATCGAGCCGACCGGGTCGTCGGCATTGCGCGCCATCGGCTCCAGGAAAAACTGGATGTCCTCCTGGGTATAGCCAAAGGCCTGCTGCAAATTGAGCTGCGCTGCCGGGTCGTTGGCTGCCGCCGCCGGCCGATGAGCCGGTTCCGAATGTTCCTCCGAGAGCTCGGGCAGCTCGGCGAGCTTGAACTGGGTGGCTTCGAGCCAGGCTTCATAGGGATGTTCGGCAGCGAGCTTCTGCTTGATCTCGGCGTCGTCGATGATGCGGCCTTCGTCGAGGTCGATCAGCAGCATCTTGCCGGGCTGCAGCCGCCATTTGCGGACGATCTTGGCCTCCGGCACCGGCAATACCCCGGCTTCGGAGGCCATGATCACATGGTCGTCGTCGGTGATCACATAGCGCGCCGGCCGCAGCCCGTTGCGGTCGAGGGTGGCGCCGATCTGGCGGCCGTCGGTAAAGGCGATCGCCGCCGGCCCATCCCACGGCTCCATCAACGCCGCGTGATATTCATAAAATGCGCGCCGCTGCGGCTCCATCAGCGGGTCGCCGGCCCACGCCTCGGGGATCAGCATCATCATCGCATGAGCGAGCGAATAGCCGCCGCCGACGACCAGGAGCTCGAGCGCGTTGTCGATGCAGGCGGTGTCGGACTGGTTGGGGCCGATCAGCGGCTCCATCTTTAAGAGATCGCCGCCCAGCAGCTGCGAGGTCATCGCCTGCCGGCGCGCATGCATCCAGTTGACGTTGCCGCGCACGGTGTTGATCTCGCCGTTGTGGCACAGGAACCGGTACGGGTGGGCGAGGCGCCACGAGGGAAAGGTGTTGGTCGAAAAGCGCTGGTGGACCAGGGCCAGGGCCGAGACCGTCAGCGGATTGCGCAGATCCCGGTAAAAGCTGCCGATTTGCGGCGCCAGCAGCAGGCCCTTAAAGACGAGGGTGCGCGTCGAGAACGACGGCATGTAAAAATCGCACAGCGCCGGCATGCCGTGCTGCTCGGCCAGCGCCACGAGGCTGTTCAAGGTCTGCTTGCGGATGGTCAGGATCTTGCGCTCGAACGCATCCTGATCGGCGACCCCGGACCCGCACGAGACGATCGCCTGGCTGATCCACGGCATGGTCTCGACGACCCGAGCGCCGAGCCCGGTCGTGTCGGTCGGCACGTCGCGCCAGCCGACCAGGTTTTGACCCTCGGCCGCGATGAAATGCTCGAAATGATCGACCGCGATCGCCCGCGCCTGCAGGTCGGAGGGCAAAAAACACATCGCGACGGCGTAGCGGCCGGGCGCCGGGAGCGTCAAACCCTGGCCATTCGCCCAATCGCGCAGCAGCGCGTCCGGCATCTGGATCAGGCAGCCGGCGCCATCGCCGACCAGCGGGTCGGCTCCGACCGCGCCGCGATGATCGAGATTGACCAGGATTTGCAAGCCGCGCGCGATCAGGTCGTGCGATTTGCGTCCCTTGATGTTGGCGACGAAGCCGACACCGCAGGAGTCATGCTCGTTGCGCGGATCGTAAAGCCCTTGTCTCCCAGGCAATGCCATCGCGGATGCTCTTCACCGGACATTGTTTCACGAGTTGCATCGGCGCATCCGCGAGCGGAGGCGCAAACCCGATAATAGGCATGTCCCGGCTCGCGAATCGAGGCCAAATCGCCTCGAAGGACGATCTCGCCGGCAGGTTCCTGGCGGATGAGGTTGCTGGGGTACTTCCCTCCACAACTCCGGCCGAAAACGGAATTCGGACGACCGGGTCGGCTCGCAGAGACGCGGCGTGGTCGGCCATATCTTTGACCCGAGCGCGGGACCCAACCTGCGGATATAGGACGCTCGCCCTCATCAACTAACCGGCTCACCTCCAGCTCACCCGGCGAAGAGTTCGCCCGCGAACACGTCGCTGACCTCAGCTACCCCATCGAAACCAATGCTGTTCGCAGGCCGCGCCGGTCTGGCTACCGCCGGGCGCCGACGCACGCGGCGTCTCTTCGAGGATGCGTTCGAATTTGACGGGAGATTAAGATGATGCGCCGTTCGGTCGTCGTGCTCTGCATGATTTTGCCGATGCTTTGGGTCCAATCAGAGTGGGTCGCTGCGAAAGCGCAGACCGAAATCGTCCCATCCGCCCATTGGCGACGGAAAGAGCCTGCGCCCACGCTGCCGCCCCCGACGGAGCCGGCACCGACCGGCCAGGTAAATTCGATCACGGTCAGCAACGTGAGCGGCGTGGCGATCAGCAACTATCCGTTTCAGTTTGGCCGGCCGTTTGTCGATGGGGCGATCGCCGCGGCGCCGCAGGTGCTGATCGACGGCACGGCGCTCAAGACCCAGGCCGACGTCAAGAACCGCTATGCCGACGGCTCGGTCGAATTCGCGGTGCTGGCCGTGGTGATCCCGAGCCTCCCGGCCGGCGGCGCGCTGACCCTGACCTTCCAGAACCAGACCGCGAACAGCAACGCCCCGCTGACCCAAGCGCAGATGCTCGATCCGAGCTATAATTTCGATGCGGCGATGACCTTGACCGGGACCGCGTCCGGGACCGCACCCCAGACCGTCGACGCGCGCACGATGCTGCAGAACGGCGACTATAGCTTGTTCACCTCGGGCCCGGTGGCGCAGACCATCATCCTCGGCGACGACACCGCCACGCGCAAATACGACATCGGCTTTGGCGACGGCTA
>DASYNW010000181.1:0-4835 GCA_036008325.1 Allostellaceae bacterium
TAGACGAATAATTCGTGCCCGCCCTTAAATCGGTTTCGTCGGGCTCGGGATCATGGGTCACCCGATGGCCATCAACCTGTTGAAGGGCGGGCACGAATTATTCGTCTACGGCAAACGTACCCTCCCCGCGCCGGTGCGCGAGGCCGGCGCCACCGTGTGCGACACGCTGAAAGAGATCGCCGAGCGCTCCGACATCGTCATCGTCATGGTGCCCGACACGCCCGACGTGCGCGACGTGCTGTTCTCGCCCGACGGCATCGCCGCCGGTTTGTCGCGAGGCAAGACCGTCGTCGACATGAGCTCGATCTCGCCGATCGAGACCAAGGAATTCGCCGCCGAGATCGCCAAGAAAGGCTGCGGCTACGTCGATGCCCCGGTCTCGGGCGGCGAGGTCGGCGCCAAGGCGGCCTCGCTGACGATCATGGTCGGCGGCTCGGAGCAGGATTTCGCCCGGGTCAAGCCGCTGCTTGAGCTGATGGGCAAGAACATCACCTTGGTCGGCGAAGTCGGCGCCGGGCAGACCACCAAGGTCGCCAATCAGATCATCGTCGCCCTGACGATCGAGGCGGTCGGCGAGGCGTTGCTGTTCGCGTCAAAGGCCGGCGCCGACCCGGCCAAGGTCCGGCAGGCGCTGATGGGCGGGTTCGCCTCGTCGCGGATCCTGGAGCTCCATGGCGAGCGCATGATCAAGCGCAACTTCGATCCCGGCTTTCGTATCGAATTGCATCAGAAGGATCTGAACCTCGCCCTGCAAGGTGCGCGCGCTCTCAGCCTCTCGTTGCCCAACACCGCAACGACGCAGGAGTTGTTCAACGCCGCTGCAGCGCTCGGCGGCAAGGGCTGGGACCATTCCGGTCTGGTCCGCGTCCTCGAGCACCTCGCCGGTCACCAGGTGGCGAAAGGCTAGCCGTACATAGCTGGGGTCAGGCGGCTTCGTCGAGGGTCGAGCCGGTGTCGAGGGTGGTCGCCCGGCGCAGGTCGCGCGGGTGGCTGTCGTCGTGCGGGCGGCCGCGATGCATCGTCGAGCGGTTGTCCCAGATCACCAGATCGCCCTTCCGCCATTGGTGGCTGTAGACGAATTGCGGCCGGGTGGCGAAGAGGTTGAGGTCGTAGAGCAGGATGCGGCCGTCGGCCACCGGCCAGCCCGCGATGTGCGAGGCGTGGGCCGAGAGGTAGACGGTCTTGCGTCCCGACCCCGGATGGCGGCGCACCAGCCGCTGCCGCGAGGGCGGATACTTCTCGCGCTCGCCGGGTGCGAATTCGGTAAAGCCGATCTGGCCGCGCGACCAGAAGATGTCGTGCTCGGCCACCAGCCCCTCGATCGCCTGCTGCATCGCCGGGGCCAAGGCGTCGTAGGCCGCGCGCATATCGGCGAATTCGGTCTCGCCGCCGCCCAGGGCGCTCGGCGGCGGCACTGCCACCGCGTGCAGCATGCCCAGCACCACCGGCACCGGCATATAGGAGGCATCGGTGTGCCACAGCCGGTTGCCGAGGCTGTCGAGCCGGCGCCGGTCGTCGAGCGCGCGCAGCCGGCCGTCCTCGTCGAGGTTGGAGATGTCGCCGATCTCCGGATGCTTGAGCCGCCGCCTGCCGCCGCTCGCCGCCGACCGGCCGATCTCCAGCGGCCCGAACAACGCGGCGAAATCGCGCAACTGGGTGTCATCGAGGCGCGGGTCGCGAAACACCAGCACGGCATAACGATCGATCGCCTGCCAGATCGCCTCGACCATCGCCGCATCGACCGGCCGGGCGAGGTCGACGCCATTCGCTTCGGCGGCAAACAGCGGATGAAGCTGGCGCAATTCGAAGCTCATGCGATATTTCCTCCGGCCGCAGCTACCGCTGCAGCATCGCGCCGCCCATTCTGCGAAGTCAATCGAACGGTATCCGAGCCTTGCGGCGTCGATGGATACCGCGTATCTTCTTTGTATCTACATTCCCGCGGGAGGGTGCGGTGATCGTACAGATTGCCAAATGGGGCAACAGTCTCGCGGTGCGGATCCCGGCGGCCCATGCCAAGGAGATCGGACTGACCGAGAATGTGAAGGCGGAGCTTTTCGTTCGGGATGGCAAGCTCGTCATTGCTCCGCTGGAAAAGAGCCCGACGTTTAGCCTCGACGATCTGTTGGCTGGGATCACGGACGACAACCGCCACGAGGAGATCGATACCGGGGCGGCGACCGGGCATGAATTCCGTTGATATCGGAGCCGTATTGCCCGGAAGCTGGTGATCTCGTCTGGATCGGATTCGACCCGCAGCGAGGGCGCGAGCAACGCGGTCGGCGACCGGCCCTGGTGCTGACTCCACGCCGCTACAATCAGCGCTCCGGGCTCTGCGTATTGTGCCCGATTACCAGCCAGCAAAAGGGATACCCGTTTGAGGTCGCGATCCCGGCGGGCCATTCGGTGGGCGGTGTCGTCTTGTCCGATCAGGTCAAGAGCCTCTCGTGGCAAATGCGCGGGACCGAGTTTGCCGGTCGCGCCCCGGTCGCAGTTTTGGAGCAGGCAAAGGGCAAGATAAAGGCGCTGCTTCAGATACCCTGACGAGCAGCCTCATTGGCCGAGGAGAACATCATGGACGCCTGGTTTCATTGCGAGAACCCGTATCCCTTCGTGCCTGATGACGTGCTCGACCGTGCGGATTCGGTGCGGGCCAGCCTGCCCAACCGGTATTGCGATCCGAAGGTCGCGGCCCGGCTGTTCGAGGAGACGCTCGACGAATACCTCTTGTGCGACGAGCTCGGGCTCAATATCACCTCGAGCGAGCACCACGCCGGGATCAACTGCCTATATGGGGCGAGCCCGGTCATCCTCGGCATTGTCGCCAGGCAGACCAAGAACATCCGTCTTCTGAGCATGGGGACCCTGGTCACGGTGCGCCAGGACCCGGTGCGGGTGGCCGAGGAGTACGCCACGGCCGATGTGATCTCGCGCGGCCGGCTCGAGATCGGCTTTGTCAAATCGGGCGGGACCGAGATGGCCTCGGGCAACGCCAACCCGATCGGGGTGCGCGAGCGCTTCTGGGAGGCGATCGACCTGATCGACAAGACCCTGACCTCGCATGACGACCCGTTCAGCTGGGAGGGCAAGCATTTCACCCATCGCCACGTCAACATCTGGCCGCCGCCCTATCAGCGCCCGCACCCGCCGATGTGGGCGGCGACCTCGGACCCCGAGGACACCGCCGAACTGGGGCGTCGCGGCATGGTCAACATCATGGTCATGCGCGGGGTCGACGTGACCCGGCGGGCCTGGGCCGCCTATCGCCAGGCGCGGGCCGAGGCGGGCCTAGCCAAACCGGCTACCGACCGTTTCGGCTATTCGGCCTTTGTCTATGTCGGCGACACCGACGAGGAGGGGGTGCGGGTCGGCTCGAAGCTCTTGTGGTTCGTCAACACCAGCATGAAATCGGCGCCGCAATACGCGAAGTTCCTGCCCGGCCAGACGCCGGCCGAATTCGCCCCCCAGCTCTATCGCAGCCCGGCGGGCGCTGCCGGCATCGGCCGGCCGGGGCGCGATTCGGCGCTGAACCGGCCGGGGGTGACGGCCGAGATGGCGATGGCCGGCGGCCGCATGTATGCCGGCAACCCAGACACGGTCTACCGGCAGATCATGGAGTTCTACGACAAGGTCGGCGGCTTCGGCCACTTGATCATGGTCGGCAAGACCGGCTTCATCACCCATGAAGAAGCGATCAAGAACATCACCCTGTTCTCAAAGGAAGTCCTGCCGCGGCTGCGCGAGGTAAAGCCGGTCGTGGTCGAGTAGGCTTGCGCTCGATGATCAGCCGGGGGCGACAGGCGGGGCGATCTGGTCGGCGGTGCATTGCGCCGGGGCCTTGTCCGGGCGCCAGCGCACCAGCTTCGTGCCATGGCGAAAGCGGCCGGCGGTGATCTGGTCGAAGCGCACCTCGACCACCAGCTCCGGGCGCAGCGGCTGCCATTCCGCGCTCCGCTCGGTGCTCCAGCGGCTGGGTCCTCCGGGGGCATTTCCGGTGAAGCCGGGCGGCTCGCGCAGCGCTTCGAGCTTGCGCGTCAATGCCGGCCGATCTTCGTCGGCGATGGTCGCGGTGAAGCCGACATGGTTGAGCCGCCCGTCGCGATCATAGAGGCCGAGCAGCAGCGAACCCACCTCGCTGCCGCCATTCTGATAGCGAAAGCCGCCGACGACACAATCGGCGGTCCGGTGCGGCTTGACCTTGATCATGGCGCGCTCGCCGGGCAGGTAGGGTAAATCCAGCCGCTTGGCGACGACGCCATCGAGCGCGCCGCTTCCGGCCTGGCGCAGCCAGCGCTCGGCCACCGGGTAGTCGCGGGTCATCGGCGACAGGCTCAGCTTTCCGGCAACCCCGGCGACGTCGATGAATTGTTCGAGGACCTCGCGCCGCCGCGACAGCGGTGCGGCGGTCAGGTTCTTCCCGTCGGCGGCGAGCAGGATATCGAACAGGATCAATCGCGCCGGCGTTTCGGCGGCGAGCTTGCGGATCCGGCTCTCGGCCGGATGGAGCCGCGATTGCAGCGCATCGAACGAGAGGCTGCCGCCCAGCTCGATCACCAGTTCGCCGTCGACCACGAACCGCAGCGCGGCTGCGGCGGCCAGGAGCGACACCACCTCGGGGAAATAGCGACCGAGCGGCTTGCCGGATTTGGCCCTCAATTCGACCCCGTCGCCCGCCTTGAAGGCGAGACAGCGGAACCCGTCCCATTTAGGTTCGTATTGCCAGGGGCCATCGGTCCGCGGGAGGGTCGCCGCCGCTTTTGATTCCATCGGCGGTGTATCCAGCGGGAGGCCGAACGCCGCAGGCGCGCCTGTGTCCCCCGCGGCGTCCGCGGGCG
>DASYNW010000182.1:0-42114 GCA_036008325.1 Allostellaceae bacterium
TGGGCGAGGTCGTCGCGGCCGAGATACGAGATCGCAAGTTCGCGGAAGATGTAGTCGAGGATCGAGGTCGCCATCTTGATCGCGTCGTTGCCCTCGACGATGCCCGACGGCTCGAACCGGCTGAACGTAAAGCTCTCGACGAACTCTTCGAGCGGCACCCCGTATTGCAGGCCCATCGAGATCGCGATCGCGAAATTGTGCATCAGCGAGCGGAAGGCCGAGCCCTCCTTGTGCATGTCGATGAAAAGTTCGGCGAGCCGGCCGTCCTCGTGCTCGCCGGTGCGCAGATAGACCTTGTGGCCGCCGACCGTGGCCTTTTGCGTGTAGCCCTTGCGCCGATTGGGCAGCCGCCGCCGCTCGCCGCGCTGCACGACCTTTTCGACCACCCGCTCGACCACCCGTTCGACGATGCGTTCGGCGACCAAAGGCGCGCGCTGGGCCGGCGACAGCTCGTAGAGTTCGGCCGCCTGATCCTCGGCCTCCTCATCGTCGCCGAACAAGTTCGCCGCCAGCGGCTGCGACAGCTTCGAGCCGTCGCGGTAGAGTGCCGTCGATTTGAGGCCGAGCCGCCAGGACAACAGGTAGGCGTCCTTGCAGTCCTCGACCGTCGCCGCGTTCGGCATGTTGATGGTCTTCGAGATCGCCCCGGAGATGAAGGGCTGCGCCGCCGCCATCATCCGGATGTGGCTTTCGGCCGACAAGGCGCGGGTGCCGGTCGGCCCGCACGGGCTGGCGCAGTCGAACACGGCCAGGTGCTCGGGCTTCAAACGTGGCGCGCCTTCGAGGGTCATCGCCCCGCAGCACCAGGTGTTGGCGGCGTCGATCTCGGCCCGGCTGAAGCCGAGTGCGGCCAGCAGATCGAACCCCGGCTTGTCGAGCGCCGCGAGTTCGAGGCCGAGCCGGCCGGTGCAGAACTCCTCGCCGAGCGTCCATTTGTTGAAGGCGAATTTGATGTCGAAGGCGGTGGCGAGTGCGGCCTCGGCGGCGGCGAGCGCGGGCTCGTCGAACCCCTTGGCGCGCAGGCGCTCGTGGTTGATCGCGGGGGCTCCGGAGAGGGTGCCGTGGCCCAGCGCATACCGCTCAATCGTGGCGATCTCGGCATGGTCGTAGCCGAGTGCGGCGAGCGCCTGCGGCACCGCGCGGTTGATGATCTTGAAATAGCCGCCGCCGGCCAGCTTCTTGAATTTGACCAGCGCGAAATCGGGCTCGATGCCGGTGGTGTCGCAATCCATGACGAGCCCGATCGTGCCGGTCGGTGCTATCACCGTCGCCTGGGCGTTGCGGAAGCCGTGCTGTTCGCCGAGCGCGAGCGCCATGTCCCAGCTGTTGCGCGCCGCCGCGACCAATTGCCGGTCCGGGCAGTTCGCGGCATCGAGCGGCGCCGGCAGGATCGACAAGCCCTCGTACCCGACGCTCTCGCCATGAGCGGCGCGGCGGTGGTTGCGCATGACGCGCAGCATGGCTTCGCGGTTCGCCGCGAAGCCGGAGAAGGCGCCGCGCGGGGTCACGCCGGGATCGCCCGCCATCTCGGCCGAGGCGGCGTAGCTGGCGCCGGTCAGGAGCGCGGTAATCGCGGCGGCGAGGGCGCGCCCCTCGGCGCTGTCATAGGCGATGCCCATCGCCATTAGCAGCCCGCCAAGATTGGCGTAGCCGAGGCCGAGGGTGCGGAAGGCGAAGGAGCGGCGGGCGATCTGCGGCGAGGGGAACTGCGCCATCATCACCGAGATTTCGAGCGCCAGGGTCCACAGCCGCACCGAATGGGCAAAGCCCTCGGCGTCGAACCGGCCATCCTTGCCGCGAAACGCCATCAGGTTGAGGGAGGATAAGTTACAGGCGGTGTCGTCGAGGAAATTGTATTCCGAGCACGGGTTGGACGCGTTGATGCGGCCGCTCTGCGGGCAGGTGTGCCAGTCGTTGATCGTGGTGTCGAACTGCAGGCCGGGGTCGGCCGAGGCCCAGGCGGCGTGCCCGATCCGGTCCCACAAGGCGCGCGCCGGCAGCGTCTTGGCGATTTTGCCGTCGGTGCGCCGGGTCAGTTCCCACGCGCCGTCGGCTTCGACACGGTCGAGAAAATCGTTCGAGACCCGCACCGAATTATTCGAATTCTGCCCCGCAACGGTCAGATAGGCTTCGGAATCCCAATCGGTGTCGTAGGTGCGGAAATCGATCGCGGCATAGCCCTGGCGGGCGAACTGGATCACTCGCTGGATGCAGTTTTCCGGGATCAGCGCGCGGCGCGCGGCGCGGATCTCGCGTTTCAAGGCCGGGTTTTGCGCCGGGTTGCACAGATCGGCGCCATCGCCGGGCGCTTCCCGGCACGCGGCCATGACCCGGTTCAGATGCCGGGCGGCGAGCTTGGAGCCGGCGACCAGGGCCGCGACCTTCTGCTCCTCGACCACCTTCCAGTCGATAAAAGTTTCGATGTCGGGGTGATCGATGTCGACGATCACCATCTTGGCCGCGCGCCGGGTGGTGCCGCCCGATTTGATTGCGCCGGCGGCACGGTCGCCGATTCTGAGGAAGCTCATCAGTCCGGAGGAGCGGCCGCCCCCCGAAAGGCGCTCGCCATCGCCGCGCAGCTTAGAGAAGTTCGAGCCCGAGCCCGAGCCGTATTTGAAGATCCGCGCCTCGCGCACCCACAGATCCATGATCCCGCCCTCGTTGACGAGATCGTCGGCCACACTCTGGATAAAGCAGGCATGCGGCTGCGGGTGCTCATAGGCGCTGGCCGACACGGTCAGCTCGCCGCTGCGATAGTCGACGTAATAGTGACCCTGCGCCGGGCCGTCGATGCCATAGGCCCAGTGGAGCCCGGTGTTGAACCATTGCGGCGAGTTGGGCGCCCCCATCTGCCGCGCCAGCATCAGCCGGATCTCGTCGTAAAAGGCTCGGGCGTCTTCTTCGCCGTCGAAATAGCCGCCCTTCCAGCCCCAATAGGTCCAGGTCCCGGCCATCCGGTCGAACACCTGTCGGGCGCTGGTCTCGCCGCATTGGCGCTGGCTCTCGGGCAGGGCGGCCAGAGCGTCGAGATCGGCCGAGCGCCGCCACAGCCAGGGCGGAACCCCGTCTTCCGCGACCGGCGCCAGGCGGGCCGGCACCCCGGCCTTGCGAAAATATTTCTGGGCGAGGATGTCGCTGGCCACCTGGCTCCATTCGGCCGGGACCTCGATCCCCTCGGCCTGGAACACGACCGAGCCGTCGGGATTACGAATCTCGCTGACCGCGCTGCGGAACGGGACCCGCCCATATGGATCCTGACCTGCCGTGGTAAAGCGCCGTGCGATATGCATTTCTTCCCCCGATGACCGGGCTACGTGCCAGCGGATGCCAGCAATATGTAGCAGTTGAGCTTGTCCCCACGCCCAAATGTAGCGTCTCGTGACATCGTGGACAACGAGTTTTGTGTCGTTCGCGCTGAACGGCACAATATGTTGCGCCAGGGCAACGCCGCCCAGACGGCGACGCGCGCAGGGCGCCGGCCTCTGTGGTAGTCTGCATTCGATGTCATCCGCCGACGATTTGACGAAACCGGGCGATGCCGCGTCGGCGCTGGCGCTGCTGCGCTGGTATGTCGAGATCGGCGCCGACGAGGCGATCGCGATCGAGCCGCAGGACAGGCTTGCCCGGCCCTCGCTGCGTCCCGCCGCAGCCGCTTCCGCCGTTGAGCCGGCGCCCCCACCTGCCTCGGTCAGAGCGGTCGCCGCCTCGCCGCCCGCGGCCTTTGCCGAATCGCCGGGGGAGGCGGCGCAATCGGCGCGTCTCGCAGCGGCGCGCGCCGACACCATCGCGGCGCTGGAAGCGGCGATCGCCGGGTTCGAGGGCTGCGGGCTGAAGCGCACCGCGACCAACACGGTCATCGCCGACGGCAATCCCGCGGCCCCGGTCATGATCATCGGCGAGGCGCCCGGCGCCGACGAGGACCGCATCGGCCGCCCCTTTGTCGGGCGCGCCGGCCAATTGCTCGACCGCATGCTGGCGGCGATCGGCCTCGACCGCTCGGGCGTCTTGATCACCAACGCCATCTACTGGCGCCCGCCCGGCAACCGCACCCCCAGCGCCGACGAGATCGCCGCCTGCCTGCCGTTCGTGCTGCGCCATATCGCGCTGGTCCGGCCCAAGCTGCTGGTGCTCGCCGGCGGCACCGCGGCCCGCGCCCTGTTGCCGCCCGGCCCCGGCATCACCCGGTTGCGCGGCCGCTGGTTCGACCTCGCCATTCCCGGGCTCGACCGGCCAGTGCCGACCCTGCCGATGTTTCACCCGTCCTTTCTGCTGCGCGCGCCCGAGCGCAAGCGCGAGGCCTGGCAGGATCTCCTGGCCCTGAAAGCAAGGCTCGACGCGCTGCCGCGCACCGAAGGGGCGCCCGGCTAGCCGTCGCCGCACGACCGGGCTATCCTCCCGGCATCCTCACAGGGAGCGATCGCCATGCCCGGCCGGCTCGATGAAACCCGCCCGTTCCTGCCCGTCAACATCGCGCTCTTGACGGTGTCGGACACTCGCGACGCGGCGCAGGATCGCTCCGGCGATAGCCTGGCCGATCTGGCGGCTGGCGCCGGGCATCATGTCGTGGCGCGGCGGATCGTGCGCGACGACGCGGACGCAATCGTGGCGCAGCTCGGGGCCTGGATCGCCGACCCGCAGATCGATGTGGTGATCTCGACCGGCGGCACCGGGGTCACCGGCCGCGACGTCACCCCCGAGGCCTTTCACCAGGTTTATGAAAAGGAGATCGCCGGCTTTGGTGAGCTGTTCCGCTGGCTCAGCTACGCCAAGATCGGCACCTCGACGATCCAGAGCCGGGCCACCGCCGGGGTCGCCGGCGGCACCTATCTGTTCGCCCTGCCGGGGTCGCCCGGCGCCTGCCGCGACGCCTGGGAAGACATTCTGGTGCACCAGCTCGACAATCGCTTCCGCCCGTGCAATTTCGTCGAGCTGATGCCGCGCCTGCAAGAGCACCTGAACCGCTAGCGCCACCGCCCCGTCGGCCGAAAAAATTTCGGGGTCGGCGGCGAGAGCAGCCCAGCGCCCCGGTTCAGCCGCGGACGCCACAACTCTGCCGCAATCGAACCGTTAGGACACCGGATGCAATTACCTTCCGGATGCTTGCCCGTGCGCCTCATTCCGAGCTTCGTGCTGCTGATCCTCGCCGCCGCCGCGCCGGCGCTCGCCCAGCAGCAGGAGCCGCCGACGCGGGTCGGCACGGTCAGCTACGTCTCAGGCACGATCGCCTTTCACATGGCTGGGGAAACTCAGTGGTCGGCGGCCGGGGTCAATTACCCGGTCGCCACCGGCGGGTCGTTCTGGACCGATGCGCAGTCGCGGGCCGAGCTGCAAATCGGCCCGAGCACCATCGACATGGCCCCGGGAACCGAAATCGACGTGACCAACCTCGATCAGCAGGTGGCGCAGATCGGCATTCCGCAGGGTCGGCTCTATCTGCATTTGCGCCAGCTCAACGCCGGCCAGAGCTTTGAGATCGACCTGCCGCAGGGTGCGGTCTGGCTCTTGCAGCCGGGGGAATACGACATCGATGCCGGGACCGCGGGCCAGCCGGCGCGCGTCGCGGTTTACCAGGGGACCGCACGCTTTGTCGGCGGCGGCGCCGATATCGGGGTCAACGCCGGCGATGTCGCGCTGCTCAGCGGGTCGAACCCGGTGGCGACACAGTTCGAGCGCGCCACTCCGGACGCGTTCGTCGCCTGGTGCCGAGCGCGCGATTATCACCAGCCGCAATTGGCCGCGGACTATTACGTTTCCCCGCAGATGACCGGCTACGCCGATCTTGATCATTACGGCGGCTGGCAGACCAATTCGCAATACGGCGAGGTCTGGTACCCGAGCCAGGTGCCGGCGGATTGGGCGCCCTATCGCGACGGCCGCTGGATCTGGGTGCAGCCCTGGGGCTGGACCTGGGTCGATCAGCAGCCTTGGGGGTTTGCGCCGTTTCATTACGGGCGCTGGGCTCAGGTCGGCGACCGCTGGGGCTGGGTCCCCGGCCAATACGCGGCGCAGCCGGTCTATGCGCCGGCGCTGGTCGCCTTTATCGGCGCCGCCGCGGGCGGGTTGGCCATCGCCGGTGAAAGCGGACCAGCGGTCGGCTGGTTTCCGCTCGCCCCGGACGAGCCTTATTGGCCGAGCTACTCCCGCAACGCGGGCTACATCCGCAACCTCAACGCGGGCAATGTCAGGAACATCGATACCGTCGTGAGGCAGTCGAACGGCGCCCCGCCGCCGCAGGCCGCGAACGCGAATTTCGCCAATCGCCGATTTGCCACGGTGGTGCCGCAGCGGGTCTTCGCCAACGCCGGCTCGGTGGCGCCCTCGGCGCTCCATGTCGCCCCCGCCACACTCGCGAAAGCGCCGGTGGCGCTGCATCCGCCCGCGGTTCGGCCGCCGCCGCGGGCCGCCGCTGCTGCGGTCAAGGGGCCGCAGAACTCGCGCCCGGTGCCGAAGGGTCCGGGCACGCCGCCCGCCGGCCGGCCCACGGCGCCGGTCGCGAACGCGCCAGGGGCGCCGCCGCACCCGCCGGGAACGCCGGGGGCGCGCGCCGCCGGGCCGGGGCGTCCGGGCGCGCTGCCAAATGCGGCCGCTGTTCCGCCGCATCCCGGCGCTGCCGCCGGCCCTGCGCCCGGTCCTCATGCTCCCGCGGCGATCGGTGCGGGGAAGACGCCCGAGCCGGGCCGCGCGCCCGGACCGCCAGCGCCTGGTAGGCCGCCGCATCCGGCCGCCGGAGGGCTGCCGCCGCCGCATCCGGGACCGCTCCCGCCGGCTCGCGAAGCGCGCCCCGGCGCGGCTGCGCCAGCGCGTCCGCCGGCCCCGGCCGCGGTCGGCCGCGAACCGCCGCCGCACCCAGCCGCCCCGCCGGAGCGTTCCCCGGCAGTGGTCAACCAGGCGCGTCCCGCGCCGCCGCATCCCCAGCCGCCGGCGCAGGCCTTCCATCCGCCGGCCCCACCGCATCCGGCGCCAGCGCCACCGCATGTCGCCGCGCGCCCGCCGGCACCGGCCATCGTTCACGCACCGGCGCCACGCCCCCAGCCGTTGCGTCCGCCGGCCCCGGCGGTCGTGCACGCGCCGGCTCCGCCGCGCCCCCAGCCGCCGCCACGCCCACCGGCCCCGGCCGCCATGCGCGCGCTGCCGCCGGTGCACGCGCCCGGCCCGGCGGGCGGCGGCAAGACTGCGCCCAACGTCAAGGGAAAACCGGGGGAGAACCACCCCTGAGGCTCAGTCCCGCCCGGCAAAAATCCGTTTGTTCGGCTATTCGGCGTGGCCCGATTGGAGCGGGATATAGTTCTCGATGCCGATCTTGGGGATCAGCTCGAGCTGAGTCTCGATGAAGTCGACGTGATCTTCTTCGGCTTTGAGGATTTCGCTGAACAGATCGCGGGTCACGAAATCTCGAACGCTTTCGCAATGCACGATGCCTTCGCGCAAGGCGGTCAGCGCCTTCTGCTCGAGCCGCAGATCGCATTCGAGGACCTCCTGTACGCTTTCGCCGATCAAGAGCTTGTCGAGATCCTGCAGGTTGGGCAGCCCGTCGAGAAATAGAATCCGCTCGATCAACCTGTCTGCATGCTTCATTTCGTCGATCGACTCGGTGTATTCAAAAGCGCTGAGCTTGGTCATCCCCCAATGCCGCAGCATTCGCGAGTGCAGGAAGTATTGGTTGATCGCGGTCAGCTCGTTTTTTAACACGGTGTTCAAATGCTGCAAGACGGTCGCATCGCCACGCATGGGTCACCTCCTGCAGGATTGCCCGATTCTATTTGAACATGGGCGCGCCTCGCCCGTGCTCGGCACGGCGGCCGTCAACCCGCCGCGGCGACAGCCGGCAGCCGCGCTGGAGCCTCGACAACCTGGCGCAGCAACTGCCGAACAAACGGCACGCACTTGCCGCATTGCGGTTTTTTGCCGAGCGAGCGATAGACCGCCGAGACCGAGCAGCCGGCGCATTCGGCGTGGGCTGCATGAGCGCGGAAATCGCGGTCGGTAATGGCGTTGCAAAGGCAGACGTACATCGGCGTCCCTGCGGCTGGTCAGGCCCCCCGATGTAGCGCAGTTGCGATCAATTCGCAATATCACTGCCGCATGGCTGACTTGCAGCGAGCCTGCCGCCGCCTCGGCGCGGATATGGTCGCCGCTATTGCACCTGCGCGATCAGCTTGGCCCAGCGGTCGAGCACCGGCAGGATCTGTTCGGCGCCCTCCGCCGGCAGGGTGACGTTGACCCGCGCGGCGCCGAGATCGCGAAACCGCTTCAGCCGGTCGGCATCCTCGGGCGCGCCGCCCAAGGTTACCGGCAGCGAGGCGGGATCGCGCCCGGCATCCGCCGCCATCTGGCGAAAGCGCGGCATATATTCCTCGGGATCGCCGCTCGAAGCGTTCGGATACCAGCCGTCACCATAGCGGACTGCACGCCGCGCCGCCCACGGGAAAGCGCCGCCGAGCAGAATTGGCGGCCACGGCTTCTGCACCGGCTTGGGCCAGGTCATCATCGAGGTGACCTCGACGATCTCGCCGTGATATTCGGGCTTCGACTTGGTCCAGATCTCCTTCATCGCCTCCATCTGCTCGCGCATCTTCTGCATGCGCGAGGCAAAGACGGTGCCGTGGCTCTCGATCTCCTCGGCGTTCCAGCCGCCGCCGATGCCGAATAGAAACCGCCCGCCCGAAACCTGGTCGATCGAGGCGACGAGCTTCGCCGTCTGGATCGTGTCGCGCTGGATGACGAGGCAGATGCCGGTGGCGACCTTGAGCCGCTTGGTCGCCGCCGCCGCCGCCGTCAGGGTGACGAACGGGTCCATCACATCGTAATAGCGCTTGGCCAGCTCGCCGCCGCCCGGCGCCGGCGTCCGGCGCGGCACCGGGATGTGCGAATGCTCGGCGGCCCAAAGCGAGTCGAAGCCGCGTTCCTCGAGCGCCACCGCCAGCCCGGCCGGTGAGATCGAATAATCGGTGAAAAAGATCGAAGCGCCGAATTCCATGGGTTGGTGTCCCGCTGCCGGTGTTTCGTGACCGCGATCTTAAGTTGCCGGCGCTCACGCCGGCAAGTCGAAGAAATCGAGCACATCGACGCCGGCGAGCAGGGTGAAGCTCGTCCAGTCGCGGGCGTTGAGCGGACCACAATCGAAGACCGCGAGCAGGTTTGGCGATGTCGGTGCGGCCATCGCTCCGATCCCCGCCGCTCAGCGCGCCGCGCCGGAACCGGCCGCCACGCGCCCCAGCCTGTTCAACGCGCGCCGGCTCAACGCGCTTGGGTCCCGACCACCCCCGAACGCCCTCGCGCCGGCGCGTCGGGACCGAGGGCGATCTCCCGGCCGTGGGTCTCGACCCCGAGGAAGACATAGGCCAGCGCCACCGCCAGCATGACCGCGCCGAGGAACATGAAGGCCGGGAATATCGCGGCCGCCGTCGCCTTTGGCGCGATGACGTTGCTGCTGCCCGCAAGCAGCGCCAGGGCGAGCGGGCCAACGATCTTGCCGACCCCGTTGGCGGCCTGCCCGAGGCCCGAGGAGCGCGATCCGAGGCTCACCCCATATTGCTCGACCGTATAGGGCGCCAAGTTGGAGAAGCCGCCCTCGACGAAGAACGCCGCGGCGGCGATCAGGATGATGAACAGCGGAAACCCGCCGACCAACACCGCGTTGAAATACCCCGCCAGGCAGAGAAACAGCACCGAGACGAACCCGAACAGAATGCCGAGCGGTCGTCTGCCGAGCTTCGAGGCGATCAGGGAGACGATGATCTTGCCGATGACCGCGGTGCCGGCGACATAGATGAAATACTTTGCGGCTGTCGCCGGCGTTACGTGCAGCGCGAGCGAGACGATCGTCGGGCCCCACAAATAATAGCCATAGCCTGCCGAGGCCGAGCCGCCCCAGATCAGCACGGTCTGCCAGAACAGCCGCGGATTGACCGAATAGAGCTCCGAGAGCTTGGCTCGGGGTTGAACCGCCGGACGCATGGTCGGCGACGGCACCCTCTCGATCGGCACGCCCAGCTGCTTTGCCACCGCCGCGCGCGCCTCGGCAAAGCGGCCTTTGGCGGTCAGCCAGCGCACCGATTCGGGGACCAACATCCATGCCAGGATCCCGACGATCAGCGCGACGAAGCCGGTCATCGCCACCCCACGCCAGCCGAACGCATTGAGCAGTGCGGCCGAGGTGAATGACGCGAGCAAGGTCCCGGCGCTGGCAAAGACGACATAGAAGCTGGTCAGGCCGGTGCGCCAGTGGGTCGGGGTCAGCTCGACGACGATGGTCAAGGCGGGGGTGACGCCGGCCGCCAAGCCAAAGCCGACACAGAAGCGCAGGATCGCCAGCGGCACCCAGGCTCCGGTCGGCAAAAATCCGATCGACCCGGCGGAGACGCCGCAGATGAAGGTGCCGGTGACGATCAGCATCTTGCGCCCGAGCAGATCGCCGAGCGCACCCCAGACGAGCGCGCCGACGATGGCGCCGATCCCGGCGGCGTAAAGGATCAGGGCCGCCTGGCCGTAGGTCAGGTGCCATTGCGGCCCGATCACCGCCATGACAAAGGCGATCAGAAAGAAATCGAAGAAGTCAAGCAGGAAGACGCCCGCCATGATCGCAAAGCTGACCCAGTAGCGGGCGTTGAGCGGCGCGCTGTCGAACAGCGCCAAAAGATCCTCGGACGTCTGGCCGCGCATGGTTCCTCCTCCGCGGTGGCGAGCCCGGGCGCCGGCTCGCCGTCTACCGGTGGGGTTTATGTCGCTCGCGGCCGCATCGTCAATCGCGGTCGGCCCGGCGGGGCTGCTGCGCAGAAAGCGCGACGGCGGTCAGCGCGTCCCGGCGCGGAACACCACCGCCCGGCGCGCTGTCGGCTCATCCTCGCCGAGCGACATCGGCCGGCCGTGCGTCTCCCTGCCGAGAAAGGTGAACGACAGTGCGACCAGCAGCATCCCGCCGGCCAGAAACAGAAAAGCCGGAAACAGCGCGCCTTCGGTCGCCTGCGGCGAGATGAAGTTGCTGGTGCCGGCGATGACCGCGATGCTCAACGGGCCGAGGATCTTGCCGACGCCATTCGCCGCCTGGCCCAGCCCCGAGGACCGCGCGCCCATCCGCACCCCGTAGCTCTCGACCGTGTAGGGCGCGAGATTGGAGAAGCTGCCGTCGATGCAGAAGGCCGAGGCCGCCAATAGCACGATCATCAGCGGGAAGCCGTCGACGAACACGCCGTGATAATAGCCGGCTCCGGCAAGGGCCGCGACGCCGCCAAAGCCCCAGATGATGCCGAGCGCGCGGCGGCCGATCAGCGGCGCTACCAACGAGACGACGATCTTGCCGATCACTCCGCTGCCGGCGACGAAGATGAAGTATTTCGCCGCCTGCGGCACCGGGACCTTGAGCAGCAGGGCAACGACGGTCGGCCCCCACAGATAAACGCCATAGGCCGCGGTGGCGGCCCCGCCCCAGATCAGCAAGGTCTCCCAGAACAGCCGCGGCTGATGCAGGAGGTCGGAGAGCCGGCCGCGCGGCACCGAGGCGGGCAAGGCGGTCGGCAGCGGCACCGCTTGCAGCGGCAGGCCGAGATGCGTCGCGGTGGTGGCGCGAGCTTCGGCAAAGCGACCCTTGGCCGCGAGCCAGCGCACCGATTCAGGGACGAACGCCAACGCCAGAAGGCCGAACAGGGTGACCGATAGGCCGAGCATGGCCATGCCGCGCCAGCCGATATGGGAGAGGAGCGCCGCGGTGGTCGCCGTCGCGAGAAGCCCGCCGACGGTGGCGAACACGACAAAAAAGCTGCACACCGATGTGCGGTGGCGGGTCGGGGTCAATTCAACGATGATGGTCAAGGCTGGGGTCACCGCGGCGGTCAGACCGACGCCGACAACGAAGCGCAGCAGCCCGAACAATTCCCAATTGCCATGCGGGACAAGACCGTTGAGGGCGGCGCCGATGCCGCAGATGAAGGTGCCGATGATGGTTACGGTCTTGCGCCCCCAGACATCGGCCAGGCTGCCGAAAACCAGCGCGCCGACGATCGAGCCGACGCCGCCGGCGTAGAGGATCAGCGCCGACTGGCCGTAGGTCAGATGCCAGCGCGGCCCGACCACCGCGAGCAGGAAGGCGACGACGGAAAAATCGAAGAATTCGAGAACTGTGATGGCCGAGATTATCGCGAAGATGACCCAATAGCGGCGGCTGAGCGGCGCGCTGTCATATAGCGCCAGCAGGTCCTCGGAGGTCTGGCCGGGCATTTTTCACTCCCTTTCGCCGCCGTCGCCGGCGACCGGTTCGTTGGCTCGCTTGTTAACGAATAGGCGCTAGGCCGCCAAGCCGTCAACTACCCGCCACAGTCTGATGCAGCGGCTCAAAGGCTGCCACCGGCGGGCGCGGGCTGGGTTTGGGCGAGACCCGCCGGGGCCAGTTGATGGACCGCATCGGCCAGCAGGCGGTATTTCATCTGGGTGACGTTGACGTCGCGAAAGTAATTGACCAGGTCGTCCCACGGGTCTTTCACCCGCCCGATCCCGGAGATGAATGCGACGACGCCGCCGATAACCAGCCGGCCGGTATGGACCGCCCAGCCGCCGACCAACAGCGCCGCGACAATCTGCAGGTGAGTCAAGATATTCATCAAGAAATTCATCGTAAACTTCAGCTTGAAGATTCCCATTTCGAGCGCGAATGCCTGGTTGATCCGCCGATCGTCGGCGCGGCCGCTCTCGCGATCCGCTCCTTGGTTTCCTGAAATCATCGCGATGCCGAGCCGACGCAGCACCTGGATGCGTGCCCCGGTGCGCCGGTTGACCGCAGCCTGCATGAGCGGAACAAAGACGAACTGGGGGATGAAGAGCACGAACGCCGCGAGCGCCATCCAGATGTCGAGATGGATCAAATAAGCCAGCACCGAAAGCATGATCCCGACCTGCAACAGCGGCTCGGAGATGCTTTCGCCGACAAAGCCGCCGATCGGCTCGACTTCGGCAACGATCATCGAGGTCGCGATCCCCTGGGCTTCGACTGCGGGCAATACCGCGGCAGGGATTTCGATAAAAGCGTGAACTCGCCGGCGCAGATCGCGCTTGGCCCGCTCGCCCACCCAGCCGCGATAGATGTTGAGCGCGAGCTTGGTCCCGCCCTGGAAAAGCACGGTGCCGGCATAGACGCCGCACAAACCAACCACCCAGGAATAAGGGCGATGCTTGACCAGATCGTCGACAATCCGACGCTGCAATTCGAGCGGGACGACTTCGATCAGGGCGGCGATGGCCGACAGCAAGATCAGCAGGAGCTGATGCACCGCGCTCGTCCCCAGCACGTAGCCGAAGACGGTGCGCGGCAACGCACCCACCGGGGCGGTGCTGAGCCGATGGATCCAAGCAGCAAGGCGCATCGCCCGATGATTATCGGGGCATCTTTTCGCTGCGGCAAATGACCCGGCTCAATGGCAACCCCACACCGAGTAGCCGAGCTTGCGCCCGACGCCCGTCGGGAGCCCTCGTCAGGCCCCGGCGGCCGCCCCGGAAAACGCCGGCGCGGAGACGTCGCGCAGATGGCAGGCGACGTGGTGGCCGGGGAAGACTTCGCGCATCTGCGGCTCCTCCTCTACGCAGCGGGCAAAGGCGTAAGGGCAGCGGGTGTGGAAGCGGCAGCCGGAGGGGGGGTCGATCGGGCTCGGCACGTCGCCTTTGAGGATGATGCGCCGGCGGGCAATCTCGGGGTCCGGGACCGGCACCGCGGACAGCAGCGCTTCGGTGTAGGGGTGTTGCGGGCGGGTGAACAGCGCGGCCTTGTCGGCGAGCTCGACGATCTTGCCCAGATACATGACGGCGATGCGCCGGCTGATATGCTCGACCACCGCGAGGTCGTGGGCGACGAACAGGTAGGAGAGCCCGAGCTCCTGCTGCAGATCGCCGAGCAGGTTGATCACCTGCGCCTGGACCGAGACGTCGAGGGCGGAAACCGGCTCGTCGCAGACGATCAGGCGCGGGCTCAGGGCGAGCGCCCTGGCGATGCCGACGCGCTGGCGCTGGCCGCCGGAAAATTCGTGCGGGAAGCGGGCGAGCGCGTCCGCGCGTAAGCCCACCTTGAGCGCCAGACTGGCGACCCGGTCGGCCAGCTCGCTGCCGCCCGAGACCCCGAAATTGACCAGCGGCTCGGCGATGATGTCGCGGATTTTGAGACGCGGGTTCAAGGACGAATAGGGGTCCTGAAACACCACTTGCAGCTGACGCCGATAAGGCCGCATCCGGTGGCGCGACAGCCGGTCGACGCGCACGCCGTCGACGTGGATCTCTCCGGCGGTCGGCTCGATCAATTTCAAGATCGCCTTGCCCGCGGTCGATTTGCCGCAGCCGCTCTCGCCGACCAGGCCCAGGGTCTCGCCGGGGGCGATGTCGAAGGAGATGCCGTCGACGGCATGGACCTGGCCGACAACCCGCTGCAACAGCCCCTTCCTGACCGGAAAGTGCTTGACCAGCCCCCTTACCGATAAGAGCGGGACCGACGGCAGCGGCGCAACCGGCGGCGGGGGCGGCGCGGTCATGCGCGGGCCAGCCGGTCGGAATGAAAGCAGGCGGCGAAATGCCCCGGCTCCTTCTCCTCGAAGGCCGGCGTCTGGCGATGGCAGATGTCGGTGGCAAAGGTGCAGCGCGCCGCAAAAGCACAGCCGACGATCGTCTCGTGCAACGCGGGCACCGTGCCGGGGATCTCAGCCAGCCGCGGCGGGTGTGAGCGGTCGAGCGAGGCGCCGAGCCGCGGCACCGAATGCAATAGCCCGCGCGTGTAGGGGTGTAGTGGACGGCCGAACAACGCGCCGACCGTCGCCTGCTCGGCGATATGGCCGGCATACATGACGACGACGCGCTGCGCCATCTCGGCGACGACGCCCAGGTCATGGGTGATCAGCAGGATCGCCGCGCCAATCTGCTGCTTCAATTCGCGCATCAGGTCGAGGATCTGCGCCTGGATCGTCACGTCGAGCGCGGTGGTCGGCTCGTCGGCGATCAACAATTTGGGGTTGCAGGCGAGCGCCATCGCGATCATTACCCGCTGGCGCATGCCGCCCGAAAGCTGGTGCGGATATTCGTGCGCGCGCCGCCTTGCCTCGGGGATGTGGACGAGACGCAGCATGTCGATCGCCCTGGAGAGCGCGGAGCCACGGCCCAGCCGCTGATGCAAGGTCAGGGTCTCGGCGATCTGATGGCCGATCGTCAGCACTGGGTTGAGCGAGGTCATCGGCTCCTGAAAGATCATCGAGATCTCGTTGCCGCGGACCTGGCGCATCTGCGCCTCGCTGAGGCTGAGCAGGTCGCGGCCGGCAAAACCGACCCGGCCGGAGACGATGCGCCCCGGCGGCGACGGGATCAGTCGCAGGATCGACAGCGCGGTGACGCTCTTGCCGCAGCCGCTCTCGCCGACGATGGCCAGGGTTTCACCCGGCAGCACATGGAGCGAGATCCCGTCGACGGCGCGGGCCACGCCGTCGCGGGTGAAGAACCAGGTTTTCAGATCGGCGATGTCGAGGATCGGCTCGACCGCGGCGCCTGGCCGCGCGGTGGGCGGTTGCGGGCCGCTGGCAACATCGGCGACGCTGCGACCGGCCATGGCGCGCCTACATCCGCCGGGCGAGGCGCGGATCGAGCGCGTCGCGCAACCCATCGCCCAACAGGTTGACGGCGAGGACGGTGACCGACAGGAACGCCCCGGGGAACAGGACGATGTAATAGGCGATTTCGAACAGCGCGCGACCCTCGGCCATGATGTTGCCCCAGCTGGGTATGTTGGGCGGCGTGCCGGCGCCGAGGAACGAGAGGATCGCCTCGACGATCATCGCCGAGGCCGCGGTATAGGTACCCTGGACCAGCAGCAGCGGCACGGTGTTGGGCAGGATGTGGCGCCACAAGATGCGCGGCAGGCTGGTGCCGCTGGCCCGCGCCGCCTCGACAAACGGCAGGTCGCGCAAGCCGAGGACCACGCCGCGCACCAGCCGGGTCACCCGCGGCACCTCGCCGACGGTGATCGCGAAGATCACGTTTTGGAGGCTGGCGCGGGTCAGCGCCATCAGCGCGATCGCGATCAGCACCGGCGGGATCGACATCAGCCCGTCCATGACCCGCATCAGGATCGCATCGGCCCAGCGGCTGAACCCGGTCGCCAGACCGATCGCCAGCCCGAGCCCGGTGCTGAGCAGCGCCACCATCAGCCCGACGGTCAGCGAAACGCGCGCCCCGTAGACGGTGCGGCTGTAGACGTCGCGCCCAAGCATGTCGGTACCGAACCAGTGCTGCAACGACGGCCACTCCAGCCGATCGACCGGCGAGATGGCCTGGGGGTCGACGGTGCCGAGATAGGGCGCCAACACCGCCATCAGCAGCATTAGGCCGAGGAGCGCGGCGCCGATGACGATCGTCGGATGGCGGCGGATGTAGCGCCATGCCCGGCGTTGGCGCGCTGCCGGCGCGGCCGCCAGGGCGCGATCGCCCGCCGCCGGCAGGGGCGCGCCAATCTCGTCGCCGAGCCGGCCCAGCTCCATCGCCATCCTCACCCACCCAGCGCGCGGGTTTACCCCTCACCCCGCTGCGGGTGTGGGCTCGTGCACGCGGTTGACCCGCCAGCCATCCTCAATACCGGATGCGCGGATCGAAAAAAGTGTAGCTGAGGTCGATCAACAGGTTGACCAGCACATAGGCGGCCGAAAAGACCAGGATGATCCCCTGGATCAGCGGATAGTCGCGGCGCAGGATCGCGTCGACCGTCAGCCGGCCAAGCCCGGGGATGGCGAACACCGTCTCGGTGACGACCACCCCGGTGATCAAGAGCGCAATGCCGATGCCGATGACCGTCACGATCGGCACCGCCGCGTTTTTCAGCGCATGGCCGATCAGCACCTGGTCGCTGGAGAGACCCTTGGCTTTGGCGGTGCGGATATAATCCTGGGCCAAAACCTCGAGCATGCTGGCGCGGGTCATGCGCGCGATCAGCGCGGTGAAGACCATGGAAAGCGCGACGGTCGGCATGATCAGATGCGACAGGAACGGCCACCAACCGCGCGCGATGCCGACAAAGCCCTGCACCGGCAACAGATCGGTGCGCACCGCGAAGATGTAGATCAGCACATAGGCGATGACGAAAACCGGAACTGAAAATCCGAGCACCGAGAAGATCATCACCGCGCGGTCGATCCACGATCCGGCTTTCGACGCCGCCAGCACCCCCATCGGGATCGCCGTCAGCACCGAGACGAAGATGGTCGAGACCGCCAGGGTCACGGTCGGCTCGACCCGCTGCATGATCAAGGTCGAGACCGGCAGGTTGGTGAAGATCGACATGCCGAGATCGCCGTGCAGCAAATGCCACACCCAGCCCCCGAACTGGAGATAAAGCGGCTCGTCGAGCCCGAGCGCGCGATGGATGCGGGCGATGTCGGCGACGGTGGCGGTGTCGCCGGCGATGATCGCCGCCGGATCTCCGGGGCTCAGATGCAATAGCGCGAACACGAACAGTGCGACCACCGCCATCACCGGGACGGTCGCCAGAATGCGTCGAACGATGTAGGCGAACACGGCGGGCTGTGCGCGGCGCCTCCTCACCCGCCCGCGATGCGGGGGTGTTTCGCTCCCGTTGCGCGGGCAGAGGCAAGGAGTGGAGGGCTTTCGATCAAGTACGCCATCGGCAGTTCGCCCGGTGTTTTGCGACGTTCCGAAAAACTACCACCGGAACGATGATGATCCGGTGAAGATTCTTGCGCTGAGCCGTCGCGAATTGCGAATTGGCCGGTTGGCACAAAAGGGATGTCGGTCCGGATGGTTGCGGCTGGCGTTTTCCCGCTGCATCCGCGAGGTTGAAGCCGGTGAGGAATACGTCATTACCCGCAAAGGCCAGCCGGTCGCGCTCCTGGTTCCGGTTGCCGGCCGGCGGGCGCCGACACCGGCGCAACAGGCCGCCCGCGCCCGCGCCCGGATGGAAAAGGGCTGGCCGATCGACGCCGGCCCGCTCGACCGCGACGCGCTGCATGAGCGGCGATAGCCGGCGGTTCAGCCTCGATACCAACTTGCTCGTGTACAGCGTCGACCGCACGCAAGGCGTGCGACACGAGCTGGCGATCGACATCGTTGATCGCGCCACCGAACGGGATTGCTTTCTGACCCTACACGCGCTGTCGGAGTTCTACGCCGTAGTCACGCGCAACGGGATGGTCCCGCCCGTAGACGCGGCAGCTCAGGCCGAAGACTGGCTTGGCGCATTCCGCTGCTGCGCACCTTCACCTGCCGCAGTGCGCGTCGCGCTGAGCAATGCCGTGGCCGGGCGCGCTTCTTATTGGTCGCGACTGCCGGAGAAGCCGGATGCACCATTGTCCTGAGCGCAGACTTGGCCGATGGCGCTCAATTGGGCGGGGTGCGGGTCTACAATCCGTTCCCCCCGTTGGGAGAGCTCAGCGAGCTCACCCGCCGATTGTTGGCATTCGAGTAATTCGCACCGATCGAACGGCGCCCCTAACGGGGTTGGCGGAGAGAATTTCGACGCCGAAGGCGGCGCGGAACCCGTCGCGGCCGGGCGCGGTGATCGCGACCGCGCGGCTGTCCCTGACCCGCTCGATCCAGCCGAGCGCAAAGCAGCGCCGGGCCAACGCCGCGCCGACGGCGCCGCCCAGATGGGGCCGCTGCTCGCTCCAGTCGAGGCAGGGGCGGCAGAAGCGGCGGCGCGTGCCGGCGGCTGCGGCGAGGTCGAGGCCGAGCTCGTCGAGAAACCGGGCCCCGGTTTCGGTGACTTCGCCGCCATCGGCGTCGAGCATGACATGGCCGCGCCCGGCGAGACTGTCGGCGAGCCCGACGCCGAGCCGGCCGGCCAGGTGATCGTAGCAGGTCCGCGCCGAACGCAGCCCATCGTCGCGCATCCAGGCTGGGCGATAGCGCGACGTCCGCGCCACGGCGACGGCCATTATTTCTTCGAGCATTCGGGCGACCGCCGGCGAGGCGAGCCGGAAATAGCGATGGCGCCCCTGCCGTTCATCGGCCAGCAGCCCGGCGTCGACCAGCTTGGCCAGATGCGCGCTGGCGGTCTGCGGCGTCACATGCGCGGCATAGGCGAGCTCGCCGGCGCTGCGGCGGCCGCCATCCATCAGCGCCGAGAGCATATTGGCGCGCGCCGGGTCGCCGGCGAGCGCCGCGATCTCGGCGATGTATGGTGCGTTGGTCATGGCCGGAGGATAGCACGGGCCGCCGCGCCTTCGCTGGCAAACGCTTCGGCCGCGGGCGAAGTTATGGTAGGACGCGCTGCCGGATGCTCCGGCGATGGCGAGCGAGGGATCGGCGGCGGCGATGGAAGAGATCTACACCTTTGCGGGCAACCCGCTCGACCGCGTCAGCCAGCGCCGGCAGGATGCCGGCTGGGTCGCCTCCCTGCTCGACGACCCGCAGACCCGGCTGTTGCCGTTGCGCGAGCTGAAGCCGCTGGTTCGCGACAGCGCGTTCTCACAGCTCGACTGGCAGGAGGTTGCACCCTGGCGCGGGGCGATCGACGCCGGCGCCACCCTGATCCTGCTTGGGATCGGCGAGGGTCGCGCCTATTTCGCGCTCGACGCGACAGCCACCCCGACGGCGGCAAGCGAGGGTGCAAGCGTCGATGTGCGCAGCCTGGCCGCCTCGATCCCGGGCGGCGAGGCCGCGATCCTTGCCGAGGCGCGCTCGCTGCTGGACTGGCACGCCCGCCACGGCTTTTGCGCGCAATGCGGCACCGCGAGCGCGATCGACGGCGCGGGCTGGGGCCGGCGCTGCCCGAGCTGCCGGGCGCATCACTATCCGCGGGTCGACCCGGTGGTGATCATGCTCGCGGTCAAGGGCGAGCGCTGCCTGTTGGGCCGCGGCCGGCGCCGGGTCGGCGCGCGGTTTTCGTGCCTGGCCGGGTTCATGGAGCCGGGCGAGACCATCGAGGAGGCGGTGCGGCGCGAGGTGCTCGAGGAATCGGGGATCAGGGTCGGGCGGGTGCGCTATCTCGCCTCGCAGCCATGGCCGTTCCCGTCGACCCTGATGATGGGGCTGCTGGCCGAGGCGCTGAGCGAAGAGATCCGCATCGATCCCGAGGAAATCGCCGAGGCGCGCTGGTTCGAGCGCGCGCAGGTGCGGGCCATGGTCGAGCGCTCGCGCTCGGACGAACCGATCGAGGGGATGGCGACCCTGCCGCCGCCTTTGGCGATCGGCCATCAACTGGCGCGGCGCTGGGCGTTCGGCATCGACAGCGTCTAGGGTGATTGTTGCATGCAGGCCCTCACCCACCGCCGCTGACGCGACGGTCCCCCCTCTCCCGCAATGCGGGAGAGGGTTGGGGTGAGGGCGAGCGCTCCATAGGTCAGACGTGGCGAGCAGCGCAGCCGAACGGATCGGGATCGTCACCGGGGCGAGTTCGGGGATCGGGCTCTATACGGCGCTGGGCTTGGCGCGCACCGGGATGCGGGTGGTCATGGTCGGCCGCGATCGCAACCGCACCGAGGCGGCGCGCCGGTTCGTCAGCGACCGGGTGCGGGGGGCGCAGGTCGAGACGGCACTCGCCGATTTCGCCTCGTTGGCCGAGGTGCGCCGCCTCGCCGCCGAGATCCTGGCCGCGCACGACCGGCTCGATCTGCTGGTCAACAATGCCGGGCTGTTTTCGCCCAAGTTCCAGCGGTCGGCGAACGGCTACGAGCTGACCTTCGCGGTCAATCATCTGGCCCCGTTTCTTTTGACCAATTTATTGATCGAGCGGCTGAAGGCCACGGCGGCCGAGAGTAGCGGACCGGCGCGGATCGTGACCGTCGCTTCGCGCGCCCATCGCGGCAACCGCATCGATCTGACGACGATCGCCAGGCCGCAGGATTGGACGATGCTCAAGGCCTATGGCCGCTCCAAATTGTGCAACATCCTATTCACCCGCGAGCTGGCGGCGCGGCTCCGGGGCAGCGGGATGTTCGCGGCCTCTTTGCATCCGGGCGTGGTGGCGACCGGGCTCGCCCAGCGCGGCGGCCTGGTCGAGCTCGGCTGGCGGCTGATGAAACCGTTCATGGTCAGCCCCGAAAAAGGCGCCGAGACATCGCTGTTTCTGGCGACGATGCCCGACCCGGCGCCGTTCCACGGCGGCTATGTCGTCGGCCGGGCGCTTGAGCGACCGGACCCGGCCGCACTCGATGACGAGCTCGCCCGCCGCTTGTGGGACGAGAGCGCGCGCCTCGTCGGCCTCTGAGCCGGGCCACACGCGGGCGAGGCTACCAGCCTCGGCCGTGGCCGCCGCCAACGGGCGGCGCGGTGGCCAAGCGGTGACCCGCGAAGCCAAGGGTAAACTGCCCGCGGTGGAATAAACCCGGCTCGATGAAGTCCTACTGAGAGGCCCCGGCGGCAGTGGACAACCCGTTCTGACCCAAAAGAGCCTCGCATTGTAACAGGATTTGTATTGCTGACTGCCCCCTGTGCATCGATAATGCCGCTTAAATCCGCACCCGGCCTGTCGTGCCAGCCGCGACTGTTGCCGGCAGCGCGCCCTCTGGTGCGGCGCCACCTCAGCGGCTTGTTCCCAGGGAAGGCGATGCCACTAGGGGCCGCCCTGATCGAAACACACATACCGGGCTTGCGCCGCTTTGCCTTCGCCTTGCTGCGCGGCGACAGCGAGCATGCCGACGATCTCGTCCAGGACTGTCTCGAACGGGCGCTGTCGCGATGGCACCTGCGGCGCCCCGAAGGTGATCTGCGCAGCTGGCTCTATACCATTCTCTACCACCGCTTTCTGAGCGATCAGCAGCGCCGCAAGCGGCGCGGGATGCACGGCGAGCTGACCGAGGCCGTCGAAGCCGAGTTGCTGTGCGTCAAGGGCGGGCAGGACGAGGCGCTCGAGCATCGCGATCTGCTGCGGGCCTTTGCCGCCTTGCCGCAGGATCAGCGCTCGGTGCTGCTGCTCGTCGCGATCGAGGACCTGTCCTATGACGAGGCGGCGCGCGTGCTGGGCATTCCTATCGGCACGGTGATGTCGCGGCTGTCGCGCGGACGCGAGCGCCTGCGCCAATTGCTCGACGGCGACGCCGAGGGGCACGCCGGTTCGCGTCAGGGCCAGCCGCCCCGGACGGCGACATGAGTACGCGACCCGGCGCGGTCGGAGCCGGCGCGGTTGGGGCCGGCGTCGTCGAGGAAAGCGAGCTGCACGCGCGCCTGGACGGTCGCCTGCCGCCCGAACGCGCCGCCGAGATCGATGCCTATCTCGCCGCCAACCCCGAGGTGCGGGCGCGGCTTCGGCGATACGCCGAGCAGCAGCAATCGCTGCGCGCTGCCTTTGCCGAAGAGACTGAGCGGCCGATTCCGGCGCGTCTGCGAGTGGCCCGGCTGCTCGCCGAGCAGCGCTGGCGGCGTCAGCAGCGTTTTACTCAGATTGCCGCGGCGGTGGCCCTCGTCGTCGCCGGCGGGGTCGGCGGCTGGGCCGCCCGCGATGCGGCGATGGCGCTGCTGCCCTCGACCGAGGCTACCCCTTCCGCCGCCCGCACGATCACTGCCGATGCGATCTCGGCCTACCAGGTCTTCTCGGTCGAGGTTCGTCATCCGGTCGAGGTCGATGTCAGCCAGGAAGCAAATCTGGTCACGTGGCTGTCCAAACGCCTCGGCCGGAAGCTGATCGTGCCCGATCTGAGCGCGGCCGGTTTCCAGCTGATGGGGGGACGGCTGCTGCCCGCCGAAATTGGCGCGGCGGCACAGTTCATGTACCAGAACGGCAAGCAACGCCTGACCCTGTATCTGCGCACCGGAATCGGCGGCGAAACCGCGTTCCGCTACAGCGAGAAAAACGGCGTTGGTGCGTTTTATTGGTCCGATCAAGGCTTCGGCTATGCGCTGGCCGCTAAAGTCGACCGTAACACCTTGATGAAGATAGCCGAGATGGTCTATCGCCAGACCTCGGGCGGGGGCGCCAAGGCAAAGATCCCGCCGAAACCGGGCAAGCCCAGCTAGGCTCGCGGAATAAATCGCGCTGTCCTGGAGTCGTATGGACCAGCTGGGTTCGCGGCGCGCGCGCACACGGCCCCGGCCCGAACCGGAGGGGACAGCTGATGAAACATGTTCGATCGAGCGCCTTGTCGGCCACCGCCCTCGCGATCTCACTGATGGCGGCGACAGCGGCATCGCCGACGACCGCCTCGGCAGCGGGCGACCAGCAGCCGTTCCTGCCGGACAGGATCGTCTCGTCGACAATTCCGGCTAATGGCGATCTCAATCCTTATGGCGTGGCGATCGTGCCTCGGGGCTTTCCCGCCGGCGGAGCGATCGCAGCGGGCGACGTCATCGTCTCCAACTTCAACAACAGCACGAATGTTCAGGGCACCGGCACGACGATCGTCAAGCTCACCCCGAACGGCCCGGTTGCGCCGGCGGGGCAAGCCACAACCTTCTTCCAGGGGCCGACCGGTCTCGGCCTGACCACGGCGCTGGGCGTGCTGCGCCGCGGGTTTGTGCTGGTCGGCAACTTGCCGACCTCGGGCGGGGCGATCCAGAGGCCGGGGTCACTGTTGTTTCTCGACCGCAACGGCAACCAAATTGCTCCCTCGCCGTACACGAATGGGCTCGATGGCCCGTGGGATCTGACGATCGACGACGAGTTCGACCACGCCCGGGTTTTCATCGCCAATGTCGATACCGGCACCGTAACCCGGCTGAACCTGGCGGTCGCCTCGAGCGGGGTCGCGGTGACCAACGCCGCCGAGATCGCATCGGGCTACTCGGTGGCGCTCAATGCCGCGGCGCTGATCCTCGGGCCGACCGGGCTTGCCTACGACCCCGAGAGCGACACGCTTTACGTTGCCTCGACCAATGACAACGCCATCTTCGCGGTGCCCCATGCCGGGTCGCGGACCGGCTCATCGGGCACCGGCCCAGTGATTTTCCGCGACCGGCACCTGCGCGGGCCGCTGGCCTTGGTGTTCGCCCCCAATGGCGATCTGTTGACCAGCAATGGCGACGCGGTCAATGCCGACCCGACCCGACCCAGCGAGATCGTCGAGTTCACCAAAGCAGGCAAGTTCGTCAGAGAGTTCAATGTCGACGCGGCCCCCGGCGGCGCGTTCGGGATCGGCTTGGCGCCGATCAGCGGCGATACCGTCCGATCCGCCTGGGTTGACGACAATGCCAATGATATAACGGTGCTCGACCGCAAGACGCAGCCCGGCGATTGATCGCAGCCCAGGATCGCATCCAAAGAACGATGTTTTCTGGGCGATGAATTTGCCGGTGCGAGGCCGGCCGGTCCCGTCCTTGCGAGAACACGCCGCGATTGGTTGCCCTGCCATGATCCTGACGCCGATTGCCCGCGACGAGCTTGCCCCCGCCCTCGATCGCTTCGAGGCGGGACTGCGCGATCCAACGACGCGACATATCTTCCGGCAGATCCGCACCACCGCGCCGCATCGTGCCTCGGATGCGCGAGCGGAAAGCCATCGTTTGCAGGCCTTGGCGCTCGCCCGGGAGTTCGGCGTGCTGGTGCACCCGCCGGGGACGCGCTGTCGGTTCAATTGGGATGGGACGGTGCTCGACGGGGCGACCGAGGCCTACGTCATTCTGCACGAAGTCGCCCATTTCGTGCTGGCCCCACCCGAGCGCCGCGCCCTGGTCGATTTCGGCTTGGGTCCGGGGCCGGACACGAGCGACCGCGATGCTGCAGAGCGGGCGGCGGTGCTGCCGCTCGCGGCGCGCGAGGAAGACGAAGCCGCAGCCTCGCTGTTGGGCATCCTGTGGGAAGCCGCACTCGGCCAGCCAGCGCTCGCCTCGTTTCTCGACCAGAACTGGCTCGAAGGCCTCGACCGCAGGGCCGCCCGCCATTTCACCCGGGTGCTGGCCGGGTTGCTCCGGCAGGGGCTGCTCGATCAGCCGCCGCTATCCGCGGCCGGGCGGTGGCGCGACGGTCCGGCCTAGCCGCTATCGCCGGCCGGACGGATCCGGTAGGCGGTAGGTTCGGGCGGCTCGCCCAGCCGATCGAGCCACGCCGCGAGAGCCGGGCTGTGCGCTGGATGCGAGCCGGAGGCTGCGCAGAGGCGGCGCGGCGGCGCGAGGCGCTCGACCCGCCAGCATTCCGCCGCCGGCCGTACTGGGCGCAATCCGATCGCCGCCAGCCGGTTTTCAAAGCCGTCTGGGTTTTCGAATCTGCTCATTTGCCATCCCGCCAGCATCTGATGGCGGACAACGCCGGCGGGCGGATCGGGTTCCCACATACCGGTTGCGCCGCCCCCTGAGGATGCGGGCGGTTTCTCGGGGTCGGGAGGCAGGTGACGACGACACGACCGCTTCGATCAACGAGGCTCGCCGACAAAGCTCTCCTGCAAGGCTTTCACGCGATCGAGCGCGGCCGGTGGCAGCGGCCCCCTTTCCACCGCGGCGGCGGCGGCTTCGAGCTGCTCCAGGGTCGAGTAGCCGACAAGGGCGGTCGAGACCGCCTCATTGGCGATGACGAACCGGATCGCCCCCTCGATGAGGCTACCGGCAAATCCCTCGCGCACCAGCGGGTCGAGCCGGAGGGCGCGCTCGACATCGATCCGGTAGTCGTGGCCCGAGCCGATCGGCTCGACCTTGGGCGAGCCCAGCGGGTGGCGCTCTTCGCTGCCGCTCAAGGCGCCGGCGGCGAGCACCCGGATGGCGATGACGCCCATATCGGCGGCTTTGGCATGCGCCAGCAGATTGCCGAAATCATGTGCCGGATAGCCGGGCGCCACGATGGCGCCGGCGCTCGGATTGAGCAGATTGTAGCTGACCTGCGCGGTGTCGAAGGCATGCGCGTCGGCGACCTGATGCAGGGCGGCGGTGTCGCCGACCGCGGTGATGCCGAAAAAGCGGGTCTTACCCTGCCGGCGCAGCCGCTCGAACGCCGGCACCACTTCGCCGAGCACGATCTGCGGGGTTAGATCGGCGCCGCTGCCGCCCTCCATGATATGGTTGTGCAATTGGAACAGGTCGATATGGTCGCGCTGCAGCCGCTGCAGGCTCGCCTCCAGCGAGGCGGTCACCGCGGCGCCGATATTGCCGCGCTCGGCCGCCGGGACCCGCACCTTGGTGCCGAGGTGGAGCGCTGGCTTCAGGCTCTTCAGCACGCGGCCGAGGTTGCGCTCGGATTCGCCGTTGCCGTACATCGCCGCGGTATCGAAATAATTGATGCCGAGATCGAGCGCGCGCGCCACCGCCCGCTCCTGATCGGCGGCGCTGCCCTTGACCATCAGCCCGCCGACTGCGCCGCAACCAAAGCCGAGGACCGAAACCTCGATCCCGGTGCGTCCCAAGGTCCGTTTCTGCATGGGTTTCCTCCTTGTTCCAAGCACCCGCTCGCGCGCGCGAAACGAGCGCGGGGCGCCGGCTAAGCGGCTTTTTCGAGCTCGCGCAGGATCGCCTCGCCCATGCCTCGGGTCGAGACGCGAGCGGTGTCGGGCTGGGCGATGTCGCTGGTGCGCACCCCGGATGAGAGCGCCCGGCGCACCGCGTTCTCGACCAGATCGGCCTCCTCGGCCAAGTCGAACGAGTAGCGCAGCATCATCGCGAAGGACAGGATCGAGGCGAGCGGATTTGCCACATCCTTGCCGGCGATGTCCGGGGCGCTGCCGTGCACCGGTTCGTAGAGCGCCTTGCGCCGGCCGGCCGCATCGGCGGCGCCGAGCGAGGCCGAGGGCAGCATGCCGAGCGAGCCGGTCAGCATCGCCGCGCAATCCGATAGGAGGTCGCCGAACAGATTGCTGGTGACGATCACGTCGAACTGCTTGGGGTTGCGCACCAGCTGCATCGCGCAATTGTCGGCGTACATGAAGCTGAGCTCGATCTCGGGATAATCGGCGTCGCGCACTTCTTGCGCCACCTCGCGCCACAGCCCGCCCGATTCCATGACGTTGGCCTTGTCGACCTCGCACACCCGGCCGTTGCGTTTTTTGGCCAGTTCGCAGGCGACGCGGACCACGCGCTCGATCTCGGCCTCGGTGTAGACCTCGGTGTTGATGCCGCGCCGGCTGCCGTCGGGCATCCGCTCGACCCCGCGCGGGTCGCCGAAATAAATGCCGCCGGTCAGTTCGCGCACGATCATCAAATCGAGGCCGGCGACCAGCTCGCGTTTCAGGCTCGACGCGTCGGCGAGCGCCTCGAACACCACGGCCGGGCGCAAATTGGCGAACAAATCCATTTCCTTGCGCAGCTTGAGGAGGCCGCGCTCGGGGCGCAGCTCGAACGGCAAAGTCTCCCATTTCGGGCCGCCGACCGAGCCGAACAGCACCGCGTCGCTGGCCATCGCCCGTTCGAGAGTCCGATCGGTCAGCGGCACGCCGTCGGCGTCGTAGGCCGCACCCCCGACCAGCCCCTCGGTAATCTCGAAGCTGGCGATATGGCGGCGATCGAAAAATTCGGCGACGCGCAGGACCTCGCGCATGATCTCCGGGCCGATGCCGTCGCCGGGCAGGACCAGAACCTTGCGATTGGCGCCGGTTGTCCGCGGCATGCCTCAGGCCCCGCGCTGGGTCATGCCCGACTGCCACGGGCGCGCCAAATCTGTCTTTTCCTCGTAGCCGGCGATTTCCGCGCCCTGCTGCTCGGTCAAGCCGATATCGTCGAGCCCGTTTAAGAGGCAATGCTTGCGAAATGCGCCGAGCTCGAACTGCACCTTTTCCCCGTCTGGGCGGGTGATCGTCTGGGTTTCGAGGTCGATCGTCATCACCGCATTGGCGCCCTTCTCGGCGTCTTCCATCAGCTCGTCGACGATCTCCTTGGGCAGCGCGATCGGCAGGATGCCGTTCTTGAAGCAGTTGTTGTAGAAGATATCGGCGAAGCTGGGTGCGATGACGCAGCGAATGCCGAAATCGAGCAACGCCCAGGGGGCGTGCTCTCGGCTCGACCCGCAGCCAAAATTCTCGGCGCCGATCAGGATCTTGGCGTTGCGGTATGGGGCCTGGTTCAGGACGAAATCCGGGTTCTCGGTGCCGTCGGGCTTGAAGCGGATTTCCTGGAACAGCCATTTCGACAGCCCGGTGCGCTTGATCGTCTTCAGATAGATCGCCGGAAAGATCTTGTCGGTGTCGAGATTGTGGATCGGCAGCGGCGCCGCGACGCCGGTCAGCTGGGTGAATTTTTCCATGAGGGTTCCTTTCAAAGTAGCATCCCGTGCAGGTTGTTCCTCATCCTGAGGAGCGGCCCACCGGGCCGCGTCTCGAAGAACGCACCGACATCGGGCTGGCCGACCGTCGAGCCAAGGAAGGTAGCGCCGCATAATCGCCCCGGATCAGCGCTTCCTTCTTTTCTCGGCGCCAACCCTTGATCTGGCGCTCCGCCGCCACCGCATCTTCGATCCGCTCAAACGGCTGATGGAAAGCCAGCGCCACTGGTCGCCGATGAGCCGTATACCCGTCGAAGGTGCCAGCCTGATGCTGGGCAACCCGCGAGTTCAAGCTGTCGCGTGTAGTTCCGACATAGTACGAATTATCGGCACAACGGACGATATAGAGGTACGCAGTCACTGAGTGGCCGCCTGGATCAGCGCGGCGCGTCCTTCGAGACGGCCGCTGCGCGGCCTCCTCAGGATGAGGATCTCTTCCATCTACGCCGGCCGCGGTCACCCCATCTGGCGCACGTCCGTAAGCTTGCCGGTGATGGCGGCGGCGGCGGCCATGGCCGGGCCCATCAGATGCGATTTGGCGTTCTTGCCCTGGCGGCCCTCGAAGTTGCGGTTCGAGGTGGTGGCCACCCGCTCGCCATTCATCGCCTTGTCGTTGTTCATCGACATGCACATCGAGCAGCCGGCGTCGCGCCATTCGAACCCGGCTTCGCGGAAGATGCGGTCGAGGCCCTCTTCCTCGGCCTGGTGCTTGACGTGGCCCGAGCCCGGCACGACCAGCGCCACGACGCCTTGGGCCACCTTGCGGCCCTTGGCGATCGCCGCCGCGGCGCGCAGATCCTCGATCCGGCTGTTGGTGCACGAGCCGATAAAGACGCGCTGCACCGGCACGTCGGTCAGCAAGGTGTTTGGCTTCAGCTGCATGTATTGCAATGCTCGCTCGATCGCCGCGCGCTTTAAGGGGTCGTCGATCTGGGCCGGGTCGGGGACGCGGCCGGTGATCGGCGCCGCCTGTTCGGGGTTGGTGCCCCAGGTGACGTGCGGTGCAATGTCGGCGGCGTCGAGATGCGCCTCCTTGTCGTAGGTCGCACCGGGATCGGTCGGCAGGGTGCGCCAATAGCGAACCGCCTCTTCCCACCCCGCACCCTTGGGCGCGTAGGGCCGGCCCATGACATAGGCGATGGTCTTGTCGTCGGGGGCGACGAGCCCGGCGCGCGCACCCGCCTCGATCGACATGTTGCAGACGGTCATGCGCCCTTCCATCGACATGTCGCGGAAGGTGCTGCCGGCATATTCGAAGACATGGCCGGTGCCGCCGGCGGTGCCGATCTTGGCGATGATCGCCAGGATCACGTCCTTGGCGCTGACCCCGGCGCCGAGCCCGCCGTCGACCTTGATCAGCATGTTCTTGGCCGGCGCCTGGATCAGCGTCTGGGTCGCCAGCACGTGCTCGACCTCGGAGGTGCCGATGCCGAAGGCGAGCGCACCCATGGCGCCATGCGTCGCGGTGTGGCTGTCGCCGCAGACGATGGTCATGCCGGGCTGGCTCAGGCCCTGCTCCGGCCCGATGATGTGGACGATGCCCTGGTCGAGGCTGTCGATCGCGAAATAGGGGACGCCGAACTCGCGCACGTTACGCTCGAGGGTATCGACCTGCAGCTTCGAGTCGAAATCGTCGATGCCGCCGGCGCCGGCGCTGCGGTTGGTGGTCGGGATGTTGTGATCGGCCACCGCCATCGTCTTGTCGGGGCGGCGGACCTTGCGCCCGGCGAGCTTCAGCCCCTCGAAGGCCTGCGGCGTGGTGACCTCATGGATCAGGTGCAGATCGATATAGATCAGGTAGGTGCCCTCGCCCTGCGGGGCGACGACATGGCTGTCCCAGATCTTGTCGAACAAGGTGCGCGGTGCGGCCATGATGGCGGTCCCTCCTATTGGTTATTCGCCGCCAGCGGTCTTGGCTGGAACGGGCTCCTGGCGCACGCTGTCGCGGGAGCGTTCGGCGATGCGGGCGCGCCTGCCGGTGAGGCCGCGCAGATAATAGAGCTTGGCCCGGCGCACGACGCCGCGGCGGACCACGTCGATCGCGGTGATCCGCGGCGAATAGAGCGGAAAGACCCGCTCGACCCCCTCGCCATAAGAAATCTTGCGCAGGGTGAAGTTCGAGTTGACGCCGGCGTTCTTGCGGGCGATGCACACGCCTTCGAACGCCTGGATGCGCTCGCGCTCGCCCTCGACGACCTTGAGGCTGACGCGCACCGTATCGCCCGGCTCGAACTTCGGCACCGCGCGGCTGGCCGCGAGCCGTTCGACCTGCTCGTGCTCCAGTTGCTGAAGAAGGTTCATCCTTCGACCTCACGATCTTTCTGGTCCGGTCGCCCCGCGGCATCGCCGGGTGCAGCCAGATAGCGTTGCCACAAATCGCCGCGCCGCTCGCGGGTCAGCCGCTCGGCCTCGGCCCGCCGCCAATCACGGATCCGCCGATGATCGCCCGAGACCAGCACCGGCGGCACCGCCCGCCCCTGCCACAACTGCGGCCGGGTATATTGCGGGTATTCGAGCAGACCCACGGCAAAGCTCTCCTCGGCCAGGGCCGCGGCATCGCCGACCACCCCGGGCAGCAGCCGCACGCAGGCGTCGATCACCGCGATCGCCGCCGGCTCGCCGCCGGACAGCACGAAATCGCCGAGGCTCACCTCCTCGATCGCGCGGGCTTCGAGCACGCGCTCGTCGACGCCCTCGAAGCGGCCGCAGATCAGGGTGACCCCGGTCCCGGCAGCCAGCGCCGCCACCCGCCCCTGGTCGAGCCGTCGCCCGCGCGGCGACAGCAGCAAGAGCGGCCCGTCCCCGCCCGACCCGGCCACCGCCGCGTCGAGCACATCCGGCCGCATCACCATGCCCGGCCCGCCGCCATAGGGCGCATCATCGACCGAGCGATGCTTATCGCCCGCAAAGCCGCGGATGTCCACGATTTCGAGCCGCCACAGCCCTGCGCCGAGCGCCTTGCCGGCCAGCGAAAAGGCCAGCGGCCCCGGCAGCATCTGCGGAAAGATCGTCAACACCGTCGCCCGCCAGGTCATGTCTGCTCCCCGGCGGCCGGATCGGCGGCCTCGGCGACACCATCGTCGATGAGACCCGGCGGCGGCGCGACGACCAACCGGCCGGCTTCGATGTCGACGACCGGGACGATCGCCCGGGTGAACGGGACCATCGCCGGCGGCGCGCCGGGGCGCTCGATCTCGAGCGTGTCTCCGGCGCCGAAATCGTGGACCGCGCGCACCCGGCCGAGCGGCGTCCCGTCGCCCAGCACCGCTTCGAGGCCGATCAGATCGGCGTGGTAATATTCCTCGGGCTCTGGGTGCGGCAGCGCCGAGCGCGCCAGATAGAGACGCAGCCCGCGCAGCGCCTCGGCGCCGTTCCGGTCGTCCACGCCCGACAAGCGCGCGATCAGCACGCCCTTGGCGGCGCCGAGCAAGTGCAGCTCCAGCTGCCGCCGGCCGGTCTCGTCGGCGAGCGGCCCATAGGCGGCGACATCTTCGGGGCGCGCGGTGAAGCTCTTGATCCGGACCGCGCCGCCGACCCCGTGCGGGCCGGTGACGACCCCGACGCAGACCTGCTTTGCCGAGGCTGGCATGATCGTGCTGGCCAGCTTTGCGCCGGACCCGCGCTCAGCCGCGCCCGGCCGCCGCCGCGGCGGCCTCGGCCGCCGCCTTCTGGCGTTCCTGCGCCTTGGCCTTGGGCGCCGACTTCGTCGGGGTCTCGCGCATCGCCGGCTTTTCGATCAGCCCGGCCTCGCCCAAAAACCGCGCGACCCGATCGGTCGGCAATGCGCCGACCCCGAGCCAATGCTGGACGCGTTCCGATTTCAAGGTGACCCGATCGGGATGCGAGCGATCGACCATCGGGTTGTAGGTCCCGACCCGTTCGATAAAGCGCCCGTCGCGCGGGCTGCGCGAATCGGCGATGACGATGCTGTAATAGGGCCGCTTTTTGGCGCCGCCGCGGGCGAGGCGGATCTTCAACGACATAATGTCATCCTGGCTGGCATCCTGGTTGGTTGGCCCCGTCTGGTTGGTTAGCCGCGTCTTGGTTGGACCCCTGGGTCAATGGCGCAGGCCGCCGCCCGGCATCAGCCCGGCGAGGCCGTGGCGGGCGACTCCCTTGGGGCCGAGCTTTTTCATCTTTTTCATCATGTCGGCCATGTCCCGGTATTGCTTCAACAGGCGATTGATCTCCTGGACCGAAGCGCCCGAGCCGCCGGCGATGCGCCGCCGGCGCGAGCCGTTCAGCAGCATCGGGTTGCGCCGCTCGGCTCTGGTCATCGACGAGATGATCGCCTCCTGGCGCTTGACGATGGCCTCGTCGATGTTCGCTTCGCCGATCTGCTTTTTGAGCTTGCCGATCCCCGGCAGCATCGACAGCATGCCGCCCATTCCGCCCATCCGCCGGATCTGGCGCAATTGGCCGGCGAGGTCGTCGAGGTCGAAGCTGCCACGGGCCATCTTGGCGGCGAGCTTTTCAGCCTCGTCGCGGTCGACCGTCTCGGCCGCCTTCTCAACGAGGCTGACGACATCGCCCATGCCGAGGATGCGCCCGGCGATGCGTTCCGGATGAAATGATTCGAGCGCCCCGATGCGCTCGCCGGTGCCGATGAAGACGATCGGCTTGCCGGTGATCGCGCGCATCGCCAAGGCGGCGCCGCCGCGGGCGTCGCCATCGACCCGGGTCAACACGATCCCGGTAATGCCGGCGCGCTCGCCAAAGGCCTTGGCGAGGTTAACCGCGTCCTGCCCGGTCATCGCATCGGCGACCAGCAGGGTCTGGTGCGGCTGGGCGGCCGCGCGCACCGCGGCCACTTCGAGCATCAACTCCTCGTTGACGTGGAGCCGGCCGGCAGTGTCGAGGATCACGACGTCAAAGCCCTGGGCGCGCCCGGTCTCGAGCGCGCGGCGGGTGATCGCCACCGGCTTTTCGCCGGCCACGATCGGCAGGCTGGCGACGCCGATCTGGCGGCCGAGCACGGCCAACTGCTCCTGTGCCGCCGGGCGCTGCACGTCGAGCGAGGCGAGCAGCACCTTTTTGCGCTCGCGACCCTTGAGGCGGTTGGCGATCTTGGCGGCGGTCGTGGTCTTGCCCGAGCCTTGGAGGCCGACCAGCATGATCCCGACCGGCGCCGGGGCATTCAGATCGAACCCGCCCGGGCCGCCATTTTCGCCGGCGCTTTCGCCCGCGCCGCCGCCCGCACCGCCCAGGATCTCGACCAGATGGTCGTGGACGATCTTGACCACCATCTGGGCCGGGGTCACCGAGCGCAGCACCTCCTGGCCCAGCGCCTTTTCGCGCACCGCGGCAACAAAATCGCGAACCACCGGCAAGGCCACATCGGCTTCGAGCAGCGCCAGCCGGATCTCGCGCAGCGCGGCGGCGACATCATCCTCGCTCAGCGCGCCATGGCGGCGCAGCCGGTCGAAGACGTCGCCGAGGCGGTCGGTCAGGCTGTCGAACATAAGAGTTCCCGAAACGGCGGGCCGAAGACGCATCGCGCCAGTGCGCGACACTCGCGGACTGGCGGCCCGCGGCCTGGACCCGGGATTGGCTCGCTCGCTCCGGGGAGCGGCAGCCGATGTTTAAACTCGACCCGGCCTTTTGTCAATTATAGGGCCGGCAATTGCCGGCCGGCTCGGAGCGACGCGCCCAGGCGATGAACCTGGCAAATCACGATTGTGTGAACATCGCGCTGGACAGGCGGCGCTCGGGCGTCATACCTTGCGAACAAGTCGAAGCGGCCGGGCGCAGCTCTCTTAAAAAGCTAAACAGCGCGCCAGGTTCGTTAGCGACGGCAGGGGCGTCGATCGCCTTCCGGGCGAAAAACGATCCCTGGACGACGGGAGTTTCACGCGTCCTCGGGCTCGGCCCATTGGGCGGATCCCGCACGGGCCGCCGTGATGGGAGGGGGTTGCCGTGGAGACGGACGCTGCGCCGCGTGGCGCGATTGCGTTTTCACCCGACGCCGCACATCTGCGAATCGTCATCGTGTCCGGCGTGCGCTTTCTGCGCGAGGGCTTGGCGGATGTTTTCGCGCGCGATCCGCGCGTCTCCGTCGTCAGGCTTTGCGCCGATCTGTTCGAAGCGGCGGCGCTCGACCCGGCGCTCGACGCCGATATCGTATTGCTCGACGCGACGATCGCGGAGAGCGCCACCGCAGTCAGGCGCGCGATCGAGACCGTCCCGGGGATGCGGGTCGTGGTCATCGCCGTCAGGGAGACCGAGGACGACATCATCGCCTGGGCCGAGGCCGGCGTGATCGGCTACGTGCCGAGCACCGCGGCGCTGACCGATCTCGTGCGCCTCGTCGTCGATATCGACAGCGGCAGACAGGTCTGCTCCAGCCGGGTCGCCGCAGGCTTGCTGCGCCGGATCGCTCTCGGCGCGGTCCCGGCGAGCGGTCGCGATGCCGGGGCCTCGGCGCCGGCGTTGACCAAGCGCGAGCGGCAAGCCGCCCAGCTGATCACGACCGGGCTCAGCGACAAGGAAATCGCCCGCCAGCTGAACATCAGCCTGGCGACGACGAAGTCGCATGTGCACAATTTGCTTAGCAAGCTGAACCTGCAGCGCCGCAGCCAAGTGGCCAAAAGGTTGCGCGAGCACGAGCACCGAGCGCCCGAGGCGTCGATGCCCCCACCGGTTCGCTTGCCGCGAGGTAGCGCCGCAAGCCCCTGATCCCGGATTACCGCCGAGGGCCTCCGGGCCGGCATTCCTGCCTATCGCTCGGATTCGTTTGCAGGCGGGACGATAACGACGGCGCCGACTAATCTCGTTTCAGGGATGTGGTAAATTTGGCACAGCTCTGAGCATACGACCCATCACAGCCCGCGCATCTCCCCCGGCCGGTCGCCCCGACGCGATCGCGATCCCATCCACAATGACAATCCCTTCAGAGCCTTACAGGCGAACGATCTAAACCTAAACGCGGCTCGGTCTAAACTCTTCCCCCACCTGATTTCAATCCGACGATGGATGGCACCAAGAGGCCGCGCTCGGTCAACATCAACCTGTGATTTAGGACGCTGGTCACCGGGGGAGCGGCTAACGATGATTAGAACGCACGGTAAAAAGTCTCTGGCGGCAATCGGCGGGCTGACCGCCGCGGTCGTGGTGCTGGCGGGTCTACCCAGCGCGCGCGCCGACGAGTTGGCGGATCTGCGCGCCAACCAGCAATTGCTGCAGCAGCGGATCGACCAGCTGGCCCAGGCCCAGGCGCAGATGGCGCCGCTTGGCGCGCCCGGCACTACCGGCGGGGCCGCCTACGGCACCCACGCAGTTCCAGGTGCGGCGCTGCTCGGTGGCAGCTTTCCGCGATCGTTCCTGATCCCCGGCACCGATACCTCGATCCGGGTCGGCGGGTTCGCCAGCGAAATCCTCGACTACTGGTTCCAGAACGGTCAGGAGAACGGCGTCCAGAACACGACGCTCGGCGACAATGGCCAGGTGCTGTCGCAGCCGCTCGACATTACCGGGCAGAAGGTCCCGGGCTATCCGACCGCGGGCAATGTGGTGCCGGCGAACCCGGCGCATTCGCGCGGCAACGGCATCTTCCAGCAGAGCCCGCGTGAGTCGCGGCTCAACGTCGAAACCCGCACTCCCACCGCCTATGGCGAAGCGCGCACCTTTGTCGAGTTCGACTTTGCCGGCACCAACGCCTTCAGCCAAGGCGGCAATGGCCAGGTCTCGGTCGCCGACAACCTGATCCCCCGCCTGCGCTATGCCTACGGCACCTTGGGCGGCGTCCTCGCCGGCCAGGCCAACTCGAACTTCTCCGACCCCGACGCCGGTCCCGAAACCATCGATTTCGGCGGCAATGTCGGCGAAGCCGGCGTGGTCCGCATCCCGCAGGTCCGTTATACCTATGCCGGCCCCTACGGCAGCGCTTGGTCGGCCTCGATCGAAACCCCGCAGACCGACGTGATCACCCCGGCCGGCAAGATCGCCTCTGACGGCAGCGCGCAGGTCGTGTCCCCGACCAGCAGCTTGGTCTTTGCCAGCAACAGCGTCGGCGGCGCGACCAATTGCGTCGCCAACGGCGTCACCGTGCTGACCGGCGCCGCCCAATGCACCCTGTCCGGCAACCCGGCCCTGAGCAAGGCGCCCGACATCACCTTCGCCTCGTACTGGTCGCAACCCTGGGGCCATGTCGACTTCAAGCTGGTCGGCCGCGATCTGACGATCAATGACGGCAAGTTCGTCGATCGCAGCTTTTTCGGCTATGGCGGCGGCATTTCCGGCGACGCCAAGCCCGGGTGGTTCGGTTGGGGCAAGGACGACTTCACCTGGCAGTTTACGATCGGCACCGGCATCGGCCGCTACCTGAACGAAAGCGACGACGCCGGGCTGGTGACCAACTATCTGGTCACCCCCGCGACTGCCGCGGCCGCCGGCCTGGTCATCGTCAAGCCGATCCAGGAATTCGGCGGCGACACCGGCTATCAGCATTGGTGGCTGGACAATTTGCGGTCGACCGCGAGCTTTGGCTACGCCCACCAGGAGATCAACTCGCAGCTGATCGGTCCGATCCAATCGACGGTCTCCAACAAGCAGGTGATGACCGCGCACGTCAACCTGATCTGGAGCCCGGTCGCGTTTGTCGACACCGGTATCGAATATATGTGGGGCCAGCGCGAGGTGGTCGCCAATATCCGCGGCACCGAGCAGGCGCTGATCGGCATGTTCCGGGTCAAGTTCTAGGCCACCCGTCAGCAGATTGGCATGACGGCTATCTGAGAGTTCCTGGTCACCCGCAGATCATCCGGAGGAGCAGCCGATGATCGAGCTTATCGAAGGCCTGCCGAAGAACGTCGTCGGAATTTCCGTCAGGGGACGGGTGACCAGGCAGGAATGTCACGATATCTTGACGCCGGCAGTAGAGAAATCGCTCAAATGGCGCGACAAGATGCGGCTCTACTACGAATTGAACTCGCGTTTTCCGGGCGCTGCATGGGACGATCTCGATCTGGGGATCGACCATGCGACGCGCTGCGAGCGGATCGCGATCGTCACCGACATCGCCTGGGTGCGGCTGACCGTAAGAGCGATTCGCTTTCTGATCCCCGGCGAGATCCGGGTTTTCGCGACGATCGAGGCACCGGAGGGCCGGGCCTGGATCGCCGCCCGCACCGGATCGCCGACCAGCGCCGACGCTCCGGCGCCGGTTCGAGCCCACCCGGCCCGGCCGCGGCGGCCGAGGCAAGGGCGGCCGGCGCCGGCGCTTGCGGCGGCCGCGAGACCCCTGCAGATGCTCGGGTCATAGCCTCGCGGCGAACCCGGGCCACCGCTTGACCCGGGGTGCATCTCGCCAGGAAAGATCGCCGACCCCGGTCGATCCGCCACGGCAAAGCCGGTCGCCGATCGCGCCCGAGCGGCTTCCCTCGGTTGCGCGCCCGCCGCAGAGTTCGCATTATCCCGGCAGGCGCGTGAAGCTCGGGGGGACGGGAATGCATTTCGACCTGGCGCAGATACCGGCGGCGGACGCCTACAAGCTTCTGGTTTCGACGGTGGTGCCGCGGCCGATCGCGCTGGTGACGACGGTCGACGGCAAGGGCCGGGTCAACGCCGCACCGTTCAGCTTTTTCAACGCGGTGAGCTCAGTGCCGCCGGTGGTGGTGCTCGGCGTCAGCCCGGGCGACGCCGGCGGCGACGGCTACAAGGATACCGAGCGCAACATCCGCGACAGCGGCGAATTCGTCGTCAACCTGGTCGACGAGGCGCTGGCCCAGCGCATGAACATTTGTGCGGTCGACTTTCCCGCCGGCGTCGACGAGCTCGACAAGGCCCGGCTGACCGCGCTGCCCTCCGCCGGGATGCGCGCGCCGCGCATCGCCCAATCGCCGGTCAGCTTCGAATGCCGGCGGATCACCGGTTTGTCGCTCGGGCCGCGCTCGACCTTGGAAGTCGGCCGGGTGATCCATATCCACATCCGCGACGACCTGGTCGATCCGGTAAAGATGCATGTCAGCACCGAGAAGATGCGCCTGATCGGCCGCATGCACGGCCGCGGCTGGTACGCGCGCACTAGCGACCTGTTTCTGATGGAGCGAATGACGCGCGAAGCGTGGGAGGCCGATCAAGGCTGAGGATCGGTGGCGGGCCACGGGGGCGGGACGCCGCGGCCCGAGTGGAAGTGCGATCGTGTTCGGCTGGCGGCGATGATATGATTTTCGAAGTCGCGCCATGATCGCCGCCCTCGATACCCTGCAGACTGCCAAGCGCCTCAAGGAGGCGGGCTTCGACGAGGCCCAGTCCGAAGCCTTGACCGGCGTGCTGCGCGACGCGCGCGCGGCCGAAACGGGCCAGCTCGCGACCAAGGCGGATATCGACAGGCTGGCCGCCGCGACCAAGGTCGGTCTCGATGCGCTCGACGCCAAAATCGAAAGGCTGGCGGCTGAGGTCAAAGCCGAATTCGCGCTGCTTCGGTCGGAGATGGAGGTCCTGCGGCGTGATGTGACGATCCGGCCGGGGGGCATGATCGTCGTCGCGACGGGGGTGCTGTTGGCGGCCAAATTCTTCGGGTGATCTTTCGGTTGGGGGACGACAGAGGGGGGTGATCGATGGTGAACAGGCTCGCAATTGCGATTTTTGCCGCGGCCTTCGCGGCTTCGACCGTAGCGGTGCAGGCCGCCGGGATGCCGGATACCGGCACCAAAAATTTCGTCCCGGGCGGCGACGCCCCGGCCTACCTGGTCAATGAAAACCTCACCGTGGCGCCGGGAAGCGCCGGGCAATCGCCGCTCGGGACCGCCTTCAACCGGCCGGCCGGACCGGCCTTCGAGCCAGCCTCTGCGGAGCGTTCGCCGCAGACGATGACGATCCGTCACGACCGGCTCGCCGAGCGCCGCACCGGCGTCCACCGCTCCGCCGCCACCAGAATCAAGGGCCACCCGGTCCGCGCCGCCACACGCAGGACGGCGAGGGCAAAGAGCTCGGCGGGGCTCGGCCGGAGCGCGCGGCGATCGCGGTTCGAGCACAATGCCGCGGCGGCGCGGCGAACCAGCGCGGCAAGGCACGCTCGGGCGGGCGCTCGCCACGTCGCCGCGAAATCCACCTCCAGGCGGGGCTGAGCCCGGCCCGCCTCCGCGGCTCGACGGCCGGAGTTGGACAGGACCGGCGCCGCCGCCATATAAGCGGGCGCAATGGGCAAGGTGCCGTTTCTGAAGATGCACGGCCTCGGCAACGATTTTGTCGTGCTCGACGCCCGGCGCGGCGGGCTTGCGGTCGGGATCGGCGCGGCTCGGGCCTTGGCCGACCGTCGCACCGGCATCGGCTGCGACCAGCTGATCGTGCTCGAGCCGCCCACCGATCCGGCGGCGCAGCTCTTGATGCGCATTGGCAACCCGGACGGCAGCGAGGCCGAAGCCTGCGGCAACGCCGCGCGCTGCGTCGGCTGGCTTGTGAGCCGCGAGACCGGCGAGAGGCGGGTACGGATCGAGACGGCGGCCGGGCTGCTCGAAGCCCTTATCATGGCCGACGGGCAGGTGGCGGTCGATATGGGGCCGGCGCGCACCGGCTGGCGCGAGATCCCGCTGGCGCGGGCCCTGGACACCGATCGCCTGGATTTGGCGCTCGGGCCGCTGTCGATGCCGGTCTGCACCAATATCGGCAATCCGCACGCGACCTTTTTCGTCGCCGACGCCGAGGCGGTCGATGTGGCGGCGCTGGGTCCCGTCCTCGAGCATCACAAGCTGTTTCCGCAGCGCGCCAATATCGGCGTGGCGACGGTGCGCGATCCGCGAAACATCCGGCTGCGGGTCTGGGAGCGCGGCGCCGGCATCACCCGCGCCTGCGGCAGCGGCGCCTGTGCCGCCGTGGTCGCCGCGCATCGCCGCGGCCTCGCCGAGCGCCGCGCGCTGGTAGCGCTCGATGGCGGCACGCTCGACATTGACTGGCGCGAGGATGGCCACGTGATCATGACCGGCCCGGCGGCGCTGAGCTTCGAGGGGAGCTTTGATGCCGCCCTCCTCGCCGAGCGCTGAGCGAGCCATGCAGGCCAACGAGATTGTCACCTTCGGCTGCCGGCTGAACGCGTTCGAATCCGAGGTCATCCGCCGCGCGGCGGCCGAGGCTGGGCTCGAGGGCGCCATCATCGTCAACACCTGCGCCGTCACCGCCGAGGCCGAGCGGCAGGCGCGCCAGGCGATCCGCCGGGCCCGCCGCGATCACCCCGAGGCGCGGATCATCGTCACCGGCTGCGCCGCCGAGATCGCGGCGGACCGGTATGCCGCGATGCCCGAAATCGACCAGGTATTGGGCAACCGAGCCAAGCTGCAACCGCAGAGCTATCTTCCGCCGCACCCGGGTGCACCGGCGCCAGCGGCGCACGGCGAGAGCGCAGCCCGCCTCGTCGACGGGTTCGAGGGCCGGGCCCGCGCCTATCTGGCGGTCCAGCAAGGCTGCGACCATCGCTGCACCTTTTGCATCATCCCGTACGCCCGCGGCCCGAGCCGCTCGGTGCCGATCGGGCGGATCGCCGAAGAGGCGCGCCACCTGGTCGCCGCGGGCTTCCGCGAGATCGTGCTGACCGGGGTCGATCTGACCGCCTACGGCGCCGATCTGCCGGGTGCGCCGAGCCTGGGGCAGATGGCCCGCCGGCTGCTGACCGCGATCCCCGAGCTCGATCGCCTGCGCCTCTCCTCGCTCGACCCGGTCGAGATCGACCCCGAGTTGTGGCGGCTGATTGCTGAGGAAAGCCGGTTGATGCCGCATCTGCACCTGTCGTTGCAGGCCGGCGACGATCTGATCCTGAAGCGGATGAAGCGGCGGCATTCGCGCACGCAAGCGATCGCGGTCGCGCGCCGGGCTCGCGCATTGCGCCCGGAGCTGGCGCTCGGCGCCGATCTGATCGCCGGGTTTCCGACCGAGACCGAGGAGATGTTTCGTCGCAGCCTCGATCTGATCGAGGAATGCGGGCTCGCCTTTGTCCACGTGTTTCCCTATAGCCCGCGGCCCGGCACGCCGGCGGCGCGGATGCCGGCCGTCGCCGGGGCCGAGATCAAGGAGCGGGCGGGCCGCTTGCGGGCCGCAGGCCAAGCCGCTCTCGCCGCCGAGCTCAAGGCGCGGATCGGCAGCGAGACCGCGGTGCTGATCGAGCGCCCGGGCCGCGGGCGCGCCGAGTTTTACGCCGAAATCAGCTTTGAGGGCGCCGCCGAAGCCGGGTCGGTGCGGCCGATGCGGCTCGTCGACAGCAGCGGGTGCAGCCTCGTCGGGGTGCCGGTCGCCGGAGCGTCGGGCGAATGAGGTTCTGGCGGCGCAATGTTCCGGCCGAAACCACGCCGCAGGCCGAAGAGGTGCCGGCCCCGTCGGTCGAAGCCGAGGCGGCGCTTCGGGAGCCAGCCCCAGCAGCCGAGGACTCCGGCGAGCTGCCGCAGTCACAGCCGGCACCGCCCGCTGCTGCCACGCCGAGAGGGGCCGTGGACAGCGATGAGCGGCGCGGCTGGTTCGGCCGGTTGCGGGCGGGCCTTTCGCGCAGCTCGGCGCGACTCAACGACGGCATCAACCAGATCTTCAACCGCCGCCGGCTCGACGACGAGGCTCTGCTCGAGCTCGAAGAATTGCTGATCGCCAGCGACATGGGGGTCGGGCTCGCCGCCGAGGTCACCGAGGCGTTGCGCCGCACCCGGTTCAACCAGGAGGTGGCGCCCGAGGAGGTCCGCGCGGCATTGGCCGACGAGGTGATCCGGCTGATCGAGCCGGTAACCCGGCCGCTGCGCATCGATCGCGCGCGCCGGCCGTTTGTGATCCTGGTGATCGGCGTCAACGGCAGCGGCAAGACGACGACGATCGCCAAGCTCGCCAAGCAATACCGCGATGAGGGGCTTGGCGTCGTGCTCGCCGCCGGCGACACTTTCCGCGCCGCCGCGGTCGAGCAGCTGCAGATCTGGGGCGAGCGCATCGGCGCTCCGGTGGTGACGCGGCCGGCCGGGTCGGATGCCGCCGGGCTCGCTTATGACGCGCTCATCGAGGCGCGGGAGGCCGGCGCCGACATCCTGCTGATCGACACCGCCGGACGGCTGCACAACAAGGCCGATCTGATGGGCGAA
>DASYNW010000183.1:0-18602 GCA_036008325.1 Allostellaceae bacterium
TGCTGATCGCCGCGCTCGCGGCCGGGCTCGCGGCCAGGCTGACGCCGGCTTTCTGGCGGATCGTCGAGGGCCGGCCGAGCGGGCTTGGCGGGTGCGGGGAGATTGGCCACATTAGACCATGATCGGAAGACGTTGATCGGACCGGCCAAGGATGGTGGTGAAATGGCGAGTGCGGCGGGGCGCGACTTCATCCGCGACATCATCGAGGCCGATCTCGCCGCCGGTCGCGTAAAAGATGTGGTGACCCGGTTTCCGCCGGAGCCCAATGGCTATCTTCACATCGGCCACGCCAAGGCGATCTGCCTCAATTTCAGCGTCGCGCAAGAATATGGCGGGCGCTGCCACCTGCGCTTCGACGACACCAACCCGACCCGCGAGGCGCAGGAATATATCGACGCGATCCGGCACGACGTACGCTGGCTCGGCTTCGACTGGGGCCGGCACCTCCATCACGCATCCGACTATTTCGAGCAGCTCTACGATTGGGCCGAGGAGCTGATCCGCCGCGGCAACGCCTATGTCGACGATCTGCCGGTCGAGGAAATGCGCCGGATGCGCGGGACCCTGACCGAACCCGGCCGCGACAGCCCGTTTCGCGATCGCGGCGCGGCCGAGAGCCTCGATCTCTTCCGCCGCATGCGCGCCGGCGAATTTCCGAACGGAGCGCGGGTGCTGCGCGCCAGGATCGACATGGCCTCGGGCAACATCAATCTGCGCGACCCGGTGCTCTACCGCATTTTGCACACCGCGCACCCGCGCACCGGGACGACATGGTGCATCTATCCGAGCTATGATTTCGCGCACGGCCAGTCGGACGCGATCGAGGGGGTCACCCACTCCCTGTGCACGCTCGAATTCGAGGATCACCGGCCGCTCTACGACTGGCTGCTGGACCATCTGCCGGTGCCGTCGCGGCCGCGGCAGTACGAATTCGCCCGCCTCAATCTCGATCATACCGTCCTCTCGAAGCGCTTCCTGACCGAGCTTGTGGCGCAGCACCGGGTCGCCGGCTGGGACGATCCGCGCATGCCGACCCTGGCCGGGCTGCGGCGGCGCGGGGTGCCGGCCGCAGCGATCCGCGATTTTGCCCGCCGCGTCGGCGTCGCCCGCGCCAACAGCCTCGTCGACGTGGCAATGTTCGACCATGCGGTGCGCGAGCATCTGAACAAGACCGCGCCGCGGCGGATGGCGGTGCTGCGCCCGCTGAAGCTGGTGATCGCGAACTATCCCGAGGGCGCCGAAGAGGAGCTCGATGCGGTCAACAACCCCGAAGACCCGGCCGCCGGCAGCCGCCGCGTTTCGTTCGGCCGCGAGCTCTATGTCGAGCGCGACGACTTCATGGAAAATCCGCCAAAGAATTTCTACCGCCTGGCGCCGGGCCGCGAGGTGCGATTGCGCTATGCCTATTTGGTGACCTGCCGCGAGGTCGTGAAGAATGAGATGGGCGAGGTCGTCGAGCTGCGTTGCAGCTACGATCCGGCGACGCGCGGCGGCAACGCTCCCGATGGGCGCAAGGTGCGGGCAACCCTGCACTGGGTCGCCGCGGCACACGCCCTGCCGGCTGAAATCCGCCTCTATCACTCGCTCTTCGCCCGTCCCGATCCGGGCGCCGCCGGCGACATCTTCGCCGATCTCAATCCGAATTCGCTCGAAATCCTGACCGGCAGCCGGGTCGAACCGGCGCTCGCCGCAGCGACGCCCGGCGAGCCGGTGCAGTTCGAACGGCAGGGCTATTTCTGCCTCGACCCGGATTCGCGGGCGGATCGTCTGGTCTTCAACCGCACGGTCGGGCTGCGCGACAGCTGGGCCAGGGCGCAGGCGGCCGGCGGCTAGGCAGATTTCCCAGCCTCGCGGGATCCCCGACCTCCAACCAAGGCACGCGGAACCGCGCCCTTCGGCATGAGAGATCGCCATTTCCTGCTGTACAGCGTCGGGGCGGTGGCGCTGGCCGTCTCGGCGACCCCGGCGGGGTCGGTGCACGCGTCGGACCCGGTTACGGCCGCTGCGGTGCTGATTTTCGCCGCCACCTACCTGATCATCGCCATCGGCAAATTGCCGGGCTTTTACCTCGACCGCGCCGGTGCTGCCCTGCTCGGCGCCAGCCTGATGATCGGGCTCGGCGTGCTGTCGCTCGATCAGGCGTCGCGCTCGATCGATTTCGGCACGATCGCGCTGCTGCTCGGCATGATGATCGTTGTCGGCAATCTGCGGCTCTCCGGATTTTTCCGCCTGGTCACCAATTGGGTCGTGATCCGCGCCCGCCATCCGCTGCTGCTGCTCGCGGCGGTGATCCTGACCTCCGGCTTCTTTTCGGCCTTTCTGGTCAACGACACGATCTGCCTGGCGTTGACCCCGCTGGTCCTCGACCTGGTGCTGCGCCTGCGCCGCGACCCGGTGCCGTACCTGTTGGCGGTGGCGATGGCCTCCAATGTCGGCAGCGTGGCGACGATCACCGGCAATCCGCAGAACATCATGATCGGCAGCTTTTCGCGCATCCCCTATGGCGCGTTCGCCGCGGCGCTGTCGCCGGTCGCCGGGTTCGGGCTCGCCGTGGCGTTCGCCCTGATCGCGCTGTTTCATCCGGCCGAGTTCTGGACCCGCGAAGGACTGCGCGGCGCACCGGGGCCGGCCCATGCCTACCGGCCGCTGGCGATCAAGACATCGGCGGTGGCATTGGCGATGATGGCCGGGTTTTTCGCCGGGCTGGAGCCGGCGAGGCTGGCGCTGGTCGCCGGCGCGCTGCTGCTGGTGAACCGCTCGGTCAGGAGCGAGAAGATCTATCGCGAGATCGACTGGCCGCTGCTGCTGATGTTCGCCGGCCTTTTCATTGTCGTATCGGGCTTTGAAAAGGTGCTGCTGTCGCCGCAGATCGTCGCCGAAATCGGCCGTCAGCATCTCGACCGGATGCCGGTGCTGGCGTTGGCGACCGCGGTTTTGTCGAACCTCGTCAGCAACGTGCCGGCGGTGCTGGTGCTGAAGCCGTTTGTCGCAGCCTTGCCCGATCCGGGCCGCGCCTGGCTGGTCGTGGCGATGGCCGCGACCTTGGCCGGCAATCTGACGATCCTCGGCTCGGTCGCCAACCTGATCGTTGTGCAGCGCGCCGCCCGGCGGGGCGTTATGATCGGGTTCTGGCAATATTTCCGGGTCGGCGCCCCGCTGACGGTGCTGACGATCCTGTTCGGCTTGTGGTGGCTGTGACGCCGCGCGGTTCAGCCCTGCAAAGAGGCACCCAGCCGATCCAGCAGAAAGCCGGTGCCCCGCTCGCGCGAGCCGCCGTCGTCGTAGCCGTCGAGAAAGGCGCCCTGCTCGGTGATGACGAGCCGGGTCCCGGCGCCCGCCGCGCTCAGCTCGACCGTCGCCAGGGAGACCGAGATCTTCCGATCGTCGAGATGCATCTCGTACGCGTAGACCAGGTGCCGGTTCGGCACCACGTCAAAATAGATAGCATCGAATGTCGAAGTTGTGCCGCTCGTCCAACGCCCCTTCAGGTGCTCGCGCCCGCCGGGGCGGACGTCCATGCTGCGCTCGAGGATTGTTAAGCCCTCGCCACTCCCGAACCAGCGGGCTTTGGCCGCGCTGTCCGAGAAAGCGTGGAACACCTGGGCCGGCGCGGCCTCAAAGGTGCGCTCCAGCGAGAAGCTGGCATGCACGACTGGGCCGCCGTCGCCGCCGGCGATGCGCGCGACTTCCTGCTCCAGCTTGTCGAGCGTGGTGCGCCAGCCTTCGGCGGCACCCGCGACGGCGGCCAGAAAATCCGCGTCGAAAACCTCGTAGATTTGGCGAACGGTCATTCGCGTGCCGGCCCCTTCCGCCTCGAAGGTTACCGTGGTGTGGGCGGTAAATTTCTGTGAGCCGCCAACTGCGATCGCGCTGGTGAACACCAGACGCTGCGGCGGCGCGATCTCGAGATATTTGCCGCGCGACCAGAAATCCTGCCCCTCGGACGAGCGCATGCAGATGGCGCAGACCCCGCCGGGCCGAAAGTCGATCTCGGCCTCGGGCACGGTGTAACCCTCGGGGCTGAACCACCGCTTCAGGTGCTCGGCGCTGCTCCACGCCTTGAACACCTGCTCGCGCGGCACCGGAAAGGTGCGGGAAATCACCAGGGGTTCGGGCTTGATGCCGGTCTTGACCTCATTCGTGTGCGCCATTGTCGCCTCCACTGCCTTTCAGCTCCTCGAGATAATTGCCCAGCCGATCGAGCCGCTTCTCCCACTCGGCGCGCCGGGCTGTGATCCATTCTTGCGCCAGGCCGAGCGCCCGGGGTTCGATCCGGCAGGTCCTGACCCGCCCGATCTTTTCCGAGACCACCAGACCCGAGCATTCCAGAACGGCCAGATGTTGCATCACCGCCGGCAAAGACATCGGCAGCGGCCGCGCCAGGTCGCTGACCGAGGCCGGGCGGCGCGACAGCCGCTCGATCAGCGCCCGTCGGGTCGGATCGGCGAGGGCCTGGAAGGTCAGGTCGAGCGCGGATAATTGGTTAAGCATTCTCTTTAGTATCATAGCGGAAACAGATAAGCAAGTGCTTTAGTATCGTGGAGCGCGCTCGGGTTTGGCTGCCGCGAGATCGTCGGCGAGGCAGTCGCATTGGCGGGACTTGCGGCGATCACCTTTATCGGCCAGATCAGATCGTCTCAGTGCGGTCGGTCGGAGGTGGGGCATGAGTGAACTGCGCAGGAACGAACTGGGCCAGCCGATCGGTGCGGCATTGCCGAATTGGTCGCCGCGGCCGCGGCCGCCGCGCAGCGCGATCGAAGGCCGCTTCTGTCGGGTCGAGCCGCTCGACCCAGAGCGCCACGCCGCCGCGCTGTTTGCCGCCAACAGTGAGGACAGGGAAGGCCGCAACTGGACCTATCTTCCCCATGGCCCCTATCCTGCCTTCGATCCCTACCTCGAATATCTCGAGGCGGCGGCCCGGCGTGACGACCCGCTGGTCCACGCCATCGTCGAGCGGCCGAGCGGGCTTGCGGTCGGCGTCGCCAGCCTGATGCGCATCGACCCGGCGGCGGGCGTCATCGAAGTGGGCGGCATCAACTACAGCCCGCGCCTTCAGCAAAAGCCGGCGGCGAGCGAGGCGATGTATCTGTTGATGCGTCGGGTGTTCGACGAGCTCGGCTACCGCCGCTACGAATGGAAATGCGACTCGTTGAACGCGCCGTCGCGGGCTGCGGCGCAGCGCCTCGGCTTTCGCTACGAAGGGCTGTTCCGACAGGCGACGGTCTACAAGGGCCGCAGCCGTGACACCGCGTGGTTCTCGATCCTCGACAGCGAGTGGCCGGCGCTGCGAGCCGCCTTCGAGGTCTGGCTCGACCCGGCCAATTTCGACGGCGATGGACGCCAGCGCGCCAGCCTCGCCGCCATGCGGGAAGCGGCTGCACGATGAGCGCCTGCAAGGGGGGGAACTGGGGTTTTGCTCGATGGGCGAAAATGCTGCACAGTCGGAACGGGTGATCGCCGGCGTAAAAGCCGGTGCCGCCGGGCGCTGATTTAACCGGGAGAATGCAATGCCGCGGAGAGTCGCGCTGCTGTTTTGCCTGTTGGCCGGGCTCGGCTGGAGCGCCGAGGCCCAAGCCCAGGCGGTGATCCCCTATGGCATGCCGATCGGGCTCGCCGACGCCAAAAAGGCGGCCGCCGCGGCCGAGGCCGAGGCGGCCAAGATCACCCCGATCCCCTACGTGATCGCGATCGTCGACCCCGACGGCCGGCTGATTTATTTCGAGCGCATGGACAACGCCCAGATCGGCTCGGTCGGGGTCGCGATCGACAAGGCGCGCTCGGCGGCGTTTTTCCGGAAGCCGACAAAGGTGTTCGAGGATGCACTCGGCAAAGGGCGCACCGCAATCCTGGCATTGCGCGGCGCGATGCCTTCCGAAGGTGGGCTGCCGCTCATCTCCGGCGGCAAAATCGTCGGCGCGATCGGCGCCAGCGCCGGGACGCCGCAGCAGGATGGGCAGGTGGCCAAGGCCGGCGCCGATACGATCCAATAGAGCGGCCGGGGGAGGCTGAACCTGTGAGGCAGCCGCGAAGCTTCCGCCGCGACCGGGTCGGCTGACCCGCCGGGCGGCGGCAAACGGTTGCGCCCGCCGGCCCGAAGGGACTAAGACCGCCCCAGCATAGAGCGAGGGAGAAACGGCGTGGCGCGCGGAGACGAGCAACACAAAAATCCGAAATCGAACATCGAGATCGCCCAGGAAGCGGTGATGCGGCCGATCGGCGCGATCGCCGGCGAAAAGCTCGGCATCCCGGAGTCTGCGATCGAGCCTTACGGCAAATACAAGGCCAAGATCGCGCTCGACTACGTGCGCGCGCTGCCCGACCGGCCGAGCGCCAAGCTGATCCTGGTCACCGCGATCACCCCGACCCCAGCCGGCGAAGGCAAGACGACGACCACCGTCGGGCTCGGCGACGCACTGAACCTGATCGGCAAAAAAGCAATGCTGTGCCTGCGCGAGGCGAGCCTCGGCCCGTGCTTTGGCGTCAAGGGCGGGGCGGCCGGTGGGGGCTACGCCCAGGTCGTGCCGATGGAGGACATCAACCTCCACTTCACCGGCGACCTGCACGCGATCGGCGCCGCGAACAACCTGCTCGCGGCGATGGTCGACAACCACATCTATTACGGGCTCGAGCCCCGCATCGACCCGCGCCGGGTTTCCTGGCGCCGGGCGATCGACATGAACGACCGGGCATTGCGCTCGACGATCTCCTCGCTCGGTGGTGTCGCCAACGGCTATCCGCGCGAGGACGGGTTCGACATCACCGCCGCCTCGCAGGTTATGGCGACCTTCTGCTTGGCAACGAGCCTGCAGGATTTGCAGCGCCGGCTCGGCAATATCCACGTCGGCCAGACGCGGGAGCGCAAGCCGGTGACGGCCGCCGAGGTCAAGGCGGCGGGCTCGATGACCGCGCTCTTGAAGGATGCGCTGGCGCCCAATCTGGTGCAGACCATAGAGCACAACCCGGTCTTCATCCATGGCGGCCCATTCGCCAACATCGCCCATGGCTGCAACTCGGTGATCGCCACCACTTCGGCCTTGAAGCTCGCCGATTACGTGGTGACCGAGGCCGGGTTCGGCGCCGATCTTGGGGCCGAGAAATTTTTCGACATCAAATGCCGCAAAGCGGGGCTCAGCCCGGCAGCGGCAGTCGTGGTGACGACGGTGCGGGCCTTGAAAATGCACGGCGGGGTGGCGCTCAACGCATTACGCGAGGAAAACGTCGGCGCCCTCGAAAAGGGCTTTGCCAACCTTCAGCGCCATCTCGCCAACATTCGCCTGTTCGGCGTGCCGGCGGTGGTGTCGGTCAACCGCTTCAGCGCCGACACCGCCCGCGAGCACGCCCGCCTCAAGGAGCTGTGCGCGGCCGAGGGAGTCAAGGCGGTGATCGCCGACCATTGGGCGCAGGGCGGCGAGGGCGCGGTCGAGCTCGCCCATGAGGTCGTCGACCTCGCCGAGAGCGGGGCCGCCAAGCTCAGGTTTCTCTACCCCGACGAGATGCCGCTTCTCGAAAAGATCCGCACCATCGCCCAGCGCATCTACGCTGCCGAGGACATCGAGGCCACCAAGCCGGTGCTGGACCAGCTCGCCCAGCTGCAGGATCAGGGCTTTGGCCACTTCCCGGTGTGCATCGCCAAGACCCAGCTCAGCTTTACCACCGATCCCAGCGCCAAGGGAGCGCCGAGCGGCCATGTCGTCGGCGTGCGCGAGGTGCGGCTGTCGGCCGGCGCCGAGTTCGTGGTCGCGGTCTGCGGCGAGATCATGACGATGCCGGGCCTGCCGCGCGTGCCGGCGGCGAACAATATCGAGGTCGACGCCGAGGGCCGCATCACCGGCCTGTTCTGACCGATAGCGGAGGAGACGGGCACGATGAAGCTCGACGACACGACCACTATGGCCTATCCGCACAAGCTCGTCGAGCAGGTCATCCTCGGGCTGCACGCTCCGATAAACGAGCATCTGGTCAAACTGGTCGGTTTTGATTTCGCGCCCGATCTGCATCAGCACTTCCGGCAAGAATTGCGCACTTGGCTGCGGAAAATCGAAAGGATGCGCTTCCAACCAACCAACCGGCCCGGCTCATCTAAATTCTACTTCGATCTGTTGTTCGACTATCCGTTCGGCGGGGTCGAAGTTCGCAATATGCGCCTGATCATGGACGACATCACCGATGAGTACATTATTGCCCAGCCGACCAAAACTCCGGAAGAGATGGTCGCCTGGCTGCGCGCGTTTCACAGCCGACTGGCCGAGCGGCTGCACGCGGGCGAGGACGTGCTCGACCTGATCCCGGAATGACGGCCTCTCAACCATGAGTTCCTCTCGGGAGTGTCGATGCCGGTTTGGCACAGCGGGTGAGGCCGGATGGATCCGGCCGAGGTAAGGAGCTGGCGCCGGGCCGAGCGTCAGCGCTTGTTGGCCGCACGCACCGGCACGGCGGCGGCATTGCGCCGCGAATGGGGGCGTGAGATTGAGATCCGGCTGCGCGCGCTGTTGGCCGAGCGGCCGGGGATTACGCTCGGCGTCTACTGGCCGTTCCAGGCCGAGTTCGACCCGCGCCCGCTGATTGATTGGGTGATCGCCGAAGGCTCGGCGGCGGCGTTGCCGGCGGTCATCGACAAAAAGGGCCCGCTCGAATACCGCGCCTGGCGGCCCGGCGACCCGCTGGTCGACGGGGTGTGGAACATCCCGGTCCCCGAACGGCGCGACATTGTCGTGCCGCAGGCGGTGCTGGCGCCGCTCGTCGGCTTCGACCGAGACTGCTACCGGCTCGGCTATGGCGGCGGCTATTTCGACCGGACCCTGGCGGCGCTGGCGCCGCGGCCGTGGGCGATCGGCGTCGGCTTCGAAGCCTCGCTGATCGATACGATCCGGCCGCAGGCGCACGACATTCCGATGGATCTGATCGTCACCGAGGCGTGCCTGCGGCGGCGCTGATCGGGCTGCGGCGATGCTCACCAAGGCGCTCCTCGGCCTGCCGGCGTCAGCCGATGCGGGTCTGGTCCTGGTGCTGATGCTCGGCGGCGTGATCAAGGGCGCGATCGGGGTCGGGCTGGCGCTGGTGCTGGTGCCGCTGGCCGCGCAGTTCGTCGCCGTGCCGGTCGCCGTGGCGCTGCTGAGCTTGCCGATGCTGGCGGCCAATGTCAGGCAGGCGCTCGAAGCCGGCGGCACCCTGACCGCACTGCAGCGGCTGGCCCCCATCCTCGCCGCCCTGGTGCTGGGCACCGCGATCGGCGCTCATCTGCTGGTCAGCGTCGACCGCCATGCGCTCGACATCGTCGTCGGCACGATCTTTTTGTCTCTGGCGGCGATGCTGCTATGCCTGCCGCGGGTCCGCATCAGCCGCCGCGCCGAGCGCTGGGCCGGCCCGCTGGTCGGGCTGGTGGCGGGGCTGCTCGGCGGCGTGTCGGCGATCTTCGGGCCGCCGCTGATCGCCTATGAGATCGGCATCGGCGTCGATCCCGCCACCTTCATCAAGCACATGGCGATCCTAACGTTGGCAGCGACGCTGGCTCTGGTGCTGTCGCTCGGCGGATCGGGCGCGCTGTCGGGGTCCGATCTCGTAATCTCGGTCGCAGCAATTATTCCGATCCAGCTCGGCATGCCATTCGGGCGCTGGCTGCGCGGACGGGTGCCGCCGGTCATCTTCCGCGCCATCGTGCTGTGCACCCTCGCCTGGGCCGGGCTCGACATGCTGGCGCGGGCATTGTTCTGAGCGCACCCCGCCGCCCGAGACAAGCCCCGCGCTCAGGCCACGGACAGTTCAGCGACGAGCCGCTTGCCGCGGGTTTCCGGACCGCTGAGCAGCGCCGCGATGAAGCTGATCAGGCCAAGCAGGGTTCCGATCAGCATCGGGACGGCAAAGCCCAGATGCCAATTGAGCGCGAAATAGGCGATGATCGGCCCCATCAACCCGCCGAATATCGCACCCTGGTGATAGCAGAACCCGCTCGCCGTCGCCCGCACCTCGGTCGGGAACCGCTCGGAGAGATAGCTCGCGTTTTGGCCGTAAATCCCGCCGGCGGCAAACAGACCCTGTACGCCGAAAAATATGACAATCATCGTGTAGTTGTGGGTGAACAGGTAAAGCGGCGTGATCGGGATCCCGAGCAGGGCGGGCAGGATCATCGCCCAGCGGCGGCCGATGCGGTCCGACACCCAGCCCCAGGCCGAGCCGGAGAGAAAGAAGAAGATGCTCTGCAGCATGATCGGCAACGCCACCAGGCCGGGGCTCAAATGCAGATCCCGTTGCAGATGGGTCGGAAAAAGGGTGCCGATCGAATAGCCGGTGACAAAGCCGCTGGCCATCCACCAGCATGCGGTCATCGTGTTGGCGAGCATGCCGCGCTTGAAGATCTTCAAGAGCGGAATGCGCACCTCGCGCCGCTGGGTGCGCTGCAGCCGGCGGTTCTCGAGCCAAACCTCAGGCTCTTTGACAAAATGACGGACGTACAAAATCAGCAATGCCGGCAAGACGCCCAACATCAACAGACCGCGCCAGCCGATCGAATTATAAAGCAGGCCATAGGCGGCGCTCGACAGCAGCGCGCCCAGTCCCCACGACGATTGCAGCACGCCGGCCATAAAGCCACGCGAGCGCTGCGGCCAGGTTTCCATTGCCAGGGCCGCGCCGACCGGCCATTCCGCTCCCATGCCGATGCCGAGCAAGGCGCGGAACAGAAACAGAAACCAGAACGCCGGCGAAAACCCGGCGATGAAGTTGCAGGCCGAATACCAGGCGATCGAGATCATCAGCGGGGTCTTGCGGCCAATGCGGTCGGCGAGCCAGCCCGAACCGGTGGCGCCGACCAGCCGCATCCACAGGGTAATCGTGAACACCGCGGTCACCGCGGTCAGCGGGACGTGGAACTCCTGCGCGATCGGCAGCATGATCAAAAGGAAGATTGTGAAATCGAACGCGTCCAAGGTCCAGCCGAGCCAAGCGGCGACCCAGGCGTGCCATTGCTCCTTGGTCGGTTCCTTCCACCATGGGATCGGCTGGAAAGCATTGGTGACTGCGGCCATAGCGAAGCCTCCCAGTTCGAGACGGCTCCTTAAGCGGAGCCTTTACGAGTTTTTCGACCGCAGATTTGGTCAGGGAAGGCCGCCTCCGGCGATGCCCGAAGACGGCCCGTTTATCGTCGTATAGCCGCCCCTCTCAGGCCACGACCAGATCGGGCACCATTTCGGTTCCTCGGGTCTCCGGGCCGAACGCGAGCGACAGGATGAAATTGGTCAGCCCGAACAGGGTGCCGATCAGCATCGGGATCGCGAACCCCAAATTCCAGGTAATCGCGAAATAGGTCAGGATCGGCGGCACGACCCCGCCAAAAATCGCGCCGACGTGATAGCAGAAGCCGGTCGCGGTGGCGCGGATTTCGGTCGGAAACCGCTCGGTCAGATAGCTCGGGACCTGTCCGTACATGGCGCCGCCGGCGAACAGCCCCTGCAGCATAAAGGCGATCACGACCCAGGTAAAATTGCCCGAGAACAGATAGATCGGCGCCAGCGGGATCGCGCACAGCGCCGGGATGATCATCGCTGGGCGGCGCCCGATCTTATCCGACACCCAGCCCCAGCCCGAGCTGGCGAGAAACACCAGGATGTTGGCAAACGCGATCGGGGTCGCGATCAGCGCCGGGCTCAGATGCAGGTCATGCTGCAGATGGGTGGCGAACAGCGCGTTGATCGAATAGTAGGTGACGAATCCAGCCGCCTGAAACCAACATGCGGTCAGTGTGTTGGCGAGGACCCTGCGCTTGAAGATGCTGAACAGCGGGATCTTGACCTCGCGGCGCTCGACCCGCTGGCGCCGGCGGTTCTCGATCCAGATCGCGGGCTCCTTGACGTAGTAGCGCACGTAGACGACCGCCAGCGCCGGCACGATCCCGACCCACAGCATGCCGCGCCAGCCGATGTATTTAAAAAAGAGGCCGTAAATGAGGGCCGACAGCAAAAAGCCCAGCCCCCACGAGCCTTGCAACACGCCGCTCATAAAGCCGCGCGATCGGATCGGCCAGGTTTCCATCGCCAGGGAGGCGCCGGCTGGCCATTCCGCGCCCATGAACACACCGAGGAGCGCGCGGAACAGCAATAGAAACCAGAAAGCCGGCGAAAACCCGGCGATGAAGTTGCAGACCGAGTAACCGAGAATCGAGATCATCAGCGGCAGCTTGCGCCCGACCCGGTCGGCGACCCAGCCCGAGGCCGTTGCGCCGATAAGCCGCATGAACAGGGTAATCGTGAAAACGATCGTGACAGCGGTCAGCGGGACGTTGAACTGCTTGGCGATCGGCACCATGATCAGGAGAAATACGGTGAAATCAAAGGCATCCAACGTCCAGCCGAGCCAAGCTGCGCCAAAGGCGTACCACTGATCCTTGGTCGGCTCCTTCCACCACGGAACACCCCTTACGGTCTCCACCGCTGCCATCGCTCTCTCCTGTTCGTGACGGCTCCTTTGACGGAGCCTTGTGAGAAATGTAGAGCAGCAATGCGCGAATGTCTCTCGCTTTTTTGCGATTGTCATCTGCCTAGACTCTAGGCATTCCGCCGGTGCGATTAGCCCCTTGACCGCGAATCGCGCCCGGCTCGGCGCGCTGCCGATCGCGGGCGGGCAACCGCGGCAAATTGGTCGGACGGGCAGCACGCACGCTCTTTGCATGTGAGCCATGGTTTCGCAGCGGGCCGCGGCCGCGTAAAGCCGATGCCGAGGCTCGCTGCTTCGGTTAAAAAGCCGGGATCGGCCCAGCGCTTCGGCCCGAGTCGACCTGGTCAGCGGGAAACATGGTCGAAGATCGCATCGACGCGGCCGAGGACGGCAGCCGGCAACAGCCCGCGGTGCAATGGCAGCGCACCTTGTGGGCCATGGTCGGCATCCAGTTCGTCATGACCATGGCGTTTTCGATGCTCAGCCCGATCATGCCGCTGTTTCTGCCGGTGCTCGGCGTGAAATCGGCGAGCGCTGTCGATCTGTGGGCCGGCATCCTCGCTGGCGTCACCTCGTTTGTCGCGGCTTTTGCCTCGCCCCTGTGGGGGCGGCTGGCCGACCGCCGCGGCCGCAAGCTGATGCTATTGCGCTCGAGCGTTGCCATCGGCGTGTTCGCGGCGCTGATGGGGATCGCGGCCAATGTGTGGCAGTTCTTCGCGTTTCGCGCGCTGATGGGCGTCTTCGCCGGATTTTCCAGCTCGGCGATCGCACTGGTCGCCAGCCAGGCCCCGGAAGATCGGCTGGGCTTCGCGCTCGGCTGGCTCAGCACCGGGCAATTGGTCGGCTCCCTCGTAGGCCCGCTGATCGGCGGGGCGCTGGCCGATGCCACCGGCAGCTACCGCATCCCGTTCTACTGCACCGGGGCAACGGTGCTGATGACCACCGGCCTCGTCTGGTTCGGCGTGCACGAACGCTTCGTCGCGCCGCCGCGCACCCGCGGCGGGCGCTCGCTGCTCGCCAGCCTTTTGGCGGTCGCCCGCTCGCCAGGGCTGTTGCCGCTGTTCTTCGTGCTGTTGATGGCGCAGTTCGGGGTGCGCACGGTCCAGCCGGTGGTCACCTTGTTCGTCAAGGAGCTGGTCGGCATGCGGCCCGACCTCGCCACCCTGAGCGGCATTGCCTTCTCGGTGACCGGGCTCGCCGATGTCGTCGCCTCGCCGTTTCTCGGCAAGCGCAGCGACCGGCTCGGCTATCGCCGGGTCCTGCTGATCAGCCTGTTGGGGGCGACCCTGACGACCTTGCCGCAAGCCTTTGTCGGCAGCTACTGGCTGTTCACCGCCGAGCGGTTTGGCGTCGGCTTGTTCATCGGCGGCATTCTGCCGACCGCGAATGCGCTGGTCGGCCGCCTGGTGCCGCGTTCGCAGCGCGGCACGGTCTACGGCATCACCGCCTCGGCGATGTTTCTCGGCAACTCGCTCGGGCCGCTGAGCGGCGGCGCCGTCGCGGCGGCGTTCGGGCTGCGCTGGGTGTTCCTCGTCACCGGCGCGGTGCTGCTGGCCAATTTGGTGTGGGTCTATTATCGGGTGCCCGAATACGCCGACCCCGCCAAGGACGAGGAGACGGCCTGACCCGGGCGGCCTCGCGAGGCGGGTTCATCGCCGGTCGGTTCTCGGCTATGATCGCCGCCGGGTGAAGCCGATCGCCGAGGAGACCGAGGATGGACCAGGACGCCAAGAAAACCGCGCTGCGGATGATCCCTTATGGGATCTATGTGCTGACCGCGGATGACGGCAAGGGCAACGTCGCCGCGGCGACGGTCAATTGGGTGACGCAGAGTGCGTTCAATCCGCCTTTGGTGGTGGTCGGGGTCAAGACCGATTCCGGCGCCTATCCGCTGATCAAGAACACCAAGAACTTCGCGCTCAACATGCTGGGCAAGGAGCACAAGGGGGTGGCGTTCACCTTCTTCAAGCCGACCAAGCTCGAAGACGGCAAGCTCTCCGGCCAGGCGGTCCACAAGGGCGCCAACGGCGCGCCGATCCTCGATGCCGCGCTCGCCGCGGTCGAATGCAAAGTCACCAGCATCGTCGAGCAGGGCGACCACCACATCGTCGTCGGCGAGGTCGTCGAGGCGCATTTGCCAAAGCCGGTCACCGGCCGCCCCGACGCCGCGATCCTCGAGATGAAGGATCTGGGCGACAACGTGTTTTACGGCGGCTGAGACCGCTGCATCGGTCGGCGCCTTGAAACTCGACGCGACCCCGCTCGGCAACGCGGTGCGCAGGCTTCGTGAAGGCCTCGTTCGACATCAGCGCGAGCCGATGGACGAGCAGCTACGCGACGGGTTGATCCAGCGCTTCGAGTTCACCTATGAGCTGAGCCACCGAATGCTCAGGCGCTATCTCAAAGAAATTGCAGCCTCCCCGGAGGGGGTCGAGCGCATGCCGTTCGCCGATTTGATCCGCACCGGAACGGCTCAAGGGCTGTTGAGCGGCGGCTGGCCCGATTGGCGCCGATTTCGCGAGATGCGAGCGCGCACGAGCCATACCTATGATGGCGCCGTGGCGGCCTTGGTCGTCGCGGCAATCCCGGCATTTCTCGAAGAGGTCGAACATCTCCATGCCGAACTGCGCCGGCGGCTCGCATGAGACGCTCCGTCGGCGCCGATCTGGCGGGGGGTCACCGCAGGCTGGTCCTGAGCATTCTTGCCGCGCATCTGCCGCAGGGCAGCATGGCGTGGGTGTTCGGCTCGCGCGCGAGCGGGCGGGCGCGGCCTTTGTCGGACCTCGACCTCGCGATCGATGCCGGTCGGCGCTTGACCCTCGACGAAATCGCCGAGCTGGCCGAAGCGTTCACCGAAAGCGACTTGCCCTACAGGGTCGACGTCGTCGATTGGCGCGGCATCGACGAGCGATTCCGGCAAACGATCGCGGCCGAGCGCCAGGAGTTGGGTGGTTCTCTCGCAACGACATAAAAGATCCTCGTCATCGCGAGGCGCGAAGCGACAAAGCAATCTCGCTTACTCTGACATAGCATGCTGGAGCGGAGAAATCGGATGGAACAGCAACCCGCTTTGCAATGGCCGGCCGAGGGCAATGCCCGGGTTCCCTACCGGGTGTTCGCCGATCCGGAAATTTATCGCGAGGAATTGTCCCGGATCTTTTTCGGGCCGACCTGGCAGTTTCTTACCCTGGCCGGCGAGTTGCCGCGGCCGGGCGACTATCTGACGACGTTCCTCGGCGAAACCCCGGTCATCGTGACTCGCGGGCATGACGGCAAGATCCACGCGATGCTCAACCGCTGTGCCCATCGCGGCAACCTCGTCTGCCTGAAGCGGCGCGGCCACGCCGACAATTTGACCTGCGTCTATCACGCCTGGCGCTATGATTTGGAAGGCAACCTCGACAGCGTCGCCTTTCGCCGCGGCGTCGCCGGCAAGGGCGGCATGCCGGAAAGCTTCGATCTCGAACAGCACGGGCTCAAAAAACTGCGGGTCGATCATTTCGGCGATCTGGTGTTCGGTACCTTGTCTCCCGTGGCGCCGCCTTTGGGCGACTACATCGGCAATCTGATCGGCTCGCGCATTCATCGGGTCATGCACGGCACGCCGAAGATCCTGGGCACCACCTCGCAGATCCTGCACAACAACTGGAAGCTTTATTTCGAGAACGTGCGCGATACCTACCACGCGACCCTGCTGCATACCTTCTTCACGACCTTTCGCATCTCGCGGCTGACCTCGGAAGGCGGGGTCGACATCGCCGAAAGCGGCGCGCATCATGCGAGCTACACCCGCAACAAGGTCGACCGCGTCGGCGCCGGGACCTCGGACGAGCTATATTCGGGCATTCCGTCCATGCACGAGAACTTCCGGCTGGCCGATCCCGGGTTTCTGACCATGGCCGAGGAGTTCGGCGACGACACCACGACCCAGATCCTGTCCCTGTTCCCGAATTTCGTGTTGCAGCAGATCCAGAACTGCATCGCGCTCCGCCTGGTATTGCCCAAGGGTCCGGACAAGACCGAGCTGCAATGGATTTATCTGGGCTTTGCCGAGGACGACGCCGAGATGACCGCGCTGCGGCTGGCCCAGGCCAATCTCGTCGGGCCGGCGGGCTATGTGTCGATGGAGGATGGTGCCGTCGGCAACTTCATCCAACGCGCGATCCATGGCGCCGAGGAGGAATGCTCGGTGCTCGAAATGGGCGGCGTCGATCATGTCTCCGAGGCCAACCGGACGACCGAGGCCTCGGTCCGCAGCTTCTGGCACACCTATCGGCCGCTGATGGGGTTCTGAGGCGATGGACTTCGAGGCGGTGGCGCGGCGAGTCGAGCTGGACCAGCTCTATACCGATTATGTCCACTGTCTCGACGCCGACCAACTCGAACGCTGGCCCGATTTCTTCACCGAGGATTGCTTTTACCGGATCACCTCGGCGGAAAACCACGAGGCCGGCCTGCCGCTGGGCCTGATCTACGCGACCTCGCGCAACATGCTGACGGATCGGGTGAGCGCCCTGCGCCAGGCGAACATCTACGAGCCGCAGCGCTATCGCCATCTGGTGTCGTCGATCAAGATCGTCGGCGATGCTGCGGGTCGGCTCGATCTCGTCGCCAATTTCCTGGTGGTGCGCACCATGCAGGACGGCGACATGACGCTGTTCGCCGCCGGCCGCTACCTCGATCGGGTCAGCCGCGACGGCGAAAGCTGGAAGTTCGCGGCCAAGATCGTCGTGCTCGACAGCCGCCAGATCGACACCTTGCTGGCGATCCCGCTCTGAGGTTTGCGGGCGAGGACGAACCGCCGCGCTATCGCCACACGATGCGCGGCGCCGCGCCGAGCTTCGCCGGCCCGAGATACATCTTACCGTTCTGAATTGTGAACGACGTCTTGATCTGCGGTTGACCATCGGGTCCGGGCCTGGCCAGCGCCGATAGCGCGATCTGCGCCAGCGCCGCCTGCTCGGCGTTCAGGCGGTCCGCTTCGACGAGCGCCGATAGGATCGTACCGAACCCTTCGATCCCCCCGGAAAAAGCGCCCTCCGGCTGCAACTCGCGATCGAGGGCGATCGTCCCGGTCGCGTTGGCGCCGAGCCCGCCCCATTTGAGCTTGAGGTTATCGAGCTCGATCGTGCCGCCGGCATCCCGCCATGCGGCGACCGCCTGCACCAACGGCCCGTCCGGCACCGCACCCTTGACGGTGACGCCGAACGCCAGATCGTCGATCGTGCCGCTCATCGTCGGCGGCGCCGCCGGCAGCTGCACCTGGCGCAGATCGACGGCGAGCCCGAGGCTCGGCTCGGTATGGGTCCGCGCCGGTGTCGGCGGCAGGGTGATCCAGGCATCGGCAGCCCTGACCGGAACCCGGCCGCCGGCCTCGGCCACCAGGCCCTCAAAGCTGAGCCACAGCGACGCCGCCCCACCGCCGGCGAGGGACACCGTGCCCCGGGCAGCATGGGTCGCAAGCCTTATCGGCGGCCTTGTGCCGGCAGCGGCGAGGTCGGCCGCGAGCCCTTGCGGCGCATTGAGGCGCCAGTCGGAGAAATCCCAAGGGCGGGCAGTGCCGGTCAATGCCGACATATGGATTTCCGGCGCGGGGGTCAGGGTGCGGTCAGCTAGCCGAGCGCCGGCCAGCTCGATGCGGAAGCCGAACGGAAACCCGGCGACCCGCAGGCTTTGCCAAGAGACGTCGATCTTGCGGGGCTGCATCGATTGCCGCCAGGCGACGAGGCCGTTCTCGATCCGCCCAGCGGTGATCCACCAATAGGCGGTGTAGCCGCCACCCAACACCAACAGCGCAATGGCGGCGGCGAGACCGAAACGCGTCGAACGGCGCATGGCGGCGGGTTATAGCGGTTCGGCCCGCCCGCCGCCAGCCCGCCCGGCTGTCCCTCGGGCTCGCGGCTTCGGGCGCGCCGCTGCGGGGCTAGTGGTGGGAGCCAGACACTTGGCTCCGTTTCTTTGTCTTCCCGGCGAAGGAGCGTGTGAAGAAAATACGAAAACCCCGTCATTCCGGGGCGCGGGCGCAGCCCGCGAACCCGGAACCCATGAACACCGCACGGCAAACATACTGGAAATGCTGGTGTTCTTAGGTTCCGGGCTCGGCCCTTCGGACCGCCCCGGAATGACGGAACCCTGCAAAATAGATTTCTTCACGCGCTCGAAGGCCGGGACCCATT
>DASYNW010000184.1:0-25201 GCA_036008325.1 Allostellaceae bacterium
CCTTCGGATCGAAGGGAGCTACGAGCTGATGGCCGTTCGGCAGCGTCAGATCTCGAAGCTCCGTCAAGCCCTTGAGCGGTTCGAGGTTGGCGACCGAGGTACCCGCCAGGTCGAGCGATTGAAGCTTGGTCAAACCTTTGAGCGGTTCGAGGTCGGCGACCTGGGTCAGCGTCAGGTTGAGCGATTGAAGCGCGGTCAAGCCCTTGAGCGGTTCGAGGTCGGAGACCCCAGCATCACCGCTCAGATCCAATGTTTGAAGCTTGGTCAAGCCCTTGAGCGGTTCGAGGTCGACGACTTCGGTGGCCGCTAGGTTGAGCGATTGGAGCGCGGTAAGGCCCTTGAGCGGTTCGAGGTCGGCGACATGGGTAAATGACAGGTCGAGTGATTGCGGGCGAAACCAGGTGAGAAATCGCCCGATTTCGGGAAGCCGGGCGGGATCGAAACTGGAGTTTTTTTCGGCGGCGATCGCATTTCCTCGAGTCGTGAGGGTGATGCCGAGCTCCTCCAGCTCACTCTTTGCCGCAAGCGGGCTGAGATGGTCCCACCCGATCACGCCGCCCACGGCGACGACCGCTGCAGCAAACAGCGCCGGCGCGGCATAAGCGGTCGCGCGACGCCACAGCGCACGGCGCTGACGGCCCAGATAGCGCGCCACGGCGCGGGCGATGAAATCGTGCGACAACTCCCAGAAGCCCTGCGCCGCATCGAGCGGGCGGGCGAGCGCGGCGTTGCCGAGGCCGATCAGAACCCCCCGCACTTCGCCGAGGCGCAGCCCGGTTTCAGACGCGATCTCCTTCTCGGTGCGCGGACGTTTGGTCGCCTGGTCGGTCACCAATTTTTCCAGCACCTGCGGTGCGGTGTCGCGCAATGCCGGCTGGTCGATGGTCTGCTCGATGTAGCGCCGGACCAGCAGCCCGGCATCCAATGAGGGCGCCGTCGATTGTCCAGAGGCCAGCACATGGCCAACGACATTCAAGATGATCGGGCGCACCAACCCCGGTGTTTCGTCGAGCTCGGCAGCGCTGTCGAGCAGCCGGCGCCTCGCCTCGGTCTCCAGGCCGAGGCCGGATTTGGTCATGAACTCGTCGGCGACGGGGAGCGTGAAACGGGCGACCTGAAAAAAATTCTCGCCATGCCGCAGCGGCGGCAGGCCGCAATCCTCCAACAATGGCTGGTAATCGCTGCGCAACACCAGCAGTAGGCGCAGGTCCGCGGTCGCCGGCGACGCCAGGTTCGCGACCAGCGCAGCAAACGCTTGTCGCCGCTCGGACTCGCCGAGGATCAGAAATTCCTCGAACTGGTCGAGCACGAGCACCAGGCCCCCCGCCGCCCGCCGAGCCGCGGAATTGATCAACTGCCGCAAATTCCGATTTGCATCCTGCGCCGATCGCCGCGAACCGGCCAAAGCCGTGAGCGCATCGCGCAAGGCTTGCACCGGATCTTGCCAAGCGCGGGCCTCGACCACCGTCCAGCCGCGATTGCGCAACGCCGGCAGCACGGAAGCGCTCAACAGCGAGCTTTTCCCCGACCCGGAATCACCGGTCAGATAAAGCGGCGTGCTGACGGATCGCTCGAGCCAGGTCAGCACTTTTTCATGGGCAAGGTCGGCGCGCGTGAATTTTGCCCGATCCTCTTCCGTGTTCAGATACGGGCCGATACGAAAATAGCCGGACGGCACCGCGTCGACGCGGACCGCGAGCGCCTGCAATTGGCGCCGCACGCGCGACGAACGCCATTCCATCGCCAGCTGCGCAGCGACGGCGAGCACCGGCAACCCTATCAACAACCCGTAATGCGCCGCCCACGGCAGCGGGGTCAGGTCGGCGCCCAAAAACTTCAGCGCCCGATCGGCGGCGCCGGCGAAGACCAGGACAAGCACCGCCAGCGACAGTATCGCCGCGGTGCGCCCGAGCAGCTTGCCAGGCAGAAAGCTGCGGACGGATTTAAGATCCTCGCTGCTCAGCTCGGGGAGCTTCGGAAGACCAAGCGCCGCCGCATTCAGCGCGCTGATTGTACAACCTCCGGTGCAGGGTCGCATATAATTTTGCCCGATAGTGGGAACCGACACAAGGCGGCGGCACCGCTTCGACTGTCCGGCAGCCAGCGCTTTATGATACTTTCGTAGCCACACCGATTTTTCGCTCGGACCAGGGAGGATCAGATGGATACGATCGAGGCCGCCACCGGATTGGAGACCAAAGGGCTGCTGTCGCGGCTGCCGTCGCGCCTGCATCACAACGCGTTTGTCGTCAGGGATCACGAGGTCAACCGACGGTTTTTCGAGGATCTGCTCGGCATTCCGCTGGTCGCGACCTGGTGCGAAAAGAATTTCAGCGCCGAGGTGCAGCGCGAGGTCGAGTTTTGCCACACCTTTTTCGCGATGGCGGACGGCGGCGCGCTGGCGTTTTTCCAATTCGCCGACCCCGAGCTCTACGCGATGACCCAGGCCGAGAAGCCGGCCCGGATCGGGCGCTACGACCACATCGCCTTCAAGGCCGAGCGGCAAACCTATGACGAGCTGAAGCGGCGGCTCGAAACGGCCGGCGAAAAATACCGCGAGACCAATCACGGCTATTGCAAGTCGATCTACGTCGCCTCGCCCGACGGGCTGATCGTCGAGTTCACTCAGGACCCGGACGATGTCGCCGAGATCGACGCGATCCGCCGCGCCGACGCGCACAGCGAGCTCGCCCGCTGGCTTTCAGGCGACCGCCACACCAACAACGAGCTGCGCGGCCGGCATATCTGAGGCGCGTACCCTCACCCACCCGGCACTTCGCGCCGGGTCTCCCTTCTCCCGCATTGCGGGAGAGGGTGCCGAGCGGCAGCGAGGCGGGTGAGGGGCTAGGCCGACAGCTGGCGCTCGAGGTCGCTGCGCCAGTCGTTGAACGGCCGATAGCCCGGCTGCGCTTCGCAGAACGCCTTGGTGTCGTCGTAGATCTCGGCCGCCGAGCGGGAGAGGTCGATCGGCTGGCGCGCCGGCTGCGGGATGTACCACGGCGTGTCGACAAAGACCTCGACCCGGTTGCCCTCGGGATCGCGGAAATAGACCGACCAGGCGATCCCGTGGTGGATCGGGTCGATGTCGCTGACCGGCGCCGATTTCAATCGCTGGTGAAACGCCTTCAGCTCGTCGAGCGAGCCGAGCCGGAACGACAGCTGGTTCAGGATGCGGTCGGGGAGCCCCTCCGGGCGCCCGGTCGCGAGCACGATCTGGTGATGGTCCTTGGGGTCGCGGCTGAGAAACGTCAATTCGGCGTTGCGCACCGAGCCCCGGTCGGTGACGGCAAACCCCATGACGTCGCGGTAGAACGCGACCATCGGTTCGAGGTCGCGCACGAACAGCCCGACATGGCTCAGCTGAAGATTGATCTGCGGCTCCACGACGATACCTCCTCCGGTTGGCTCGCAAGCGATCATTATGCCCGGGGCGACGCCAGCTTTCTATCCTCGCTACGTCATTGCACCCGGCGGAGCCCCAAATCGGTCAGGCACCCGCTGATCGGGCCGGTCTGGTCGGTGCTTTTTTCACGGTCCCGGCAGGCGGCGACGACAGCGGCGAACTCGGCCCTGGTCGGCGGCTTTCCCTTGGGCGTCTGCCACTCGCGCAGCTCGGACGAAACCCCCGGCGGGGTGACCCGGTCGGCGGTCACGCACGCCGCCAAGCCCAGCAGCAGCAACAGAACCACCCCCCGCATCGAGCACCCCCGCGCTCCGACCATTGCCCGGCGGCGACACTAGCCGGCAACGCCAGTCGGCGCCACCCTTTCGCTGCGAGGGCGCGGCAATCCTATCCGCGGCAGCGGCGCACGAAACCGAACCCGAATAGCGAGAGGGACAACAGCGCCAAGGATGCCGGCTCCGGCACCGGGTCCGTGGCCAGGTCGGCGTTCAGGTTCGCCGGCGGGTCGGTGTTCGGCAGATAGGTATAGGACAGCGTGACCTGCGCCCCTTCGAGACCGGAGGAGAGCAGATCGGCGCTGCCGGGCAAGTCGGCCGACAAGGTTGCGATCGCTTGCACCGCCAAGCTGACCGGGTCGGGGCCGGAGAAGAACGCCAGATCGGGCGCATATCCGTCCGAGAAAGCGGCCAATTGGCTGAGGAATGTGTCCTTCGTTGTCGTGCCGAAGGGCTTGGTGAACAGGGCGGCTCCATGGAAAGAGGCGAGCGCGCCCGACAGGTCGGCAACGGCGCTCGCCGTGTCCAGCAACGTGCCGCCGGGCTTCAGCAAGTTGAAAACCGCCGATTGACTGGCGTTGTAGGAACCAGCGGTGGGGCCGGTATCCTGCACCGACAGGCTTGCCTTGGCATCGCCCGAGAGCGTCAGGTCGGCGCTGACCGAGGTGCCGAGCGCGTTGTTGAACGGATTGAAGGTGATGTTGCGCGTCCAATCGCCGTTCTGGTCGGACAAGGTCCGGGTCTGGATTGCGGTGTGCTCCTCGCCAAGCACGCCGATGCTTAAAGCCGATACATTGGTGCCGAGCGTAGTAAAATCACCTGCGAACGACCCCCCGCCCGAGGATGCCGAGCCAGTGCCGTATTTAACGGTGACGGCGGCGCCGGCGGCGGCCAGGGTGCGGGCGGCGAGGTCGAGCGGGCCTGATATGCCGGCGCTGGCCGAGGCGGTCACCGGCAGCGCCACCTTGCCGGTGCCGAGAAAGGGTGCGGTCGGGAGCTGCGGGCCGGGCGCGCCGACCGTGTAGGTCGTCGTCGCGCTCTGCGTGTCGGTCAGACCTGAGAAGGTTCGACCCGAGGCGCCGGCGAAATCGATCTTGCCGTCGAAGCCGGCGAGATTGGCGCTGACGGCGATTTGGGGCGCCACCGACAGCACCTGGCCCGCGTCGGGCGCCGAAAGCGCGATCATCGACGAGATGCCGCCATCGATCGTGGCCGGGGACGAGTCGAGGTTCTCGACGCCGATTGTCCCTTGCAAAGTGCCGGTCAGCCCGAAGCTGATGCTTTGCAAGGTGCCGAAGGACGGATCGAGCTGGCGGATCTCGGCCGCGCTCGACCAGTCGGTCGCAGCGAGCGGAATGGTCGCGGTTTGCGACAAACCGGCGGCCGACGCCACGCCGGCGATCCCGAATACGCCGCCGATCGCGATTGCCGGCGCGGCAAATACTGCAAGGTTCTTGCAACTCGGACCGCGCATAAAATTAACCAATTTTCTTAGATATACAAGTAACATTCGCCGGTAGTGCGGCCCGCGTCAAGCATCAATGATGTGGCTGCACCGAGGAGGGGTCGCCCGCCGCGAGCCCGCCTCTATCCGGTTCCGCAGAACCGATTGCAATGCGGCACGAAGCCTCAACCCCTAGTGCCCAGACGCAGACACAATATTCGTCACATCGTCATGGCCGGGCTCGTCCCGGCCATCCACGCTTGGCGGCAAAAGCCCTGCCAACTTCCGTGGATGCCCGGCACAAGGCCGGGCATGACGACTGCGGTGAAAGTGCACCATCTGAATGCGCCCGAGCACTAGCCGTCATCACCGAGGTCGTCCCGGTGATCCTTTCTTCGCCCCCGGCCCGGGCACCGGCGGCCGCTAGCCCTGAACGGCGCGGGTCCACAGCAGGCGGGCGTCGCGGTCGGGATCGCGCACGAGGCGGCACTCGTTGTCGAAGATCATCGTCGCGCGATGTTCCGCCGAATAGGCCGGCCAGGCCGGGAGCGCCGGGTTCACCGGGCTGCCGTTGCGGGCGAAGGCGATCCAGGTGGCCGAGATCAGCGCCGCCAGCTCGCGCGCGCCGGGGGCGCCGGCGGTGGTGTCCGGCACATCGGCATTGTCGAAGACAAAGGGCAGATCCATCGCGTGGTGCGCCTTCATGCGGCCGTCATGCGCCGGGCTCTGCCAGTCGAGCGAATACATGTAAACGGGAGCCCGGCCGCGCCGCGCCGCATAGCGCTCGGCCAAGAGCACGGTGCGGACCCAGAAATTCGAGCCGGTCAGCGCCGCGATCAGCCGGTCGGCCGGGCTCGCCTGCGGCATCGTGGCGCGATAGGCGGCGAGCAGCGCGTCGGCCTCGGCGCCGGACACCGCACTCACCCGTTGACGCAATTCCGCCTCGCTCAGGGTGCGGCTCCATACCGCATCGTCGTCGGCGAGGAAAAAGGCGCTCTCCTCCCTGGTGCCGCCGACCATCAGCGGGATGTCGTCGGCGCTCGCCGGCGCCTCGGGCTCGGCCGGGTGCTGCGGCAGGTCGACGCCATCGACGACCGGGCCGAAATCGTAGCGGTCGAGCAACGGCCAGCGCGAGCGCCCGACAGCGCGGGCGGCCGGTGCGATCGCCGCCAGCACCTGCCCGGCCGGCAGGGTCTGCAACCGCTCGCATTGGCCGCGGCCGAGCCCCAGCTCCGCCAGCACCGCCTCGGCCAGCGCATTCGCCCGTTCGCGGGTCGACACCCGGATCGCCGCCCCGCTCTGGATCACGGCGCGGTGAAACAAGCCGCGCGCCTGCGGCATCGCCAGCAATACGCTGACCTTGCCGCCGCCGCCCGACTCGCCAAAGATCGTGACGTTGCCGGGGTCGCCGCCAAACCCGGCGATGTTGCTTTGCACCCAGCGCAGCGCCGCGACGATGTCGAGCATTCCGGCATTGCCCGAATGCGCCCATTGCGGGCCGCCGACATCGGCCAGATGCAGGAAGCCGAAAATGTTGAGGCGATGGTTGACGTTGACCACGACGACATCGCCGCGGCGCGCCAGATTGGCGCCGTCGGTGACCGCGCGGTTGCCGGAGCCATAGGCAAAGGCGCCGCCATGCAGCCACACCATGACCGGCCGCTTGCCCGCGTCGAGGCCGGGCGTCCACAGATTGAGGCTCAGGCAGTCTTCGCCCTCGGGCATCGTGTCGGCCGGGCCGAGCAGGGTTTCGAGCGCCGCGCGCCGCTTTGGCCGGTTGGGCAATTGCCACGCCCGCCCGCCATAGGCGAGCGCGTCGCGCACCCCGGCCCACGACGCCGGCGGCTCGGGCGGCATGAAGCGGTTGCGGCCGGCGGTCGAGGCGCCGTAGGGCACGCCCTTGAACACATAGATGCCGGCCTGGCGCGCACCGCGCAATCTGCCCACGGCGGTCTCGACCACCGGCGCCGGCCCCGCATCCGCCGCGGCGATGTCGTTGGCCATCATCTGCTCTCCCGCGATACAACTCGGTTGCCGGCAGAGTAATGCCAAACGCCGCCGGCCAGAAGCTCCGACCCCGGCGCCCGGCTTCCGCCGCCGGCCGGCCGTCGCTATGCTGGCGGGCGATGCAGCCGAGCCAGCACGGGATCATCGACATGGCCTTTTACGAACTGCGCCAATACAAGGTTCTTCCCGGCAAGATGGATGAGTGGGTCAAGATCATGGAAGAGGAGATCATCCCCTTCCAGGTGTCGAAGGGCATGGTCATCTGCGGCAGCTTCCGCGGCGAGACCGATGATTCGGCCTATGTGTGGCTGCGCCGCTTCGACAGCGAGGCCGAGCGCGAGGCGCTCTACAAGGCGGTTTATGACACCGACTACTGGAAGACCAAGATTGCGCCGCGGGTGCCCCTTTGTCTCGACCGTGCCGCGATGGTGGTGACCCGGATCATCCCGACCGCCAAATCCACCATGCGCTAAGGAGCGCGCCTCGAACCCCCTCGATCCCCGAACGGACACCCGTTCAGATCCTGCTGCTTCCGGTGGGTAAGCCAGCCGGCTGAGGCAACCGAATCAAATCGGTCGTTTCCGGGCGAGCCGCCGTGCTGGCCCGTCCTCTCTCCTCGTTCACATATCGCAGGGCCATGCCCGGCACCGAGGCTTTGCGAGCGCGACTCTGGCGGGCGTCGCCGCCGGCCGAACCATGAATGTTGCTCTGAATTCGGCGAAACCAATCGATTATTGATTGGTTAACTCTCGGTGGATGTGCTGCGTTAACTATATCTTATTATAGTTGCTATTTACTTCCTCTGGATATATCAACCTTTAAAATTCTCTCAGGGGATGTTTTACGTGTGGGGAGACATCTTCGGCCGCGAGGCTGAGCGGATCGCCGCCGGCCGACTTGCTTTCGGCTCCGCCGCCACCGCCGGGCCGGCCTTCCGGGCCGCTCGGTCGTCGATCGCAGTACGGCGCTGATGGGCGCCCGCGCCGGCAGTTGGCTGGGCGAGCGCTCTCTTGCGGGGTCCGCCGGGCAATCTTCCGGGCAAGAGGCCGATAGCCCGGCGCCGGCATGGTACGACGCAACGTGGAATCCGATCGGCGGCTGCTCTGTGCTTAGCGCCGGCTGCGATCATTGCGAGGCGTTGGCGAGCGTCGCCCAGCTTGCACGAATGGCGGGAAAGGGCGGCGCACGCTATGCCGGGCTGACCACGATGGGGGCATCCGATCTGCAATGGACCGGCGAGATTCGGGTGCGGACGGATCTGTCCACCTGGCCGCTGCTTCAGCGTACCCCGCGGCGCATCCTGGTCGCGTCGATGTCGGACCTGTTCCACGAAAAGCTCGCGGTTGAAACCCTCGATGCGCTGCATGCGGTGATCGCGGTCGCGCATTGGCATCGCTTCCTGGTGCTGACCAAGCGCGCCGAACGGATGCGCAGCTATTATGCCGATCGGCAGACGCCGCATCGCATTGCCGAGGCGGTCGACCGGCTTGCGGTGGGGGTGCTGCCGAGCCTCGGCTCCAGCCTGAGGACCGGGCGGGAAGAAGTTACCACGGCCTCGGCCGCAGCGCGGGCACGCGGCGCCGGCGTGCGGCAGCTGTGGGCCGCCGGTCTGGCGCGACTGGGGTGCCGGGCCGCCGACCCGGCGAACAGCCAGTCTCGCCCGGCTGGCCTCGAACCATGGCCGCTGCCCAATCTATGGGCGGGCGTTTCGGTCGAGGATCAGGAGCGCACGACCCGCATCGCCGAGCTGCTGCAGACGCCGGCCGCGCTGCGCTGGGTCGCCTTCGAGCCGCTGCTCGGGCTGGTGCGGCCCGGTGCGGTGGCGGTCGACCACGGCTATGTCGATGCGCTCAGCGGCGATCGCTATCTGCTCGACGGCCGCGGCCGCAGGATCGCGATCGGCGGGCCGGCGTGGCCGGCGCTCGATTGGGTCGTGGCCGGCGGCGAGACCGGCGTCGGGGTTCGGGCCGCCGACGCCAGCTGGCTGCGCGAGCTGCGCGATCGCTGCGCTGAGGCCGGGGTTCCGTTCTGGTTCAAGCAGTGGGGGGAGTGGGCGCCGGCGCCGGAGGACGGGTTCGGCCCGCGGATGGTGCGCCTCGGCCGACGCGCTTCGGGCCGTCTCGTCGACGGCCGCTGTTGGAACGAGCTGCCGCCGGCGATGCGAACCGGGCGCGCGCCCAGGCGGGGGCGCTGATCGGCGCGTCGTCGCCGCGGCGATGGCGTCCGGTGACGGATCGAGCTTATCGCCGCCCGCCCGCCGACCGCGCTCGATCTGCCGGGGATCTGACCGGCTCGGCGCATCTCGGCGCACGCTCCGCGCCGCCTAGCCGGCGGTGGCTTGCTATTTCGGATAGATGCGCTGGTAGACGCCGGGCGAGCCCTCGTCATGGCGCAGGTTCGGCGACATCCGACGGGTCCACGGATTGCTGGCCCGCGCCCGGCTCCAGGCTTCGCTCTCCGGCACTTTGGCGTGCTCGAATTCGTAGAGGGTCAGGTATTTGGGCTGGCCCTCGACCGCCACATAGCGCCGCGCCGCGATGCAGCCCGGCACCGCCAGATATCCCGGTATATAGACGGTGTTGTACCAGGCGTTGAACTCTTCCTCGACCGCGCTCGACACGTCGATCCGCCCCATCTGCAGCACCGGCGCCATGGCCGCCGTCTGCTCGATCGGATGGGTGTGCACCGGGAAGATCTGGCGGTAGGCGTTGCGCAGAAAGTTGCGGCCGATCCGGCTCGTCCCGGTCTTCTGCCGTTGCCCCGAGGGCTGGTATTTGAGGCTGTCGAGATAGGCTGCGCTGCGCAGCACGTTGTGGTCCTCGAGCTCGTAGGTCGCCAGGTATCGGGGGCCGCCCTTCAGCGCCGAATAGCGGCCGGCGCTGAGAAAGCCCGGGATCTGCAACAGCCGCGGGATATGCTCCTCGTCGTACCAGCGATTGAACTCGGCCTCGAACTCGGCGTCGATGTCGGTCCACACCATCAACAGCCCGGTCCCGCGCGTCTTGGCCATCGCCGTCTCCTCGATTGCGCCAAAGCCGACGCCGACCCTAGCACGCGCCCGGGCCGGCGCAACGCAGAAGCCGCGAAAGCCGCGGCGCAGCCGCGCTCGATCGATTTTGCCCAACCGGCGCCGAGCCGGGGCTCAGCGGTGAAGGATGACGTCGACCCGACGATTGAACACCGACGGATCCTTCGATCCGGTCTGCCCGATCGGCTGTTGCTGCACCATCACGGCCGGGATGCCGTCCGCCTCCAGCTCGTCGGCGACGATCGAAGCGCGCGTCATCGCCAGGTATTTATTGGTTTGCACCGTGCCGGTGGCGCTCGCCCGCGCCTGCACGGTGATCGATTTGGTCCCGGTCGTTTTCGCCTTTTTAGCGATATCAGCGATTATCCTCTTCGCCCGCGGCGACAGATAGGCGCTGAATTCATCGAAATAGATCAGATAGCGCGGCATCTGCGCCTCGGCCGGAGCAGCAGCAGCCGACGGCGCCCCCCCGGCAGCCGGCGGCGTCTGGGCATCCGCCCCCGGCGGGAACCCGAGCGCCATCGCCAGCAATCCCGCCATCCACAATCTGCCGAACCAGGAAACCATCGCATCCCCCGCTCACCGGCGCCCACCCGCGCCGGGGCCGAATGTATGCTGATTCTCGGGGTGCTCCGCAACAACCGTGGGCAACGGTGGCGCCGAAGGGTGCAGGCTCAGCGACGCCTGGCTGGCGCCGCGCCGAGAACCGGCGCCTCGGCCGCCGCGTCGTGGACAGCCTTCAGCGGCGCACCCGGCGATAGTGCGCCTCGATCGTCGCCGGCCGGTCGCTGTCGACGATGCCGCGGGCGGCAAGATCCAACAGATGGGCATGCACCGATCTGCCGGCGGCGCGGCGCAGCCCCGGCTCCAGCCCGAGATATAGCTTGTCGACGATCGCCTCGACCCGCTCGGCGCCGGCGTCGAGGCATTCGAGGATGCCCGCTTCGCGCTCGCGGCGATGGGCGATGAAGGCGCGGACATGGTCCTGCGGCTCGGTGATCGCCGGGCCGTGGGTCGGCCAATAGACCGCGTCGCGGCGGCCGAGCAATTTGTCGAGCGAGGCCATATAGGCGCTCATGTCGCCGTCCGGCGGGGCGATCACGCTGGTCGACCAGCCCATGACATGGTCGCCGCTGAACAGCACGCCGCTCTCCGGCAGCGCAAAGCAGAGATGGTTCGAGGTATGGCCCGGCGTATGCACCGCCTCGAACCGCCAGCCCTTGCCGGCGATGCTATCGCCGTCACGCACCCTCACATCGGGCGCAAAATCCCAGTCGCCCCCTTCCTCGACCGCGGGGTCGCCGCGCCTGCCGCCGGCATGCGGGCCGAAGCCCCAGGTCGTGGCGCCGCTCGCCGCTTTCACCGCGGCTGCGGCCGGCGAATGGTCGCGATGGGTGTGGGTGATCAGGATATGGGTGATCTGCTCGCCGGCGAGACCGGCCAGCAAGGAAGCGACGTGCTCGTCGAGGTCGGGGCCGGGATCGATGACCGCCACCTCGCCGTCGCCGACGACATAAGTTCCGGTGCCGCGAAACGTGAACGGGCCCGGGTTGCGCGCGACGATGCGGCGGATTCCCGGTGCCACTCTTTCGAGCCGGCCGTACTCAAACGAAAATTCGCGGCGGAACTGGATCTCGACAGCCATCCGCGCAGCCTACACGAGACGCCTTCGCTTGTCGTCACCGGCGCAGGCGCAACCCCGGTTGACGAAGAGTATGATATCGAAAAGTGCACCTAACCCGTCATCACCGGGCTTGACCCGGTGATCCCCGACTTCTCTCCCACCCGAAGCCGTGGATGGCCGGGACAAGCCCGGCCAAGACGAGTTTTGACAGATCGGCCGGCGCGAGCAGGCCAACTTGCGGGTGGAGAGATGGAGCCATTGCGATGAAGATCAGCTTGGACATCGACTGCACGCCGGAAGAGGCGCGCAAATTCTTCGGGCTGCCCGATCTGCAGCCGCTGCAGCAGGCGTTGCTGAAAGAAGTGCAGGAGCGGGCCAGCGCCAACATCAAGGCGATGGACGCCAAGGCGATGATCGAAACCTGGCTGCCGGCGAGCTTGAGAGGGTTCGAGCAATTGCAGCAGATGTTGATGGCCGGGATGGCCGGCGCCTCCGGCCCGAAGAAATAGCCCGTGTCGGTCTCGCTGCAAACCCCGCGCCTGCTGCTGCGCCCATGGCGGGGCGAGGATATGGCCGCCTTTGCCGCGATGTCGGCCGATCCGGCGGTCATGGAGTTTTTGCGGCCCTTTCCGGACCGGGCAGCGAGCGAGGCCTGGGCGACGCGGGCGGCCGAGCATTGGCGCCGGCACGGGTTCGGCCAGTGGGTCGTCGAGATTCCCGGAGAGGCGAGCTTTATCGGCGTGGTCGGCCTCGCGCAGGTTCCCTATCAGGCGCATTTCACCCCGGCGGTGGAAGTCGCCTGGCGGCTGGCCCGCGCCTATTGGGGCTGCGGCTTCGCCAGCGAGGCGGCGCGCGCGTCGCTCGATTACGGTTTCGCCGAGCTCGGCCTTGCCGAGATCGTCGCGCTCACCGTGCCGGCAAACCTTCGCTCGCGCCGGGTCATGGAGCGGCTCGGCATGACCCGCCTGCCGCAAGACGATTTCAACCATCCGAACGTCCCCGAGGGCCCGCTGAGGCGGTGTGTCCTCTACCGCTTGCCCAGTCCCGATATCGCGCCGTGACGATCCTGCTGGTTCGCCACGGCGAGACCCGGTGGAACCTCGAGCGGCGCTATCAGGGTCGGTTCGACTCGCCATTGACCGCGCGCGGCATGGCCCAGGCGCGCGCCATCGGCCGGCTGCTGGCGGCATTGCCCGAGGCCGCCGCGGCCCCGATCGTTGCCAGCCCGCAGGGCCGGGCATATCGCACAGCAGCGATCATCCACGAGCGACTCCGAGCCGTCGGCCCGATCGCCGTCGACGACCGGCTGCGCGAGCTGTCGCTCGGCTCATGGGACGGGCTCACCTATGCCGAGATCGAGGCGCGCTCGCCTGGGATCTTCGCCGCCGACGGGCATCACGAGTGGTATTTCCGTTCGCCCGACGGCGAGAGCTACGAGGCATTTGAAATCCGGCTTTCCGATTGGCTCGGCGCGCTCGACCGGTCGAGGCCGGTGATCGTCGTCGCGCACGGGCTCGTCAGCCGCATGCTGCGCGGGTTTTGCGCCGGCCTGCCGCGCGATGTCGCGCTCAGCCTACCGGTGCCGCAGGACCGGGTGTTTCGCCTCGGCGATAGCACGATCGACGAACTCGCCGTGCCCGTTGGCTCGGACCAGCGCGGTTAATCCCCTGCGGCTCAGCCCCGGTCCGGCTCGGCTGCGGCTTCGGCAAAAAATGCGGCGAGCAATGCCCGGCAAGCGGCGCTCGGGGTTTGCCGGCCGGCGATCACGTCGCGCTCGACCGCGGCGAGCCGGCGGGCGACCGCGGGGACCGCGCGGAAACGCTCTAGGAGGCTGTCGTCGATCTCGGACCACAGCGCCGCCAGCACCTGCTCGCGCCGCCGCCGGGCCCAGGTCCCCGACGCTTCGAGTGCTGCACGAAACCTGGTGACATCGTCCCACACCTCGGCGACCCCGCTGCCGTCGAGGGCCGAGACCGCCCGCACCGGAACCCGCCATTCCGCCAGCGGCGGCCGGATCAGCTGCAAGGCTGCGGCGTAATCGGCGGCCGCGCGCCGCGCCGCCGCGCCGAATTCGCCATCGGCCTTGTTGACCAGCACCAGATCGGCGAGCTCGACCACCCCGCGCTTCAACCCCTGCAATTCGTCCCCGGCCGCCGGTGGCAGGATCAGCACGAACAGGTCGACGATCTCGGCGACAGCGGTCTCGGCCTGGCCGATCCCGACGGTTTCGACAATGACCGCATCGAACCCGGCCGCCTCGCATAGGAGGATCGCCTCGCGGGTGCGCCGGGCGACGCCGCCACGGCTGCCGCCGGCCGAAGACGGGCGGATGAACGCATCGGGATGCCGGCCCAATTCGGCCATGCGGGTCTTGTCGGCGAGAATGGCGCCGCCGCCGCGCTTTGACGCCGGATCGATCGCGAGCACCGCGATCCGCTGGCCGCGGTCGAGGCCGTCGCGGCCGAAGCGTTCGATAAAGGTCGATTTGCCGGCCCCCGGCGGCCCGGAAATGCCGATCCGGGTGCTGTCGCCGGTTCGCGGCAGGAGTGCCGCCAGCAGTTCCTCGGCCTCAGCGCGGTGGTCGGGGCGGGTCGACTCGGAGAGCGTGATCGCGCGGGCGAGCGCGCGCCGGTCGCCGCGCTCGATCTCCTGGCGCAGGGACGATGCCGCCGTCACCCGCCCCGGGCAGGAAAGTAGGAGCCGTCGCGGCGCTTGCGGCGCACGCATTCCATCGACGCCAGGGTCAGGATCTGGTCGACCGTGGCCATCAGGTTTTGCAGCTTGAACGGCTTCAAGAGGTAGTGCCGGCCGCTCTGGTCCAGCCGCTCGACGTGACGATGATCGCCAGTGGTCAGGATCACCCCGCAGCCTTGCGCGTGGGCCATTTCGCCAAGGGTGACGCCATCGCGGTCGCCCGGCTGGGTCACATCGATGACCACGATGTCGTAATCGTCGCGGTCGAGCGCCTGCTCCATCGCCGGGCCGTTCTCGACCGAGGCAAAAAGAAACCCCTCGTCTTCGAAAGCATCGCCCAACAGCTCACGGACGTAGCGGTCGTTCTCGACGATCAAAACCTTGCAGATCCGTGCCATTCCTGTTTCCCGTGGTGGTCGCCGATGCCGTCTGGCGGCAGAATCACTCCGCGGCGAGCGCCGCCTCGCGCCGCGCGGCTTCCTGCTGGCGCGACCACATCAGCGCATAGACGCCGCCGCGCCGCAACAGCTCGCCGTGCCCGCCGCGCTCGACGATCCGGCCATGATCCAGCACCAGGATCTCGTCGGCCTCGATCACCGTCGACAGCCGGTGGGCAATGACCAAGGTGGTGCGCAGGGCCGACAATTCGGCGAGGTTCGCCTGGATTTCGCGCTCGGTCCGGGTGTCGAGGGCGGAGGTCGCCTCGTCGAACACCAGGATCTTCGGCGCCTTCAGGATCACCCTGGCGATCGCCACCCGCTGCTTCTCGCCGCCCGAGAGCTTGAGCCCGCGCTCGCCGACCATGGTCTCGTAGCCGTCCGGCAAGCCCGCGACAAAATCGTGGATATGGGCGAGGCGAGCCGCCGCTTCGACCGATTCGCGCGGCGCCCCCGGCCGGCCATAGGCGATGTTGTAATAGATCGTGTCGTTGAACAGCACGGTGTCCTGCGGGACGACGCCGATCGCCCGGCGCAGGCTGTCCTGGGTCACCCCACGGATGTCCTCGCCGTCGATCTCGATCGCGCCCTGATCGACGTCCCAAAAGCGGAACAGCAGGCGCGCGATCGTCGATTTGCCGGCGCCGCTCGGACCGACGATCGCGACCGTGGCGCCCGGCGCCACGCGGAAATCGATATCGCTGAGGATCGCCCGGCGCGCATCGTAGCGGAAATCGACATGGCGAAAGGCGACGGCGACGGCCCCGACTGCGCCAGCCCGGACCGCCCCCGCGCCAGCCCGGATCCCGAGCGCCGGCGCGCCGGGCCGATCCTCGATCTCGGGCCGGACCGCCATCAGCGCCGTCATCTGCTCGAGATCGGTCATCGACTGCTTGACGTTGCGGTAGACGACGCCGAGGAAGTTGAGCGGGGTGTAGAGCTGGATCAGATAGGCGTTGACCAGCACGAAATCGCCGACGGTCATCCCCCGCACGGCCACCCCCTCGCCGGCGAGGACCATGACGCCGACGAGGCCGGTGGCGATGATCGCGCCCTGGCCGAGATTGAGCAGCGAGAGGGTCGTGTCGCTGCTGACCGCGGCGCGCTCATAAGCCTGGAGCGCGGCGTCGTAGCGGCGCGCCTCGTGCGCTTCGTTGGCAAAGTATTTGACCGTCTCGAAATTGAGGAGGCTGTCGATCGCCTTGGTGCTGGCCTCGCTGTTGCGCTCGTTCATCTCGCGGCGAAAGCGCACCCGCCAGTCGGTCACCAGAAAGGTGAAGCCGATGTAGAGGAGGATCGTCGCCAGGGTTACCGCGGCGAACTGCCAATCGTACAATCGCCACAGAATGCCGCACACCAGCAGCATTTCGAACAAGGTCGGCAACACGTTGAACAGCATGAACGACAACAGGAAATCGATGCCGGCGGTGCCGCGCTCGATCGCCCGCGCCAGGCCGCCGGTGCGGCGTTCGAGGTGAAAGCGCAATGCCAACCCATGGACATGCCGAAACGCCGACAAGGACAGCCGGCGCACCGCGCGCTGGGTGACCGGAGAAAACACCGCGGTGCGCAGCTCGTTGAACCCTTGCGCCATGACGCGGGCGAGCCCGTAGCCGACGATCAGCACGACCGGCACCGCGATCACCGCCTTGCGCGGGGTCAGCGCGTCGACCGCGTGCTTGTAAAGGAATGGGACGCTGATGCCGACCAACCTTCCGGCAACCATGAGGGCGACCGCCAGCATCACCCGGACCCGCAGCCCGGCCGCCTCACGCGGCCATAAATAGGGGGTGAGCGAGCGCAACGCGCGCAATTCGTCGTTGAACCGGCCCTTCTGCCGCGGCGGACCGGGCGTCACCGGCCGCCCGCGCCGGCTCATCGCGCCGGGCCGCTCGGTCCGCGCGAGCGCGGCGCATCGGCGCCAAGCGCGGCCGGCTCGCCCTCGTCGAGCGGGGCGCCGCCGAGACCGCGAAACAGGTAGAGCGCCAGCACGAAGGCGAGGGTGATCAGCACCACACCGAACAGAAACGGGCTGTCGCGACCGAGATCGGCAAACGCCACCCCGGCCAGCGCCGGCCCGATCACCCGCGACAGGCTGCCGACCGATTGCGACACGCCCAGCACCTCGCCCTGCTCCTCGCGCCCAGCGCGGCGCGAGATCAGGCTGTTCAACGACGGCTGGGTCAGCCCCATGCCGAGCGCCAACCCGCTGACGGCAACGCCGAGCCACGGCACATCGCGGGCGAACGGCAGCACCAAAAGCCCGAACCCGATCAGGGCGAGGCCGCCCAGCAGCAGATGCTCTTCGCCAAAGCGCTTGGCGAGGCGGCCGATCAGCCCGCCTTGCAGGACGGCCGACAGCACCCCGACATAAGCGAAAACATAACCAACTTGTTCCGGCCCCCAGCGGAACTGGGCCATCGCCCACAAGGCAAAAGTGCTCTCCATCGCGGCAAAGGCGAGGATCACCAGAAAGAAGATCAGGATCAGCCGCGACAGCACCGGACGGCGCAAGGTCTCCAGGATGGCGCCGATCCGGCCGCGGCGCGGCGCCAGCCCGCGCTCGGCCGCGGTCCGGCTCTCGCGCAGCAGAAAGAGCACGCCGCACAGTGCCGCGAGCGACAATCCGGCGGCGAGCCAGGCCGGTGCGGCGAGATTGGCGGTAGCGGGATCGTTGCCGGCGAGAAACCCGCCGAGCGCCGGCCCGAAGATGAAGCCGAGGCCAAAGGCGGCGCCGATCATCCCCATGCCCTTTGCCCGGTTCTCGGGGGTGGTGGTGTCGGCGATGTAGGCTTGGGCGGCGGCGATGTTGCCGGCGCAGGCGCCGGCGAGCGCGCGCGCTCCGAACAGCATCCACAATGCCGTGGCGTTGCCGAGCCACAGATAGGCCAGGGCCGAGGCGGCCATGCTGGTCATCAGCACCGGGCGTCGCCCGATCCGGTCGCTGAGCGCGCCCCACAGCGGTGCTGCGAACAGCTGAAACAGCGAGAAGGTCGCCAGCAGCAGGGTCACCTGCTGCGGCGCCGCCCCGAACCGCACCGCGTAGAACGGCAGCAGCGGGATGACCAGGCCGAACCCGACGAGGTCGACAAAGACGATGAGAAACAGGGTCGGCATGACGCCCGCCTGATATCGCTCGCCCGCTCCGGCAGGGCAAGGGCTTCCTCGCCGCAGGGCGGCCGGCCGGATCGGCGGGCGGGCGCATCCGATGGGGTCGCCTCGCGGATCGCGGGGACGGAGAATGATTATTCGATCGCGGCTGACGCCAGGCCGGCGAACGCCGGCTGGAATCACCCGGGCCGGACCGCGCCGCGCGCGGCGGCGCGGGGATGCCGGCAGTCTGAGCAGCCGGTTGTCGGGTAATTGCGGCGCACTGCCGGGGTGTGGATCATTACCCGCTCTTCCTGGAGGCTCGGGGGTGGGGGGATGCCCGCGATCGACCTTTCAGCCCGTCGCCCGGGCGCCGCATGGGCCGGTTCCGGTCGCGGTTGGAGGCGCCGGGCGGACCGCGAACTTGCTCCCAAGGCCGGCGATTATCTTCGAGGCCGCGCCTTGCGAGCGGCATAGCGGGCATCGCGCGCCGCCTTGCGCTCGGCTTCGAGGGCGAGGTCGTCGGCGGCCTTCCTGACGGCCTCGGCGGCGCGGGCCGCCTGCTCGGCTTCTGCGGCGGCATGGCTGGCCGCCTGTTCGGTTTCTGCGGCGGCGGCGCGGGCAGCTTGCTCGGCTTGCGCGGCGGCGTCGCGGACCGCCTGCTCGGCCGCCGCACGCTCAGCCTCCGCTCGGCGGGACGCCTCGCGCTCGGCGGCGCGCGCATTGCGCGCCGCGCTGACCGCCTGCCGGGCCGCCTGCCGTTCGGCCGCTGCCTGGTCGTTGGCCAGGGATTTCGCGCGAAACTTCTCCAATTGCGCCTTCTTCGCGTTTGCCGCGGAGCTCAGCCGGTCGCCGAGCTTGGTTCCCTTAAGATCGCTCATCTCACTCTGCCTTGGCCCTATTCTGCCTCGTGGAGATATATGGACGGCTCAAGCGGCGGCGAGGCTGCCTGCCGGGACGATGTGGCGATCGCCGGAGAGGAACATCGTCGTCCGCTTCATCAGCCGGCGCGCCGCAGGATCGAACGGCTCGCGCCGATGCATCGTCGAGCCGTTGTCCCATAAAAGCACATCGCCGACCTGCCAGCGATGGCGATAGACGAATTGCGGCCGGGTCGCCGAACGGTAGATCTCATCGAGCAGCGCCGTGCCGGACGCGTCATCCATGCCGTCGATCCCGATCGTGGTCGTGGCATCGAGGTAAAGCGCCTTTTTGCCGGTCACCGGGTGGGTATGCACCAGCGAATGCACCACCGGCGGCGTCTTCCGCTTCGCGTCCTCGGAGATCGCCCGGTCGACGCCCTGATAGCCGGCGAGCCGCTTCACATAGCTGAAGATTGCGCGCCTGCCCTCGACCGCGCGCTTGAGCCGGTCGGATAATCCGGCATAGGCGGCGGACAGATCGACCCACGAGGTCGACCCGCCCTCGGGCGGCAGCTCGATCGCGTAGAGCATGGCGCCGGTCGCCGGCGCCATCATGTACGACTGATCCGAATGCCATTGGATCTCGCCGTCGCCCAAGCCGCCGATCGGTCTTGCTTGCGCATCCTTCAGGTTTGATATGAGGCCGATCTCCGGCCGCACAGGAGAGGCCCAATCGGTGCGCACAGTGCGCTCGAGCGGGCCAAAGCGGGCGCTGAAACCGGCGAGCTCATCCTCGGAAAGCGCCTGCCGGCGAAACACCAGCACCGGATGATGCGCCCACAAGGCGCTGATCTCGGTGGTGACCCGATCGTCTTCGGGCTCCCAAAGGCGCTGCCCGACGATCTCGCAAGCGAGGCTCCCGTCGAGCGGCCGGGTTTCGAGCGGCATGCAGATCCTCCAAGGCGCCGATGATCGAGGCGGCAGCGGTGCATCCTACGCCGAACGCTGGTAATGCGAATTCGGCAAATTCAGCCGGCCAGGCGCGCGCGGGCGGGCGCCGAGCCGGCAGGGGCGCCGAGCGTCCCGCGCGCCAGCGCCAATGCCGCCACCGCCCCGATCAGCGCCAGCGCTCCGGCGGCGACAAAGGCGGCGTCGAAGCTGCCGGTCGCGGCGACGACATAGCCGGTCACGATCGGCGCCAACAGGCCAAAGGTGTTGCCGCCGAGGACCAGAAAGGCGAAGGCGCGTCCGGCGTCGGCGGGCGAGCGCAACAGGTCGCTGACCAATGCCCCGTTGGCCGCCGGCCCGACGCTGGCGAACGACACCGCGATCGTGACCAGCACGATCACCGCGGCCAATGAGTGGACCAGCGGAATCAGCAGACCCGAGGCGGTCAGGATCAGGCACAGCGCCACCAGATAGCGGCGATTGCCGGCGCGCACCGCCTCGGCGGACATCAACCGGTCGCCGATCCAGTTGGCGACGATGTTGACCGCCGAGGCGACCAGAAACGGGATCGCGGTGTAGAAGCCGGAGCCGAGGATCGATACGTGACGGGCGGTCTGCAGGTAATTCGGCAGCCAGGAGATGTAGAGATAGGCGGTGTAGACGAGGCACCCCTGGGAGATGAACAGGCCCCACATCGCCGGACAGCGAGCGAGCCCGAGATAGCCGACGCCGCCGTGGCTCGGCGGCTCGATGCCGGCGTCGCGCCCGGCGAGGATATGCTCGCGCTCGGCCTGCGGCAGCCAGCGCGTCTGTTCCGGGGTCGAGACCAGGGCGAGCCAGGCCAGCACCCAGACGAATCCGACCGCGCCGGTGATGATGAACGACCAGCGCCACGACAGCGCCTCGATCAGCCAGGCCACCGCCGGCGCGCCGAACGCCAGGCCGAGGGTCGATCCGGCGGAGATCGCGGCGATCGCGGTGCCGCGCTCGGTATAGGGCGACCACGAGCGCACACTGCCATAGCTGACCGGGGCGAACGGCGCCTCGCCGATGCCGAGCCCGAGACGTGCCGCCAGCATGGTGGCAAAGCTGCCGACCATTCCTGTCCCCATCTGCGCCGCCGACCAGACCGCGGCGGCGACCGAGGCGACAAGATGCGTGCCCCAGCGGTCGATCAGCCGGCCGCCGGGCAGCATCATCAGCACATAGGCCCACAGGAACGAGGAGAACAGATAGCCGAGTGCTATCGGCGACAACCCGAACTCATGCGCGATCGGCTTCCCCGCGACCGACATGTTGACGCGATCGACATAGGCGATGGCGTTGAACAAGAACAGCAGGAAAAACACCCAATAGCGACGCCGGGTCATCGATGTGCTCCTCGTCTTCTGGCCTCGGCGCCCCAAGCGAGAGCGCACGAGAGCGTCATGGAGCCTCCCCGATGCTACCCGCGCCGGCCGCCGACAAACACGGCGACGCACGGCCCGGCGCTTCTGGAGGCGGGGTACCGCGACAACGACTAAACAATCTTTTGGCGGAATTGGCTAGTCCGTTGCGTCGGCATCAGCTGATCCGCCGGACCAACGATCGGCGGGCTGTTCCGGACTATCCGATTCTGGCTGGCCTATTCCGGCTGGCCTATTCCTCCCGGACGGCAGGCGGGCGACGCCGCTCGACATCGCTCAACAACCAATATAAGGCGCCCAAGGACAGCGCCAGACCGCCGAGGCCGAGCAGGGTGTCCAGGCCGGTTTTGGCATAATCCAGCAGAATGAGCTTGCGCGCGATCACGATGATCGAGATCAGGATGACGACGCGCACCTCCAATACTCCAGATCGACGGCGCATCGCCAGGGCGATCGAGTGATTGAACTCGATCAGGATCAGAATGGTCAGGATCAGGCCAAACGTGTCCTTCAGCGCGTTCTGATCGGAGAAATCGACGCCGGCGTTAACATCCCCGATCAGCGTGATCACCATTATTGTTGTAGAATATATAATTATGATGCCAATGATCACCAACAAAATTGCCGAAATAATCATTTCGAATTGATCATATAACTTATGGGGGCGCCAGATTTTCCGGAAAACATCCAGCAACATAATCCGATTTCTCCTCAGGCCAGCTTCGCGGCGGACGGCGGCGGCACAGTGCCATGCGGGCTCGTCACGGCCAATAGCCCCAGCCCGCCACTGCGTCCACGGCGTTCGCGGCCCGCGGTCGCGCCCCGGCCACAATAGCGACGCCAAATTGCCGGGCGCCGCGGCCCGGTTCGGCGCATTCGACCAGGCCGCTCTTTCAAAAACCCCGCGACTGCGAGATGCTGTAGCGAGGCTGTCATAAAACTCAATTAGTGGTAGTCTGAACCAGATGGCTTGGGCAATGGAGGACGGGATGGGGAAACGCTCGTCGCAGGTCACTTCGGTCATCCACCTCGCTTCGGCGCAGCGCACCGCGGCCGCCGCCGGCCGACCCGAGATCGCGCCTCCCGAACCGGAGCGCGAACAGAGCTGGCGCCGCAAGATCCGCCCGCAGAGCGAGGGCCAGCGCCGGCTGATGGCGGCGATCGGGCAGCATAATTTGACGGTGGCGCTGGGACCGGCCGGCAGCGGCAAGACCTATATCGCGGTCAGCGCCGCGGTGGCGGCATTGGATGCCGGCGAGGTCGCCCGCATCGTGCTGACCCGCCCGGCGGTCGAGGCCGGCGAGCGCCTCGGCTACCTGCCCGGCGACATCGGCGACAAGCTCGCCCCGTATCTGCGCCCGCTCAACGACGCCCTGAGCGAACGGCTCGGCGGCAAACGGGTCAAGCAGCTGGTGACCGAAGGGGCGATCGAGATCGCGCCGATCGCCTTTATGCGCGGGCGCACCCTCAACAACGCCTTTATCGTCATCGACGAGGCGCAAAACTGCACCTACGGCCAGATCAAGATGCTGCTGACCCGGCTCGGCTGGCACTCGACAATGGTGGTGACCGGCGACCCCGATCAGAGCGATCTGCTCGACGGGCTGTCGGGCCTCGCCGAGATCGCCCGCCGGCTCGAGGCGATCGCCGATGTCGCGGTGGTGCGGCTCGACGAGGGCGACATCGTCCGCCATCGGCTCGTCGCCGACATGCTGACCGTGCTGTGAGGCCGGCGGCCCGGTCGCAAACGGCAGTTGACGCCGGCTGCCCCGCCGCGCTTATTGCCGCGATCGGGATCGATTGACGTTGAGGAGCCTACGAAGATGACCGCGCAGCCGTTTCACGGGGTGCTCGTCCCCGTTCTGACCCCGTTTACGCCGGCGGGCGAGCCCGATGCCGGGCGGTTCACCGCCTTCTGCCGGTTTCTGCTCGACCAGGGGGCGGGCGGGCTGTCGATCTTCGGCACCACCAGCGAGGCCAATTCGATGTCGCCGGCCGAGCGCATGGCCTTGCTCGACCATCTGGTCGCCGCCGGCATTCCGGCCGAAAAGCTGATGCCCGGCACCGGCGCCTGTGCGATGACCGACGCGGCGATTTTGGTGCGGCACGCGGTCGGGCATGGCTGCGGCGGGGTGTTGATGCTGCCGCCCTTCTATTACAAGCCGGTCAGCGACGACGGCATCTTCGCCTTTGTTTCGGGCGTCATCGACAAGGTCGGCTCGCCGGCGCTTCGGGTCTATCTCTATCATATTCCGCCGGTGGCGGTGGTCGGCTACTCGCTCGACCTGGTCGGCCGCTTTATCAAGGCCTATCCGCAGACCGTCGTCGGGTTGAAGGACAGCTCCGGCGATTGGAGCAACACCGCGGCGTTGCTCGACCGTTACCCGGGGTTTGCCGTATTCCCCGGCTCCGAGGTGTTTCTGCTCGATGGGCTGCGCCAGGGCGCGGCCGGCTGCATCACCGCGACCGGCAACATCAACGTGCCGGGGATCGCCAAGCTCTACGCGAATTGGCAAGGGCCGCGGGCCGACGCCCTGCAGGCCGAAGTGACGACGGTACGCAAGACCATGCAGGCCTATCCGATGGTCCCGGCCCTGAAGCGGGTCGTCGCCCATTTCCACGACGACCCGGAATGGGCCGCGGTGCGTCCGCCTTTGACCGCGCTCGATCGCGGGCAATCGGCAGCGCTGATCGCCGACCTCGCCCGGATCGGCTTCAGCCTCGGCGAGCGTCGGGAGCGGGCCGCCGCCGAGTAAGGACGCAGATTCGAGCACCGGGTCACGCACAAGATTGCATCGCCGCTCCGCACCTTCGTCCGTTGTCATAGCGAGCGAAGCGAAGCAATCCGGTAGACAAGGAGGACCGGAGCATGGCAGCCGAGGCCATCGCCGCCCGGACGCCGGAACGCGAGGCGTTCTACGAGAAGATCGCCGGCTCCAACCTGGCGCCGCTGTGGGAGCGGCTGCATGGGCTCGTCACCGCTCAGCCGGTGACCCCATGCCTGCCGGCGATCTGGCACTACCGCGACGTGCGGCCTTATCTGATGCAGGCGGGCGGGCTGATCAGCGCCGAAGAGGCGACGCGGCGGGTATTGATCCTCGAAAACCCCGGGCTCAAGGGCCAGACCTCGATCACCCATTCGTTGTTCGCGGGATTGCAATTGATCCTGCCGGGCGAGGTGGCGCCGGCGCATCGACACACCCAATCGGCATTGCGCTTCATCATCGAAGGAAAGGGCGCCTACACCGCGGTCGATGGCGAGCGCACGACGATGCGGCCCGGCGATTTCGTCATCACCCCGTCCTGGACCTGGCACGATCACGGCAACGACACCCAGGAGCCGATGGTCTGGCTCGACGGGCTCGACATCCCGATCGTGCGCCTGCTCGATGCGAGCTTTGCCGAACCGGGCGAGGCCGAAATGCAGGCCGTTGCCCGGCCCGAGGGCGACAACGCCGCGCGCTTTGCCAACAATCTGGCGCCCGTCGACTGGCAGCCCGCGGTCAAGACCTCGCCGGTGTTCAACTACCCCTATGCCCGCACCCGCGAATCGCTCGACGTGCTGGCCCGCAACGAAGACCCCGACCCGTGTCACGGCCACAAATTGCGCTACGTCAACCCGGCGAGCGGCGACTTCGCGATGCCGACGATCGGCGCCTTCATCCAGCTGTTGCCCAAGGGCTTTGCCACCCGGCCTTACCGCTCGACCGACGGCACGGTTTTCGTCGCGGTCGAGGGTTCGGGCGAAAGCCGGGTCGGCGACCAAATCCTGCGCTGGGAACCGCGCGACGTGTTTGTCGTGCCGAGCTGGGCCCGGGTCAGCCACCAGGCATCCGACGAGGCGGTGCTGTTCAGCTATTCCGACCGACCGGTGCAGCAAAAGCTCGGGCTGTTTCGCGAGCAGCGCGGCAACGCTTGACCCTCGCGCAGCTCTCCGGTCCGAGGCTATGACGGACGTCATCATCATCGGCGCCGGGATCGG
>DASYNW010000185.1:0-2641 GCA_036008325.1 Allostellaceae bacterium
GATCACCGCGACATCGCCGTCGAGCCGGACCCATTCGTGATCCCCGGTGAAGCGCAGAATGCTCATCGCGATCCTCCTGCTCAGCCGCGGTGATAGCGGTGCGGCACAAATGGCAATGGCACGACGCGGGCCGGGCGGGCGACACCGCGCACGACCAGCGACAGCGCGGTACCGAGGGGTGTGTGCGCAGCCTCGACGTAGCCCATCGCTATTGGCCCGCCGACCGACGGCCCGAAGCCGCCACTGGTGACATGGCCGATCGATCGGCCGGCGCTGTCGACGATTTCGCTGCCTTCGCGGGCTGGAGCGCGGCCGTCGGGGCGGATGCCGACCCGCTTGCGCGCCGCACCTCGGGCGAGTTGGCTCAGGATGATCGCGGCGCCGGGAAAGCCGCCCTCGGCGCGCCGCCTTTTGCCAATGGTCCAGGCGAGGTCGGCCTCGATCGGGGTCGTGGTGTCGTCGATGTCGTTGCCCCAGAGGCAGAGCCCGGCTTCGAGCCGCAAGGTGTCGCGGGCGCCGAGGCCGATCGGCATCACCTCGGGCTCGGCCAGCAGGGTCTCGGCCAATCCCGGCGCGTCGGCCGCCCCGAGCGAGATTTCGAACCCGTCCTCGCCGGTGTAGCCCGAGCGGGTGACCAGGCACGGCCGCCCGTCGAGCACGATTTCGGCCGCATTCATGAACGGCAGCAGGGCAACGCCGCCGGCGAGCCGCGCCAGCACGGTGGCGGCAGCCGGTCCCTGCAGCGCCAGCAATGCCCGGTCATCGAGCGGCTCTACGGTGGTGCCGCCGCCGAGGCGCTCGCGCAGATGGGCGAGATCTGCCTCCTTGCGCGCCGCGTTGACGACGACGAACAAGCCGTCGCCGAGCCGGGTCGTCATCAGCCGGGTTGTCATTAGGTCGTCGAGGATGCCGCCCGCGTCGTTGAGTAAGAGGGTGTAGCGCATGCGCATCGGCCCGAGCCCGCGGATGTCGCCGGGGACCAACGCCTCCAGCGCCGCAGCCGGATCGGCGCCGGCCAAACGCAGCTGGCCCATATGCGAAACGTCGAACAGCCCGGCCTGGGCGCGGGTATGCAGATGTTCGGCCAGAATGCCGGCCGGATATTGCACCGGCATCTCGTAGCCGGCGAACGGCACCATCCGGGCGCCCAGCGACTGGTGGAGGTCGTAGAGCGGCGTGCGCCTGAGCGGCGCGGCGTCTTGGGCGGGCACGGCGTCTTGGGCAGGCACCCGGGGCACCTCCGACAGAGAGCGGACGCAACTGCGTCCCCTATGCCCCCTCTGTCGTGGACCCTGAGAGATTCACCCACACCCACCCCGAGTCGGGTGGAGGCGGGCTTACTCCTTCGGTGAGCGGACGGCTGCGATGCCCGCCCGCTGCTTTCCAGAGCGCCCTTCCGCCCGCAGTCCTTTTTGCCTGAGAGTTTCCGGGGCGGTTGCTCCTTCGGCGCCGCGTCCCCGATTGCGTCGGGGGCGCGACCTCTCCTGCGGGCGTGCAATCAGCGCCCGGTATCTAGCACCGGCCCCGGCGAAAGGCCAGCTAGTTCGGCGTCCAGGCGAGCGCCCGGATCTCGGTGAACTCGCGGGCCAGCTTCTTCCACCGATCGCCGGCGTCATGGCTGGCATAGAGCTCGCCGTAATGGCTGCAGGCGAGGACCAAGCCGGGATCGGCCGGGTTGGTCGCGAATGCCCAGATCGGCGAGTTCGGCTCGACCGGCAATTCCGCGCGCTGCCAGCTCTGGCCGCCATCCTTGGAGCGCTGGATTGCGCCGGTGCTGCCGACCGCCGCATCGCCGGTGGCGACAAAGACGGTGTCCGGGTCGTCGGTCTTCAATGCCAGGCCGCGGCAATAGGGCAGCCCGAACTGCTTGCCGACGCCGAGCCCCTGCCAGCTCTCGCCCTTGTCGGTCGAGGCAAAGATCTCGCGCGGGGTGCTGGTCAGCACCGTTTTGGCGTTGCCGCCGCCGCGCACCGCAACATCGTGGATGTCGGGGTCGCTGAGCCCACCGGCGACCCGCGTCCAGGTCTCGCCGCCATCGAGGCTGCGCCGCACCCCGTCGACCTCAACCCCGGCCCACACGATGCGATGGTCCGACGGATCGACGGTCAGCGCCGTCACCCGCGGCACCCCGACATTGGGGCAGTCCTCGACCATGTCGACGACGAGTTGCGTCCAGCGCTGCCCGCCATCCTTGGAGCGGAACAATGCCGCGGGGCGGGTTCCGGCAAAAATCGTGTCGGGGTCGCCGGGATCGAAGGCGATCTTCCACACGTCGATCTTGTTCATCGGCGAATCGAGGCGTTCGAAGCTCTGCCCGCCGTCGCCGCTCTTATAGATGCCGTCCTCGGCCCCGGCAAAGACGGTGCGCGGCTGGTGCGGGTGGACGGCGAGGCCGTAGACCCGGCTCTCGCCCGACAACCCGCTGCGCACCCGGCGCCAGCTGTCGCCGCCATCGGCGCTGGTCCAGGCGCCGCTGCCGACCGTGCCGACGCAGATCGTGAACGCGGCGGTCATGTGCCGTTGTCCCAGCCGGTGTGCGAGATGTCGACCACGACCCCGTCGGGGCCGGCCCATTTCATCTCGAAATTGCGATGGCTGCCGGCGGCCATGTCGATGTCGAGGCCGTCCTTCGCGGTCAGCT
>DASYNW010000186.1:0-30598 GCA_036008325.1 Allostellaceae bacterium
GCGGGATCACCGCGCAGTAATCGGCCAGTCTATCCCGGTTGGTTAATTTAACCATCAATGCGGTAAAATTAACCCTCAATATTGCATAGGATTTCGGCCGCTTCGCTTAGCCTTGGCATCGACAAAGTCAGACCGACGAGCCAAGGGGTTTGAGATCATGTCGCCGAAGACGCACGAAGACAAAGGTGAATACGAGGCGGCGATCGCCGCGTTCATCCAGACCAGAGGCATTACCCGCTGTCCCACCGCCTGCGTCGTGCGCACCCAGGCGATGGTCAGCAAATCGGACCAGGAAGCCTTGCAGCGACGCGCCGCCGAGCTCGAAATCCGGCGCATCCGGCGACACGGCCGCGACCCGCTGGCGGCCTATCATCGCGGCGCGTGAGCTTAGCTAATTGCGGCCGGCGATCAGGCCGCGGGCGATGATCTGGGCCTGGATTTCGGCCGCGCCCTCGAAGATGTTGAGGATGCGCGCGTCGCACAGCACCCGGCTGATCGGGTATTCGAGCGCATAGCCGTTGCCGCCGTGGATCTGCAAGGCATTGTCGGCGTTCGACCAGGCGGCGCGGGCGGCCAGCAGCTTGGCCATGCCGGCCTCGATGTCGCAGCGGCGGCCGCGGTCCTTTTCGCGCGCGGCGAAATAGGTCAGCTGGCGCGCCACCATGGTCTCCATCGCCATCAACGCGAGCTTGCCGGCGACCCGCGGGAAATGGGCAAGCGGTCGGCCGAACTGGCGGCGCTCGCGGGCATAGCCCAGGCCGAGCTCGAGCGCGTTCTGGGCGACGCCGACGGCGCGCGAGGCGGTCTGGATCCGGGCGCTCTCAAAGGTCGCCATCAATTGCTTGAAGCCCTGGCCCTCGACCCCGCCGAGCAGGCCCTCGGCCGGCACCGCAAAGCCGTCGAAGGCGATCTCGTATTCCTTCATGCCGCGATAGCCGAGCACCGGGATCTCGGTGCCGCTGATGCCGTCCGCTGGAAACGGCCGGGCGTCGCTGCCGCGCGGCTTGGGGGCGAGAAACATGGAGAGGCCCGGATAGCCGGAGGCGCCGGTGTCGGTGCGCGCCAGCAAGGTCATCAGATCGGAGCGGGCGCCGTGGGTGATCCAGGTCTTGGCGCCGTAGATGCGGTAAACATCGCCGTCGCGCACCGCGCGGGTCGCCACCGCGGCGAGATCGGAGCCGGCGCCGGGCTCGGTAAAGACCGCGGTCGGCAACACCGCGCCCGAGGCGATCTGTGGCAGCCAGCGCGCTTTTTGCTGGGGCGTGCCGTTGAGCCGGATCAGCTCGCCGGCGATTTCCGAGCGGGTGCCAAGCGAGCCGACGCCGAGATAGGCGCGCGACAATTCCTCCGAGACGACGCACATCGCGGTCTTGCCGAGGCCGAGACCGCCATAGTCCTCGGGGATGGTCATCCCGAAAACGCCGAGCCCGGCCAGCTCCTCGATCAGCGGCAGCGGGATCAGCTGGTCGCGACGATGCCAATCCTGGGCGAACGGGGTGACCGCGCGCTCGGCAAAGCGGCGCATCTGGTCGCGGATCATCGCCAAAGTCGCCTCGTTGCCTTCAGAGGCGGGGTTGCCGGCGAAGCCCAGCTGCCCGGGGCTTTCGAGGCTGGCGCGGCTGTCTTTAACGTGGTCGGGAACGCGGTCGGGGGCGATGCGCCCGAACCCGGCTTCGCCCTGGTCGGCGAGCAACCCGCCGAGCCGCTGCCGAGCCTGCGGCAATGCCGCCGCGAACGCGCCGGCGTCGGCGGCGCGCAATGGTGCGGTGTCCTCCGCGTCGAGGCCGAGATCGGCCGGGCGGGCGAATTCGCCCTGGGCCATCGGGATTCCCCCGGCGAGCTCACCCAGATATTCGCCGTAGGCGAGCTCCAGGATCAGCGCCTCGGCCTCGCCCAATAGCGCCGCATCGTCGAGACGCCTGGCCCAATTGCCGGTCTGTCGCAAACCCTCGACGGAGGCGGCGAACCAGGCGAGCGCATGGCCGGCGAACTGATGCCGGTCGAAGCGCTGGGTTTCGACCGGGCCCTGCGGAGCGACCATCGCGGCGAGCCGGGAGCGCGCTACGGCAAGCACCGACTCGGCGGCGGCGAGCGCGCGCTCGGCCGCAGCCAGCAGCATGCGCCGGTCGCTCACCACCCCGATCCGCCGCTCAGCCCGCCGCCCGGATCAGCGAGCGCCGGCTAATCCTGCGGCAGCTGGTAGCTGCGCGGATAGGTGGTCGCCAGGTTCGGATCGGCGACCTTTTGCGAGTCCGACTGGGTCATCGTCACCGCCGAGATATCGTCGGAGATGCCGTTCAGGTTCTGGATGTTGCCGGCGCGATCCGGGGCGCCGACGGCGCAGCCGACCGCGGCGAGCGTCAATGAGACGACGAACCCCAGGCGCAGCATGGTCATCGAGCGCTCCATTCAATGAAACAGTACATAGGCAATCACGAATAAAACTACAACGAGCGCCAGGGAGGCAGCCAAGACGTAGCGCATCACCCCCTCCTTGGTGGCCTGACGCGCCTCGGTCTTGTCCACGAAAATGCGTTTTGCCATTGCTGCCCGTCCTCGTGCGGTAACTGCCTCCTGGGAAACGAAAGGCGCGGGCTTTCGATCCGGGCCGGCGATCCGGGCCGGCGGGCGCGACCGGCGCGCTCGCATGGCGAGTTGACGATGCCCTGCCGCCGGCCTACATCTGCAGGCGTGGCTGCGCAGATCTCCCATGGCCGGTGCGACCGGCGAATTACGGCCCCGAACCCGGCCTGGGTTCGGGCTCCGTCGTTTCGCCCCGTTTGCGCCAAGGACCATGATCATGTCGCCAGTTGCCGAGCGCGCCGCCGCTCATAGCAGTCTTTCCGAAATCGCTTACTTTTCCGTTCATGCCCGGGCTGAGCCCGGGGTGATGCCGCGGGTTCTCGAGCTGTTCGCCAAGCGCGGGCTGGTGCCCTCGCGCTGGCGCAGCGCCGTCGCCGCCGGCGATCCGCAGCTTCTGACGATCGATATTCAAGTGCGGGGGCTGGGGCCGGAGATCGGCGATTACATCGCCGCCTGCCTGCGGCAGATCGCTTCGGTCGAAGCGGTATCGGCGGGTCGCCAAGCTCGCCCTGCCGACCAGGCTCGTCCTGCCGACTGAGAGGAGCATCGCCGCCGATGTCGTTCCGCGATCACATCATCCGCTGCAACAGCTACGCCCCGGAGCGGGTGGTGCCGCTCGTCGCCGGCGGCGAGCGGATCGGGCTGTTGCGCCGCGACAACGCCGAGGCGCTGCGGCGGTTTCCGGAGGTGTTCGCGGTCGCCGACGATCGCGTCGAGTTGGTGGCGCAGGGCGACGCCGACGCGGTCAGCCGCGCGGTCGATCGGGTGGTCGACGCGCTGGTCGCGGAAAAGCACATCCCGAAAACCCGCAGCGAGACGTTCGATGTGGCGCGGCGCTGGGGGGCGCCGCCGCTGTTTCGCCTCGACCGCGGGGCGGTGCCGTTTTTCGGCACCCGGGCCTATGGGGTGCACCTGAACGGGTATCGCCGGGACGGGAGCGGGCTCGCGCTGTGGGTCGGGCACCGCGCCGCCGACAAGCGGGTGGCGCCGAACAAGCTCGACAACCTCGTTGCCGGCGGCATCGGCAACGGCCACGGGCTCGCCGACACCCTGGTCAAGGAAGCCGACGAGGAGGCGATGATCCCGACCGACCTGATCGCGCGGGCGGTCCCGGCCGGTGCGGTCGCCTATCGCATGGAGACGACGCTCGGCATCCGCGACGACGTGCTGTTCGTCTACGACCTCGAAGTGCCCGACGATTTCGTCCCGCAAAATCGCGACGGCGAGTTCTCCGGCTTTGCGCTGATGGCGGCCGGCGCGGCCCTCGACCGCATCCGCACCAGCTTCGATTTCAAGTTCAACGTCAATCTGGTGATCCTCGATTTCGCGGTGCGGCACGGGATCCTGCGGCCGGACGACCCGGAATACCTCGATGTCGCCACCGGCCTGCATCGCCGGCTCGACTAGGTTCCGGTGGGTAGACCGCAGATCGACGGCGGCGCATCGGTGCGGGCGGAATTGACTTGGCGCCGGCCGCCGGCTAGGGTTGTGGCGCATACGCCGTGACGAACCCACTCATCGGTGGAGGGGTGGCCGAGTGGCTGAAGGCGGCGGTTTGCTAAACCGTTATAGGGCTAAACCCCTATCGTGAGTTCGAATCTCATCCCCTCCGCCACCCTCATTCGCCAATAATCCGCCCAAACAAGGTGGGGCTCGGCGGCTCCGGGCTGCGGCTTGCGCCGCGCCGCAGCGGTTCCGGGGCGAGGCGATCGCGCGCGCAGTCTGGACGGCGGCTCAGGCGGTCGCCGCCTTGATCGCGGCGCGCAGGATCTCGGGGATGCGGTCGATGATCTCGGTCGGGGTCATCAATGGCGGGGCGAGGCAGATCGTGTCGCCGATCGCCGGGTCGGCGCTGCCCGCGCGCATCCGTGGCAGGAGGCCCAGCGCCATCGCCTCGCGGGTGATCTTGGGGCCGAGCCCGAGCGCCGGCGCCTTGGTGCCCTTGTCGGCCACCAGCTCGATCCCGCACATCATGCCGAGCCCGCGCACGTCGCCGACCGCCGGCAGGTCGCGCAGCTCTTCGCACCCGGCGAGCAGCCGCTTGCCGATGATCGCGGCGCGTTCGACCAGCCCCTCCTCCTCGATGATCGAGACGTTGCGCAGGCCGACGGCGCAGCACACCGGGTGACCCGAATAGGTCGCGGCGTGCATGAATTTGCGGTCGGCGGGTGCCTCTTCGATCGCCTCGTGCACGCGCTTCGAGGCGATGACCCCGCCCAACGGCAGATAGCCGCTGGTCACCCCCTTGGCGAACGAGACGAGGTCGGGCTCGACCCCCCAATGGCCGAGCGCGAACCAGCGTCCGGTGCGGCCGAAGCCGGTGATCACCTCGTCGGCGATCAGGAGGATGTCGTGGCGGTCGCAGATCTCGCGCAGGGCTGGGAAATAGGAGGGGGGCGGCACGATCACCCCGCCGGCGCCCATGACCGGCTCGGCGATCACGGCGGCAACGGTGTCGGCGCCCTCGGCGAGGATCGCCTGCTCGACCGCCTCGGCGGCGCCGAGGCCGGGCTCGGCGTTCCCCTGCCAGCGATAGGCATAGGGCGGCTGCACCTGGACGAAGCCCGGCACCATCGGCCCGAACATCTTCTGATAGGCGGCCATGCCGGTGGCGCTCATCGCCGCCATGGTTACCCCGTGATAGGCATGGATGCGCGAGATGATCTTGGTCTTGGCCGGCCGGTCTTTGACCTTCCAGTAATAGCGGGCGAATTTGAATGCCGATTCATTGGATTCGGCGCCGGCGGTGGTGAAATAGACCGCGGCGGAATTGGCATAGGCGTGGCCGACGATCTTTTCGGCGAGCCGCACCGCCGGCTCGTTGGTGGCGCCGATATAGGCCGAGGCAAAGGCGATGCGGCGCATCTGCGCGGCGGCGACATCAGCCAACTCGCCGCGGCCGTGACCGACATTGACGTTCCACAGGCCGGAGAGGCCGTCGATATAGCCGCTTCCGCCGGCGTCGTAGAGCATCGCACCCTTGCCCTCGACGACGACCAGCGGCTGGCGGTGATCGTCGGGATGGTGCAGCGGGTGAACCAGATAACGCCGGTCGCGGTCGATCAGCTGGGTGGTGGCCAGCTGGGTGGTGGCATCCATTCTTCCTCCGTGGAACGCAGCTTCTGCCCTCGTCGCCGCGATAGATAACACCTGGAGCCGCCACAATCACGCGCCATGCCGGATCTAATCCGGGGCACGCGGCACCCGTCAAAGATTTCGTCGACCGCCAAGCGAAGCCCGCTGCCAGCGCGATACTCGCTTAACCGTCACGTTTCGACTGGCACTAGTCGAGTTGCGCGATTACGCTGAAGCTCCGTTGGCCTGAAGGCGGGAAGATCGTTCTATGCCGCAAGCCCACAGCACAAGAAGCCGCTTGGGGTTACTGACGAGGCGCACCGGGTTTCGGGCGCACTTGCCGGTGCATTGCCGGCTCTTCGTTATGGTCGCCTTGCTGTTCTTGCTTGTCATGATGCAGGTAAACGCGGCGCAGGTCCAGACCGGAAATGAGCAGTCGCCACCAAGCAATCATCCGCCGATCGTCGTCAATCCTGGAGGACCGAGGCCGCCAAAAGCCGGGAACCCGACGGGCTCCGGCTCCGGTCCCGTACAATATTGCTCCGCATGCAGGATTCCCAAGGGGTATTCTCCTACAAAGAGCGATCCGGACCAGCTCTGTGTAAACAAGAAAGTTCCTTGCACATGCGGTTCTCCTCCGGTGAAGAGCGAGCAGGAGATGTGCCTTTACGTGCTGATACCTCACCCTTCCGTTCGTGCGCCGATTAGTTCCCCGCGCTGAGCCAAGCCGGGGGCGGCGTCGGTCGTCGAAGTGGTGCCGAGGCTGGAGGTCGCACCGGCAGCGACAACTTCCTAACTCTTTGCCCGGCGCTTAACTTCCGTGCCGGCTTTGAACCGGATGGCGGTGCCCAAGATGCGGTCGCGCAGCGAAAAAACAGCACCGGATTTTTGATCCTTGGCGATTGGCGCCGATTTCCGCTTGCTTAACGAGCCGTCGGTGCGCCAGCATGTGACGGCCTTTCGTAGAAGCCGGGCCTGCCTGCGGGCGGCCGGCACAGAAAATATCCAGGAGGAAAGCCGTGACTCGACCGCGTGCCGCCGACGATTTCGCGACGATTTATGCCCGTCTGGTCGAGCTGCGCCGCGAGCGCGAGCAGGCGTCGAAGCAGGATGGCGCCGGCGACGACGCCCCCAGCCGCAGCGAGCGCACCTTGCTCGGTTCCGCCGAAGGCCGGCAGCGGCTGGAGAAGAACGGTTGGCTGACGGTTTCGGCCGGCCGCCGCTACGGCCCGGGACGATCGCGCTAGCGCCTCAGCGGTTGGGCAGGTCGAGCGGATAGATCGGCCGCCTGACGTTGCGGAAGCGAAGCTCGCGGTAATCCGACGTGCAGACGCCGACCCCGGCGCAGTCGACCACCGCGCGGGCCAATGGACCCAGGCCTGCGCGCCAGTGGATGCGGCTTTTCAGCATCAGATAGCGCTTTTGCGACGGGTCGATGCCGAGACTTAAGAGGCAGTTGAGGTCGGACGGCTCGACATGGCGCGAGATCAGCACGATCTCCGCCGCACCGGTATCGAGCACCACCGAGGGCCCCATATCCATCGCCACACCGCGCGCCATCGGGCCGCGGTTTTTGTAGCGCCCATCGGCGATGGTCTTGACCCGGCCGGTCACGGTCAGGGGCGGGCTCGGCGCCGCGATCGCTGGCATCGCGATCTTGCCGCCGATCGTTAACGTTATCTGCGCGCCGACGCCGGCGGCGATCGCCTGCTCGACCGCTTGCGGATCGTAGATCGCAAAAGCGGCGACGTCGTCGAGGCCCTGGCGCAGGATCTCGGCCAAGACGACGGTCGTGTCCATGGTCCCGCCCGAGGCGCAATTGTCGTAATGATCGAGCAAAACGACCGGGCCGTCGCCCGGTTGCGGCGGCGGCATCGCCTTGGCGCGGGCGACCGACTGCGCCAACGGCTCGATCTGGTAGACAAAGGCCTCGCGCTCGACCCAGGCGCGGTCGAGAAGCTCGTCGCGCAGCCGCTCGGCGAGGCCGCGGTCGCCGTCGGTCAGCACCACCGCCGAGAGCCCGGCATTGGCGATATCGGCATGCGGAAAGCCGGTGAACAGGCTGGCGCAGAGTGCACCCTCGGCCGACATCGCGGCGCAGCGATGCTGCAATTCGCGGTTCGGATGGTCGTCGGTGCCCTGGCGCATCACGTGCGGCAGCGTCGGCCGATTGCCCCAGGCCATGACCGGGCGCGCCTCGCCGCGGATTGTCCGCACCAGGATCTCGCCCGCGAGCTTTGCCGTCTGGTAAGTGTCGATATGCGGATAGGTGCGGTAGCCGGCGACTACGGTGGCGTTGGCGACGATCTCGTCATAGAGGTTGGCGTGCATGTCGAGCGCCACCGCGATCGGGGTTACGGGGTCGATCGCGCGCAGTCGTTTGAGCAACTGCCCCTCGCCGTCCTCGAGGCTCTGGGTGACCATGGCGCCATGCAGGTCGAGCAGGATGCCGTCGAACCCGCCCTCGGCGGCGGCCTCGCAGATCCGCTCGGTGATCGTGGCGTAGGCGGCGTCCTCGACCGGGCCGCTCGGCGCCGCCCCGGCGGCGACCGGCAGCACGATCTCGGCCCCCTCGCGGGCGGCGAGATCGAGATAGGCGCCGAGCCCGGTGCCGGTGCCGCGATAGGCGCCGACCGCCGCCTCGCCATAAAGCGGCCCCGGCCCGTGGCCAAAGCGCGCCAGCGGGGTCGGCACCGGCGAAAAGGTGTTGGTCTCGTGCTTCATCATCGCGATCAACAGGCGCATCGGGGGTGCTCCCGGTGGCTGGGTTCATGATTGGGCTGGGATCATGATAGCGCGTTGTCAGTGCACGCACCGCGATGCAAATTCCGACGAGCCTGGATGTTCTCACAGAATGGATATATGGATAGTCAGATAGCCGATGGATTGATTGATGACCGCTTTCAGCGTTGCCGACACCAAGAATCGGCTTCCCACCCTGATCGACAAGGCGCTCGCCGGCGAAGAGGTGATCATCACCCGGCGCGGCAAGCCCGTCGTCGAGCTCCGGCCTACCTCGCGGCAGGCGGCACCGGGCGGCGGAACGCACGAGTGGCTCCGCGCTCGAACGCGCGCCCGATCGGGCGTCGGGCTGACGTCAGTCGAGATTCTCGATCTCATATTCGAGTCGAAAGAGGATTGAGCGCCCTATCTCGAGAGCCGATGCGACTTCGGCTGCAGTCTTGGTCACGCTTGATCGGCGCCTGGCGTCCGCCGCGCGAGAAATGGGCATAGCGGTCGAAGTGCCGAATGCAAGCTGAGCGCAGAACACGGAGAAGCCGGTGACAAATAACCCCAACCCTATCGAGGACCACTACACCAGCGGCGCGCTCGGGGCGGCAATCCTGGCGGCGCTGCAAGGGATGGGGAAGGACATCGACCATCTGACCCCGGACGATCTGGCGGCGGTCGATGAGTTTCACGGCGGCCAGCGGCCGGCGACGGTCCGGCTCGCCGAGCTGCTCGATCTCGGCGGGAGCGAGCGGGTGCTCGATGTCGGCTGTGGCCTCGGCGGGCCGTCGCGGTTTCTCGCCTGGCGCTATGGCGTGCGGGTCAGCGGGATCGATCTGACCGCCGAATTTGTCCGGGTCGCCCAGATGCTGACCCGGCGCACCGGGCTTGCAGGCCAGGTCGACTACCGCCAAGGCGACGCGCTCGACCTGCCGTTCGAGGATGCGAGCTTCGATGTGGTGTGGTCGCAGAACGCGGCGATGAACATCGCCGACCGCGACCGGCTCTACCGCGGGATGCGGCGGGTGCTGAAACCGGGCGGCAGGCTCGCGCTGCAGGAGGTCGCGGCCGGGCCGGGCGGGCCGCCGCACTTTCCGGTGCAGTGGGCGCGCGAGCCGGCGATCAGCCACCTTTTTTCCGCCGATGCGACGCGGGCGAAGCTCGAAGCCGCCGGCTTTCGGGTGGTGATTTGGCAGGACACGACGGCAGAGGCGCTGGCGTCCGCCGCACGCCGCACGCGCACCACGAGCGACGCGCCGCCGCCGCTCGGGACCCACCTGATCCTCGGCGACGACTGGCGGGCGATGTTTAAGAATTCCGCCCGCAACCTCGAAGAGCGCCGCACCGAGCTCTTCAACGCCATCCTCGAACAGGCGGAAGAGCCAGCATTCTCTTCGGCGGCATCGCAGAGAGCGTAGCGCAAAAAGAGCAGCGCAACCCGCCAACTGAGATCTTTGCGATGCAACAGGCGAGGTTTCCACGTAGCGTCCGGCGAAACGCCTCACGGTTCGTAGCGCGGGTGCCATAATCGCATAATACGTGTCTGTGTTGCATTGTCAGAGAGCGCGTCGGAGTCCTCGCAAGAGAGAGGGCCTATTCGTCGTAGATTTATGCAAATAACAGCAAGAGCAGAGGGTGGGGTGCGGAGAAATGATCTATCGCGATTTGGTAAAAGAACATTCCGGCAATAATCCCGTCCGTGATCGGTGTAGCATGAGCGAAATCGACGAAGCCTTTTTTCTGATGGCGAACCTGTTTCCGGCTGACACCGGATGCCGATGGTGGTGTGGGTTTCGGAACGTGGCCATGCGCGCCCTGATGTTCGAATCAAGGTCAATCAGGCGCACGGCACGCGCATGTTGCCCGGCAACCTCGCGACGGTCGCGGTGCGCCCGACGCCCCGGCTCATCGCGGGCCAATTATCGCCGGCCGACTTGCAAGCGGCCAGCGAGTGGATCCGCCTCAATGAGGCGACGCTGATCGCCTATTGGGAATATCAGATCAGTACCGCCGGATTAATGCAGCGATTGCTGCGACTGCCGTGACCGATCGAGTCCCGCTGCCTCGACCGAAACCCTCGCCGTCGCACTCCGTTCGCCTCGCGCCCCGATAGACCGGGAAGCATCGTTTCAAAGGAATAATGGCGGATTGCATTCGCCTCTACTTGCTGATCCTCGGCGACGACTGGCGGGCGATGTTTCGCAACTCCCGGCGCGCAACCTCGCGGAGCGCCGCGCCGAACTCTTCAACGCCATCCTCGAGCGCGTCGGCTAGCCTCTACTCCCGCGGCATCACGTCGAGGCGGACGACGCGGCCTTCGAGCGCGGGGCTGGGCGCCGGGTAGCGGCGCATGACCAGCGGGTCGTGGCCGGGGATGATATGCTGCGGCGAGGGCGCCTGGGCGCGCAGCGTGTCGTAGGCGTCGAGCATGTCGCCGATATGGAAGGCCGCGGTGAACGGCCGGCCAGCCTCCATGTTTTCATAGTAATGGCTGACGTCGGAGGCGACGACGACCCAGCCGCGGCCGGTGTGCACGCGCACGAACTGCATGCCCGGGGTGTGGCCGCCGACCGGATGGATGCTGATCCCCGGCGCCAATTCGACAGGCCCGTTATGGAGCTGGACCCGGCGGGCGAAATTGAGCCGCACGATGCCGACCACGTCCTCGACCTCGAACGAATGGGCGAGAAAGGGATGACGCATGTAATGGCCGGTCGTGTAGTGCAGCTCGGTCTCCTGCAGATGAAACTGCGCCTGGGGAAACCGGTGGAAGGTGCCGACGTGGTCGTAGTGCATGTGGGTCAGGATCACGTCGGCGATCGTGATGCGGTCGAGCCCGACCATCGCCAATGACTCGGCCGGGCAGCGCAGATGCCGCCTGCCGCGCGCGGCGGCGACCTCGGCGGTAAAGCCGGTGTCGATCACAAAGCTGCGCTCGGACCCGATCGCCGCCCAGACGAAATAATCCATCGGCATCGGCCCGTCATGCGGGTCGCCGCCGATGAAATGGTCGCGGCGGCGCGCGTCGCGCTCGGCATAGCGGATCGCATAGAGCTCGTATTCGGGAAGATTCGCATCCATGACCGGCCTCGAAGCTGCAGGGGGGATTGCGCCGGCGCTGCCGCGGTGCAAGCCTGTCCCCGGCCTTTATAGCCAAGCGCTGGAACCCCTGCCATGCCGCAATCGCCTCTCGGCCCCTATCAGATCGACGCCTTCAACACCGCCAAGGACAGCGACAACAAGATCCATGACGATGCGGTCGCCCGCCGCTTCGGCTTTTCGGGCGGCCTGGTGCCGGGGGTCGAAGTCTACGCCTATATGACGCATCTGCCGGCCGCACGCTGGGGCCGGGACTGGCTCGAGCACGGCGCCGCCGAGTGCCGGCTATTAAAGCCCGTCTATGACGGCGACCGGGTGACGGTCAGCGCCAGCGAAACCGCGGACGGGATCGACCTCAAACTCGACAGCCACGGCGAGCTGTGCGCCACCGGCCGCGCCTCGCTGGCCGAAAAGGCATCGCCGGCGCCGCAGATCTTCGCCGAAGCCCCGGCGCCGCCGAGCCCGCCCGAAGACCGGCCGCCGGCCAACGAGACGACGCTCGCGGTCGGCACCTGGTTCGCGATCCACCCGTTCCGGGTCGATCCCGAGGCCGCCCGGCAATATCTTGCCGATGTGCGCGAGAGCCTGCCGCTCTATGCCGCCGAAGGGCTGGTGCACCCCGGGACCATCCTGCACATCGGCAATTGGGCGTTGCGGCACAATGTCGTCTTGGGGCCGTGGATGCATGTCGGCAGCCGGATCGAGCATTTCGCCGCGGCCAGGATCGGCGACGAGCTCTCGGCCAAGGCTCTCGTCACCGGCAATTACGACAAGAAGGGCCACCGCTTTGTCGATCTCGACGTGCTGGTCTATGCCAACCGCACCACGCCGGTCGCCCGCATCGCCCATATCTCGATCTACCGCCCGCGCCAGCTCGCCGCCGCTTGAGATCGACGGCGAACTACGAATTCGGCGATCCCGCCGGCGGTGGCGCGGGGGCCGGGATCTCGCGGGTCTCGACCTGGTCCGGTGGGGTGCCGAAGCGCAGACGGATGCGGTATTTCTGCCAGTCGCGCCGATAGGCGACCGGATCGGGCAGCGGGATCGAGGCGCTCGATACAATCGCCAGCAATGTCGTCTGGGTCTGCGGCGCGCCGCCGACCACGCCCGGAGAGAGCGCGTTCGAGCCGATGCTGCTGACCCCAAACTGGCTGCCGGAATAGGCGCCGGTCGGGGATTGCTGGGAGAAATTCTCGGTCGGCGACGGATTTGCCGTGACCGAGGCGGCGAGGGTGGCCCGGCCGTCGGGGGCGATCAGCTCGGCCTGGCGCAGCGGCAGGCGATCGGTCGCGTCGATCGCGATGACGTCGGCGATGCCGCCCGCGGGAAAGCTGGCGCTGATCTGCTCGCCCGGCGGCGACGCCGGACCCTCGCCGCCGCACGCGGCGAGCAGGGGGATTATCGCAAGGCACAAGGCGAGGCGCATGACCCCGTGGCTTTAATACGAATGGCGAGGCGCGGAAAGGGCGATGCCGGCCGGTTCGGGCCGCGGCGGTGGCGGCATCGCCGGCGCCATGGCACAATCGCGGCCGAGGGTATCAACAGAGAGGGCAAGGCCCATGTCCGTCGCATTTGCCGCGCGCACCGGCGATCTCGGCGCGGTCGAGGACAAGAATTTCCTGATCCGCGATTTTCGCCTGCAAAGCGGCGCGGTCCTGCCCGAGGCCGCGATCGCCTACGAGACCTATGGCCGGCTGGCGCCCGACGGCCGCAACGCGGTGCTGATCACCCATGGCTACACCAGCAGCCACCACGCCGCCGGCCGCAACCCGGCGAACGGCGATCTCCCGGGGTGGTGGGACGGGCTGATCGGGCGGGGCAAGGCGATCGACACCGACAAGCTCTTTGTCGTCGCCTCGAACATGCTGGGCTCGTCCTACGGCTCGACCAATGGCGCCAGCCCCGACCCGCGCACCGGCGAGCCTTACGGCCCGGATTTTCCGGCGATCACGGTGCGCGACATCGTGGCCGCGCAAAAGGCGTTGCTCGACAGCCTGGGCGTGCGCCATCTGGTCGCGGTCGCCGGCCCGTCCTATGGCGGGTATCAGGCGTTCCAATGGGCCGTCGCCTACCCGGAGATGATGGACGCGATCGTGGCAGTGGTCACCGCTCCCCGTTCGCAGAACGCCGAGAGAAGCCTCGCCGAGCTCGAAGCCCGGCTCGCCCCCGATCCCGAATGGAACGGCGGCCATTATTATGGAAGCGGCGGGGCCAAGACGGTGCTGACGCAAATGCGCTTCGAGACCCTGATGCGCTACGGCTACGATGAGCAACTGGCCCCTCGCTATCCGGACAAGGCGGCGCGCGAACGGGCGATCCACGACCTCGCCGCCGACTGGGCGCGCAATTGGGACGCCAATTCGCTGGTGATCCTGCGCCGCGCCACGATCGGCTTCGACACGGTCAAGGATTTCGCCAGGATCCGGGCCAAGGTGCTCTACGTGCTGTGCCGCAGCGACGTGCTGTTTCCGCCGAGCCTCGCGCCCGGGGTGATGAAGGATCTCGCAGCCGCCGGGGTCGAGGCCCGCTATTTCGAGATCGCAAGCGATCTCGGCCATTCGGCGAGCGGCCCCGAGCACGCCAAATGGTCGCCGGTGCTGCGCGAGTTCCTCGCTCCGCTGATCGCCAACCTCACCTGACGCGATGAAGCTGCGGCCCCCCGGCGCCTATGCTCTCGCCGCCGACATGGTGCGAATTCTGCATTTTCTGGTACAGGCGGGTACGTCGCAGTTTGCCTCACACCTGCCGTTCACAATCCGCGTGAGGATCGGCTCAATTTGGTGCAAACCGGGCATTCGCACCAGACTTGCGCGGCACCTCAGGTGATTATTCCGGGGAAGCCGGAACCCGCGGCGCGAAAATCTCTGAGCTAATGCACAGGCCGGCTCGGCGTACCTCGATTTCCCGGTTACGCAGCCTTGCGGCGGCGGCGCACGAGCAGGCCGAGGCCGACGGCGGCACCAAGGAGCATCAGGCTGGCGGGTTCGGGGACGGCGACATCGAGCGTGAACGTGTCGTCAGCCGCGCCATTCCCCCATGTCCATTCATAGGTGCCGGGGGTGAGGCCGAGGGTGGCAAAGCTCTGGTTGTCATAGGTCGCGGTGTCGGACAAGGGCGCGCCCGAGGCGTAGCCCGTCGGTACAAAGACAAAGCCGGCGGGCTCGCCAATGAGCTGCTGGATGCCGACTAGGTCGCCAGTGCCAGTAGTCGCACTCGTAAAAACCCCAGGGCCGAAGCCGACCGGTCCGCTCGCCCCGCTATACTCATCAACGGCACCCGCCGCGCCTGTCGCCTCCGTCGCAAAGGTCGGGGCGACCTCAGGCTGGGTGGAGCCCGACGTGATAAACGTCAGCCCGTTGAGATCAATGCTCCCGCTGCCGCTGGCGACCACGTCGGGTCCGAGCTGGGAGAACGTCACGATGTAGGCTGCTTGCGCCGGGCCTGCCGAGGTGACGAGGCAAGTGGCGAGGGCCAGCAGTGAGGCGCGACCGGGGAGCGCGGGGAAGCGCATGGCGGTTCCTTATCTGATGTTATGCATTTGCAACGACGAACTCTGTGCCCTCTCGGCACCGGTGCGAGCAGTGTGTCTTTTTCCAAGATCTCCGTCTTTTAGGAGCGATGGCGGTGCGAGAACTTTGCACCTTAAGCTTAAGCTGGCTTGCCGACCGGCGCTTGATTTCGGGTTCGCTCGTGGCGGCGACGGAAGACGCCAAAGCCAACCAGCGCGGAGCCGAGCAGGGCCAATGATGCCGGTTCGGGCACGGCCGGCAGCGAGAGGAGCGCCGGCGTACTGATCTTGCCGCCGCAGTCAATAGCGGCTCCGATAGTCGACTGAGTACAAATGATCGTCATGTCAGCCGATTCCCCCAGCATATATTGAGACGTGCTGTCGCTGTCGAAGGTCCCTATGAAACCCAAATCCAGGGAGCCCGCGGAAGTGGATGTCGTCGGGGTCAACGCGATGGTAAACTCGGTCGTGTAGGCGAAATCAACGCTCACGATTCCTCCAACGCCGAAGTTTGTTTCCGCAGTGACGGTCTCGGGAACCTGGGTTGTATTCCCGACCGGCAAAACCAATTGGCTAAGTAGCACAGGAGACCCAGAGCCCAGAAATCCGGGCGGATGAGCCGCCGTGCAGCCAGCGCCCGCCCCGCTGCAGAAGTTGTTGGGATTTTCATCAAACGGATCGGCGAACGAGGTGATCATCGCTCCCGGAGGACCGTTAGCGAGCGTAAGCTGCGACGTATCGCTCGCTATGTTGGTGGTGTCTACGCTATTGGACCCAGGTAAACTGTAACTGAATGATCCGTTGGGGATCACAAGGGCAGCATTGGCTGGCAACGTGATTGCCGCACTGCCCAGCACCGCGCCTAAACCCGCCGCGCCGATTAGCGTGAATGCGATCCTTCCCATTTCAGGGTCCTTGTCAAAAGGCCTCAGAGCGTTTCGGCGCAATTATCGTGCCACATGTTTTGTGTCAATAGGTTAAGGTTAAATCAGAAGGATGTGGGAGCGTTTCTGTAAAGAATTCCGACACAACGATCGAGCCTTCACCTGTCAAGGCGGCTTTGAAATTGGAGTTATTTTAAGCCCTTACCAAAAAATCTTCCCAGTTACCGGTTGTAGCAAATTCCGACATTCCCAATTTGGATAAGATGTTTTGGGAGAACTCTCTCAGGAATAAAAAACTGACAGTTGAGCGAAGCCCAGTTCCGTCAGAGCGACCAAGAAGTTGCCGTTTCCCCGACCCGAGGAGGCAGGGCCGCTGTAATTCCTATGTTATCCCTCTAATTGGTACCACTAGACACGTCGGTCCGCCTCCCTGCCCATTTCGAGCAGATCTCCGAGCCCTCCAGCCACCAGGGTCCGAAAGATCGGCTTAGGCATCGTGAGATCCAACGAGCGACCGCTTAGGTGGAACCCGGAAGCCGCCCGGCCCCCCAAGGCGCGTCGGCTTACGGGGCGCTGAGCCGACCATAAGCATCGCGGCGCCACACTCGCCTTTTCATTGTACGGGGGCGATCGGGGGGAGGCCGAGGCGCGGGATCTCGATTGCCGGGCAGCGGTTCATCACCACCTCGAGGCCGGCGGCTTCGGCGCGGGCGGCGGCCTGGTCGTCGCGCACGCCCAATTGCATCCACACGATTTTGGCGTCGATGGCGATCGCCGCGTCGACCGCGGCGCCGGCCAGCTCGCTGCGGCGGAAAATGTCGACCATGTCAATGGGCTCGGGAATGTCGGCGAGTGCCGCATGGCAGATCTCGCCGAGGATCGTGTCGCCCGCGGCGTTCGGATTAACGGGGATCGCGCGATAGCCGTGCCGCTGCAGATAGGCCATGACCCCGTGGCTCGGCCGCCCAAGCCTGGGGCTGGCGCCGACGACGGCGATCGTGCGCGTTGCCAGCAGGATGTCGCGCAGATAGGCGTCGGAATAATTGTCGTGATCCATCGGCTCCTCAGCGGTCCTGCCATTGGGGCGGCCGCTTGGCGAGGAAGGCGTCGATGCCTTCGCCCGCGTCGGCAGCCAGCATGTTGGTCGTCATCACCTCGGCTGCATAGCGATAGGCGGCGGCGAGATCGAGCTCGGCCTGGCGGTAGAACGCCTCCTTGCCGATCGCCAGGGTAAAGGCCGATTTGCCGGCGATCTCACCGGCCAGCGCATCGACCGAAGCGCGCAATTCACCGTTCGGGACCACCCGGTTGACGAGCCCGATCTCCCGCGCTCGCGCGGCGTCGACGAGTTCTCCGGTCAACAGCATCTCCATCGCCGCTTTGCGCCCGACCGCGCGCGACAACGCCACCATCGGGGTCGAGCAGAAGAGGCCGATATTGACCCCGGGTGTGGCAAACCGGGCGGCCTCGGCGGCGACCGCCAGATCGCAGCTGGCGACCAGCTGACAGCCGGCGGCGGTGGCGACGCCATGCACCTCGGCGATGACCGGCTTTGGCAGATGGACGATCGCCAGCATCAATTCGCTGCACTGCGCGAACAGCCGCTCGTACGTCTCGCGCCGGCGGTCCTGGCGGATCTCGCGCAGATCGTGGCCGGCGCAAAACGCCGGGCCGGCGCCGGCGATGACCACGACCCGAGCCGCCTGATCCGCGGCGGCGCGGCCGAGCGCGTCGATCAGCGCCGCCAGCAGCGCCGCCGACAGCGCGTTGCGCGCCTGCGGCCGGTTCAGCGTCAGCCGCAGCACGCCTTCGTGGCGCGCTTCGAGCAGCAGCGGGGAGTCCTCCGCAATTCTCGGCATTGCCGTCATCGCCGCCTTCACCCTTGCCTGCCCGACCCGGAAACGCGACTTTCACGCCGCTGCCGTCATGGCGGCAACAGGTATTTTCGGGGAGCCGAAGGGTGGAGGACAGCGCCGCACCATTGCGGGAGGCGTGGTATTACGCGCTCCCCGGCCGCCGGGTGAAGCCGGGGGCGATTGCGGCGAAGGTGATGCTGGGCGAGCCGGTGCTGATCGGCCGCGACGCCGCCGGCGCGCCCTTCGCGCTGCGCGATCTGTGCCCGCATCGCGGCATGCGGCTCAGCGCCGGCAATTTCGACGGGTGTCATGTCGAGTGCTGCTATCACGGCTGGCGCTTTGACACAGGCGGGCGGTGCACCGCGATCCCGGCCCTGGTGCCGGGCCAGGCCTTTAGCCCCGGCCGGGTGCAGGTCCGCAGCTACCCGGTGCTAGAGGTGCAGGGCAACATCTGGGTCTATTTCGGCGACGACCCGGCCGCCGCACCGCAGATCCCGCTGGTCGACGGGTTCGCGGATGTCGCCCCGCGGCTCATTGAGACGGTCAGCTTTACGGCGGCGATCGACCACGCCGTGGTCGGGCTGATGGACCCGGCGCATGGGCCCTTTGTCCATCGCGCGTGGTGGTGGCGCTCGCGAGCTTCGATCCAGGCCAAGGCCAAGGCCTTTGCCCCCTCGCCCTGGGGCTTTACGATGAGCCGCCATACCCCATCGGCGAATTCGCGCGCCTACCGGCTGTTGGGCGGCGCGCCTGAAACCGAGATCGTCTTTCGCCTGCCGAGCGTGCGCCTCGAGCACATCCGCGCCGGCCGCCATCGGGTCGGCAATCTGACCGCGATCACCCCGATCGACGACCGGACGACCGAGATCAACCACTGCATCTACTGGACCTCGCGGTGGCTCGGCATCTTGAAGCCAGTGCTGCGGCCCTATGTGCGCGCCTTTCTGCACCAGGACCGCGCGATCATGGAGCGCCAGAGCCAAGGGCTGCGCTTCGACCCGCCGCTGATGCTGATCGACGACGCCGACACCCAGGCCAAATGGTATTATCGCCTCAAGCGCGAATACCGCCGCGCCCGCGCCGAGGGCCGGCCGTTTGCCAACCCGTTGAAGCCGCGCACCCTCGAATGGCGCAGCTAGCGGTCTGAACCATACAGATGGATCCCACTCCCTTTCCTCGTCGCCCCCGCGAAAGCGGGGGTCCAGGTGCCAAGGGCACGGTGCTTGCGCCCCCTGGGTGCCCGCTTTCGCGGGCATGACGAGAAAGAAGGATGGGTACCAAGCGTCAAATTCGTATCACTAGAGCGATGGACTGGGGGCGTCAGCGCGGCGCCCTCATAGTACCCGAGCTTTTTCTTAGCTTGCGTGGCGCCGCTGCCGCATCAGGGCGAAGCCGAGGAGGGCCGAGCCGAGCAGCGCCAGGCTGCCGGGCTCGGGCACGGCTGGCGGCGGATCGTTCGGCGCGTAGTTGACGACGAGGTCGTTGACCGCGATCGTCGCCGGCCAATCCTGGAAGTCGATGGTCGTGGTGTCGGCCGGCAAGGTCAAGAGGCCGCTCGCGCCGAGCAGCTGCGGCGCCTGCTCGGTATCATAGGAGCCGCTGTCGGGCGAATGGGTATAGGCGGAAGCAGGGATGCCGTTGCTGCTCTGGCCGCTGCCGGGGGTCAGGCCCAACCATTGCGCGACCTGCGAGCCATTGGCCAGCAAGCTCAAATCGGGCTGGTTCGGATTGCCATGGCCGCCGCAATCGTGGCCGTTCGACGAGAGCTGGGTGCAGCTGTCGTCGGGGAAGATTTCGAGGTCGAAGCTGATGCTCGATATGGTGATTCCGGCAAACGACATCAGGATGTCGTTGTGCGCGTTCGCAGTGTCGTTCTGGATGAAGGTCCCATGGCCGGCCGGGTCCAGGTTTGCCAGCGTGTAGGAATTGGCGCCGTCGCGCGAGGATGGGCCGGTGACATGGCCGTCTGCGTTATAGGAATCGGACGCGACCGCGCCGGTTACGGCGACCGATCCGATGCCGGAGAGGGCGGTGTTCATAAAGCTCTGGATCGTGGCGTCGGTGGCGTTGTCAGCGAGCGAGCCATAGGCGAAAGTCACGGTGCCGGCAGCAGCCGGGGCCGGCGCCAGCGTCGCCATCGCCAAGCCGGCCAGAACCGCGCCGCCGCCATATTGGAGCATTTTGCCGATCGGTAACATGGTCCATTTTCCCGTTATAATAGCGTCAGATGACATAAGCACTATCTATGCCATGTAAGAAACGCCAGGAATTTGCTCGCCAAAACGTTAAATCCTGATTGGGGAATGTAAATATCGGCGACAGCTAAAACGCGAATCGGTCGCCCGCAATCGTCACGTGACGGACAGCTAAATCATTGACGTGCATCAGCGATTTAGGGATCGAAGCGGCCCATGACAGCGGTGTAAAAGATACCGACGCCGCGAGCGGGATGAACGACGGAAGGAGGGTTCCGGTGCAGGACGGGATCGAGCGGGCGTTGGCCCAGATCAGCTTCGACCGCGACGGCCTGGTGCCGGCCGTCGCCCAGCAGCACGACACCGGCGAGATCCTGATGGTGGCGTGGATGAACCGAGACGCGGTGCGGGCGACCTTGACCGAGGGCCGCGCCTGCTATTGGTCGCGATCGCGCGCGAAGCTATGGCGCAAGGGCGAGAGCTCGGGTCAGGTTCAGCTGTTGCGCGAGATGCGCCTCGATTGCGATGGCGACACGGTGCTGCTGCTGGTTGACCAGCCGGGTGTCGCCTGCCATACCGGGCGGCGCAGTTGCTTTTTTCGGGCCTGGCGCGACGATCGCTGGGCGACCATCGCCGAGCCGCAGATCGCGCCGGAAACGCTTTATCCGACGCGCCCTCCGCCGGCCGGCCAGGGCTGATCCGCCAGGGCTGATTTTACTGCAACGGCGGACAGACCAGATGAGCCTGTATTTGCGCCATCACCACCGAGTCGAATTGGCGGCTGGCGCACTGCGAATTGTACTGGGCGACATGGGCGTTATAGCGGGCCGTCGACTGGTCGGCATCGCTGACGACCGGGCCGAGCGATTGCCGGTAGGCGGCATCGCGCTGATCGAGCAGCGCCTTGTAGCGTGCCTCCTGGTCGGGGTTGTTGACGTCGAGGGTCGAGCGGGCGCTCGATAATTGTGCATCGAGCTCGGCCAGATGCTGGCGTACCGCGGCCAGCGCCTGGGTCTTGGCCGACATGTCCGACGACAACGTGGCCAGGCCTTGCTGCTCGCACAGGCAGGCGGTGATCTGGGCCGGATCGCTCGACATTTGCGCCCGCGCCGCCGCCGTACCGGCAACGGCCAGCAGGCCGCCGGCAAGCAGGGCCACACCCCGAACCACGATCGCACGTGCCATAATCCCCCCCTTTGTGCTGTAAATGAACTCGTTATGCCGTGAAAGAGCCCGGCGATCGGCTCTCGGCCGCGCCGCCGGTCGAGCTCGGGGCCATGCCGCGGATGCTGTCGGCGGCGCGATGGCCAAGCTCCTCGGCCTTTTCCCACAGATCCTCGCGCGCGTCGGCGACCAGCTCCTGCTCGCCCCGCGAGGCCGGGACAAGGGCGGCCACGACCGCGCCGCATGCGATGCCGACGAACCCGAACAGCAACGGGTTGCGCTCGAGTCGATCGATCAGCCGCCCGCCCGGACGGGCAGCCCCTTCGAGATATTCTCCGGCGCGTTCGATCACCGTGCCGCCGCTGTCGCGGATCGAGCGCAGCGCGCCGCGCGCGGCACCCACGGCCTGGTGGATCCAGCCGTCGCCAGGATCGCGGTGCTCGCCATCGATCGCCGGCTCGCCGGTGCGGCCGACGATGCGCGCGAGCCGTTGATCGGCGGGCTTGGCATCCGGCCCCGTGCCCGGCGGGGAATGTGCGGCGGGGCGGCCGGCGCCCGGCAGAATGCCCTCGAGCAGCCCGGCGTTCTCGGCGATGAGCCAAGCGGCGCCGAGGCCGATCAGCGCCATCGGCAGCGGGTCGGCGCGAAACCCGCCGCCCCGAGCGGCGGCACCGGGTCGATTGGCATGGAGCGCTTGGGTGATCATGTTCGTTGCCTTTGCGACGAGATGTTTCGGGGCAAGCTCGACCGCCAACGCGTCGAGGGTAACACCGAGATCGACCCGAACGAGCGCGATCTCGGTTTCGAGTTCATCGATCGAGCGGTGGCGGTGCGGCGCCATCAGCGGCTCTCCCCGATCCTGGCCTTATCCGCACGCAGCGAGGCCAACGAGCGCCGCGGGACGAGCTCGCCCGGATCGAGCCATCGCTTGCCCAGATAGAGCAGCACGCCGCCGACCAGCACCGCCGCGAGGGCGACGATCAGCGCCGCCAGCCACGGGCGCACCACGATCGCCAAACCGAGCGTCGCCGCCGCCAACAGCAGGGCCCAGCCGCTCAGCAAAAAGAACACGCCGATCGCCACCGCGATCGCGCCGCGGCCGAGCCGGCGCAGCTTTTCCGCGAGCTCGGCCTTGAACAGCGCGAGCTCGAGCCGGAAAAGGGTGCGCATATCGTTGGCGAGTCCGGCGAGCAGGGCCGCGATCGAACGCTCCGGCCGAGGCGCATAGCTGGCCTCGTCCGACCCGGGCGCCGGCCCCGGCGCCATCGTGTCGGGATCGCTCACGAGGTCTCCCGCGGTGCGGAGCCGCGATCCATGCCGCCGGCGGGCGCGCCGCGACCAGCGGCGCTCGAAATTGCCGCGGTGACCTCGGCCGAACGCAACGCGGCTTCGCGCCTGGTTCGCCGCGTCCCATTCTCAGGCGCCGGCAGCGCCAGGAACCGCCCAGCAAGGAAACCGGCGGCCACGGCCCCGGCGACGAACAGCGCCGGGCGGCGGCGGGCAACGCCCTCGACCTCGCCGATCACGGCACCCCACGAGCGCTCGTCGAGCGATTGCGACATGTCGGCAAACCGGTCGGCCGCCTGGCCGGCATAGCGCGCCGCAACCGGGCTTTGCCGGCGGTCGAGCGAATCGGCCGCGGCACGCGCCGCTTCGGCGATTGACGCGAGCTGCCGGGCGACGCGCTCCTTCTGTTGGGCGGCCGCAGCAACTGCCGACGAGCACGCGGCGTCGACGAACTCGGTGAAAATCGCCCTGGCGCGGTCGAGGCTCGGCTGCGGATCATTGCCCCATGCCGTCGAATCGGTCGGTTCGGCCATGCTCGTCGCTCCCCGCGGTGATCGCGTCGTGGCTCGATCGAGGAGGTGCAGCGCGCGCGGCGCCGCATCCTTCTGATCGCTGTCGAAACAACGGCGTGCGCGCGGCGGTTCCCTCGCCCGCTTCGGCTCGAGGACTGCCGAACCACTGCCACAGTTTTTCCGATAATAAAAGTGGGAGGCTCGGGCGGCGCCGCCCGGCCGGGGATCAGGGGGTGGCAATGAATTGCGTTGCCGGGAATTGCGTTGCTGGGAATTGCGTTGCCGGGAATTGCGCCGCCGGGAACTGGCCTGTTGGGAATGAGGCGGGCTCGACCGAGGCCGGGGATGCCTGAGCGCGGTCTGCGCGCCGATCCGGCCGATCGGCTCGGGCCGCGGCGGGCCGGCCGGCGCAAGGCCGCGCCGCGAGCGCCGCGCCCGACCGGCCGCCCGCGGCGGCGCTTGAAGGGCGCGCTCAGGGTCGCAATCCTGCTGGCCTTGTGGGTGGTCATTATCGGCGGCGGCGTGCTCGGCTATTTCATCCTCACCTTGCCCGCCACCGACGAATTGACCAAGTCCCAGCGCCGCCCGAGCATTACCATTCTTGCCGCCGACCGCAGCCTGTTGACGACCTACGGCGATCTGTTCGGCCGGCCGCTGACCTTGCAGCAGATGTCGCCCTATCTGCCCGAGGCGGTGATCGCCACCGAGGACCGCCGGTTTTACAGCAATTTCGGCGTCGATCCGATCGGCATGGTGCGCGCGGCGCTGGCCGACCTCGCCGCCGGCCATGTCGTCGAGGGCGGCAGCACGATTACCCAGCAGCTCGCCAAAAACCTGTTCTTGACGCCTGAGCGCAGCCTCGGGCGCAAGATCCGCGAGACCCTGCTGGCGCTGTGGCTCGCGCACCACTTCAGTAAAAACCAGATCCTCGAGATTTATCTGAACCGGGTCTATCTCGGCGCCGGCGCCTACGGGGTCGACGCCGCGGCGCACCGCTATTTCGGCAAATCGGCGCAGCGGATCGATCTCTACGAGAGCGCGCTGATCGCTGGATTGTTGAAGGCACCGACCTTGTTCAATCCGCTGCGCGACCGCGACAAGGCGGCGGCGCGCACCCAGCAGGTGCTGACCAACATGGTCGAGGCCGGGTTCATCACCAAGAACGAGGCCGATATGGCTGAGGCGGAGCGTGCTTCGCTCGCGGCGCTGGCGCCGGCCCGGCCGGGCAGCCGCTATTTCGCCGATTGGGTCGCGGGGCAGCTCTCCGATTTTGCCGGCGGCGCCGGTCGCGACCTGACCGTCGTCACCACCCTCGACCCGCGGCTGCAGGCTGAGGCCGAAGCGGCGATCGCTGGCACGATCGCGCGCAACGGGGCGAGGGCCGCGGTCGGCCAGGGCGCGCTGGTGGCGATGTCGCCCGACGGCGCGGTGCGCGCGATGGTCGGCGGCCGCAGCTACGACGCCAGCCAGTTCAATCGCGCCACCCAGGCCGAGCGCCAGCCGGGGTCGGCCTTCAAGCCCTTTGTCTATCTCGCCGGCCTCGAAGCGGGGCTGCGCCCGTCCGACCATTTCGTCGACGGCCCGATCCGGATCGGCAGCTGGCGGCCGCGCGACTACACCGACCATTACCAGGGTGACATGACGATGGCCGAGGCGCTGGCGCAATCGATCAACACGATCGCGGTCCAGGTGGCGCTGCGCGCCGGGGTCGGCAATATCGTCGCCGTCGCCCACCGGCTCGGCATCACCTCGCCGCTGATCCACGACCCCAGCATCGCGCTCGGCACCGACGATGTGAATTTGTTGGAGCTGGTCTCGGCCTATGCGCCGTTCGCCAATGGCGGCATCGGCGTGTGGCCGCACGGCATCGCCGAGATCCGCGACGGCGCGGGCGAGGTTTTGTACCGCCCGACCGGTTCCGGCCCCGGCCGGGTGGTCAACGCCGAGCTGATCGGGGCGATGAACCGGATGCTGAGCGGGGTGATCGACCACGGCACCGGCCGCGACGCGGCGCTGCCGCGCCCGGCGGCCGGCAAGACCGGGACGACCCAGGATTACCGGGATGCCTGGTTCGTCGGCTACACCGCCGATCTGGTGGCCGGGGTCTGGTTCGGCAACGACGACGACCGGCCGATGCGCAAGGTGACCGGCGGCTCGCTGCCGGCCGAGGCCTGGCGCCGCTTCATGCTGGCGGCGACCCGAGAAATGCCGGTCCGGCCATTGCCGGATACCGCCCCGGCGCCGCAACAGGTGGCCCAGCAAGCGCCGTCAACGGGCGGCGGCGGGTTGCTTAGCCACCTCCTGGATCTGTTCCGCCCTCCGCCGGCGGCTCCCGCCCGCCAGCCCGACCCGAGCTATTACCGGCGCAGCAGCGGACCTTGAGGGCGCGCACGCCGCGTGCCCGCTCCCTTCCCTGCGCCAGGGGAAAGGAAGCGGGGTGAGCGCGGCCTATCGCTGGCCGCGGCAGATGTCTAGCGCAGCGGCGAGAACGCGGCCGGGACCACCAGCATGTTCTCCTGCTTGACGAACATGCCGCGGGTGGCGGGCGGCCATTTGCCGTCCTTGCGCGATTCCTCGCGAATGCGGAAGCGCTCGGCCGCGTCCTTGTAGGCCCAGATATGGATCCACTGGTTCAGCGGCCCGAGCTCGGTGTGCCCGGCAGCGGCCAATGGCGACAGCTTGACCCGGTCCGGAATCCGCTCGGCCCATTTCTCGACCACCGCGGGCGCCGAGCCGGGCAGCATCGTATAGGTGCGGATCTCATAGAGATTGCCGTGCTGGCGCGGGGTGAAGGCCGGGCAGAACGGCGCCGCGATGACGATCTTGCTCTCCATCTCGACGATGAATTCCTGGATCTTCGGCGGCCAGTTGGGGATCGATTGCGAACGCACCCGGGTGCGGTGCTGCAGATCGTCATAGGGCCAGATGTGGATGATCCGGTTGAGCGGCCCGACCTCGGTATGAAAAAAGGCGCCCAGCGGCGATACCTTGACACGTTCGGTCAATGCCTCGCCAAAGCGCTTTTCGACCTCGGGCACCGAACCCGGCTGCAACGTATAGGTGCGCATTTCAAAGATCATCGACCTGCTCCCGTTGTTAAACATGGATCGCCGCGCATTCTAGGGCCGACGACCGGCGTGTCAAACGCGCCGCCCCAGGCCGAGCCGGCCGAAACCGGCGCGACATGGGCGCCGCGGCGGGTGAGGACCGTGCCGGCCGGCGACAGCCGTCGCTCCTCCCCGCGCAATTCGTCAGAGCACCGCTAGGGCGCGGCGAGGAATTCGAGCGCCGCGGCCACGCCCTCGGCGCGGTGCGGGATGCCGGCCCGGTGCAGCCCCATCTCGACCCCGCTCAACGTGCCGCACAGCATCAGGTCGTTGAACCAGCCGAGATGGCCGATGCGAAAGATCTTGCCCTTCAAGCGGCCGAGCCCGGTGCCGAGCGACATGTCGAAATCGTCGAGGATGATCTGGCGCAGCCGGTCGGCGTCGTACCCGTCGGGGACGATGACCGCGGTCAACGAATTCGAATGCTCGCGCGGATCGGCGCACAGGATTTCGAGGCCCCAGCCCCTGACCGCGCGCCGGGTCGCCTCGGCATGGCGGGCGTGGCGGGCGAACACCGCGGGCAGGCCCTCTTCCTCGAGCAGCATGTGCAAGGATTCTCGAAGCCCGAACAACAGGTTGGTCGCCGGTGTGTAGGGGAAAAATCCCGAATGCGCGGTCTCGCGCATCGCCTGCCAATCCCAGTAGGAGCGCGGCAGTTTGGCGCCCTCGGCCGCGTCCAGCGCCTTTTTCGACACCGCGTTGAAGCCGAGCCCCGGCGGCAGCATCAGCCCCTTCTGCGAGCCGGCGACGGTCACGTCGACCCGCCATTCGTCATGGCGATAGTCGATCGAGCCCAATGACGAGATCGTGTCGACCATGAACAGCGCCGGGTGACCGGCCCGGTCGATCGCGGCGCGGATCTCGGGAATGCGGCTCGCCACCCCGGTCGAGGTCTCGTTGTGGACGACGCAGACCGCCTTGACCCGGTGCTCGCGGTCGCCAGCGAGCTTTTCCTCGACCAACGCCGGATCGACCCCGTGCCGCCAATCGCCGGGAACGAATTCGATGTCGAGGCCGAGCCGCCCGGCCATCGCCTGCCAGAGGCTGGCGAAATGACCGGTCTCGAACATCAGCACCCGGTCGCCCGGCGACAGGGTGTTGGCGAGTGCGGCCTCCCAGGCGCCGGTGCCGGAGGACGGATAAACGACCACGGTCTCGTCGGTCTGGAACACCCGCTTCATCCCGGCGACGATTTCCTTGGCCAATTCGGCAAAGTCCGGCCCGCGATGGTCGATCGTCGGCGCGGCGATCGCCTGCAACACCCGGTCGGGCACATTGGTGGGACCGGGGATCTGCAGGAAGTGCCGGCCACTGCGCGCCGCCGGCGCGTTCGTCTTCATCGGCAACAGCTCCGAGCGGAAAGCGCCAGTGTGACGGCGAAATCCGCCGATAACAAGGCCTCTGCCGGCGGTCGGACGGCTTCGTCGCTATCGCCGGGGCGCGGTCACTTCGCCTCGGCGATCACCAACACGCTGAGCCCGCCGACCACCCGCTCGCCATGGCTCTGCGTGACGTTGATCAGCGCGTTGCCTCTTTCGAGGCTGCCGCCGAGCGTGAATTGCCGGCAGCTGCGCGGCGCGATCCTGACGCGCGGCAGAACCGCCGGTGCGGCCTCCAGCTCCCTGGGATCGGGCTTGGCCGAGGCGACGAGACCGAGGCGCTCGACCTTGCCCGGCTTGTCGAGCACGATTCGACCGCCCGGCACGCCGGGCAGAAAATGCCCGATCTCCGAAAGAGGCGCCTGCCGCGCCGCAACAACGAACTCGCGCTCCGCGTCGGAGCCGTTGCAGACCTGGAAGCGATAGCGGATGCCCGTGCCCATGCCCCCAATCTTTCCGAGCGACACCACACCGAGATTGTGCTGAGCAATGCTCAGATACCCTTGGTTGGTGTCACGGGCCGATGGGTCGGCGTCCAGGCTTGGCGGCAGCCCCTCCCCGAACGCTGTGCCATAGGCAGCCGCGATCAGGCACTCGTGGCCGCCGTTCTCAAAAGATGGCGTCCAGGTCTTTGCCGTCTGCACAACAATGGAACTCATCGCCGGAACGTTGACGGTGATCGGGGCGTTGTTGAGCACTTGCCCGCCGGTGGGGGTGGGGAAAGGCCCGGTCGTCGGAATCATCCAACAGACGAACAGGTCCCAGCCGTTCGGAACCGGATCGGGGTAGTTGTCGTGTACCCGGACTGAGACGTTGTAAGCCTCGCCCGCGATCGGATTGGCTGTGCCTGGCGGAGTGGTGGGGCTGCCGACGGGCGTGACCCAGATATCAGGGCTGAGCCACCAATTCGGGCTGCCCGGGGCGATGGTCAAGATGCCGGTCATGTTCGTGTCCTTCAGGGTCGCGGGGCCGGAAGACGATCAATCCGGCAATTCCCGGATAGACGGGCCCACTGCCCAAGACCGACCGCCCCTCCGCCCACGCCACGCAATATCCTTCTGAAACCGCTCGATGGGTGTGAGGGAGGTCACACCCGGACACGACCTTCGTCCGGCCAACACTCCCGGACCATCTTCGCCTTATCCGGGGTATGCGCGATAGATCTGCCGATTGGCGCTTACTCGGCGGCGTCGCGCCGGGGCGGTGCTGCGGCGCGGGTCCCGGCGTGGCGATCGATCTCCTTCTGGATCGCGGCACTGGCTTTGCCGGTGAAGTCGACATGGTGGCTGGTGGCGTAATCGTAGCTGCCGCGCAGCAGCTCGCGGCTCCGCTGGAAATGCGGATGGACGAAGCGCGCCATCAGCTCGTAGTGCTTTTTGGTGGCGTCCCAATCGGCCCAGTTCTGCGCCAATTCGCACAACACGCCGAAGCCGCCGGAGCCCTCGATCAGCCGCTCGACATAGGCGACCGCATCGTCGGGGGTGCCGATGCACCCGGTGCCGGTCTCGATCAGCCATTCGACCGGATCGCCGACATCGGGCGGGATGATCGGAAACGTCGCCACGTCGCGGAAATAGTTGGCGAAGGCCTGCACCCCGAAGCGCACGTTCCGCCGCGCCTGCTCGCGGGTTTCGGCGATATGGAACAGCCCCACGACCCGCCAGTCCTTGCGGTCGGGGACGTGGCCGTTGGCCCGCGCGGTCTCCTCGTAAAGCCCCCAATTCTCGGTGTGGCGCTCCATCGCCATCGGGCTGGTCCCGCCGATCGACAGCATGCCGATGCCGTATTTGCCGGCGAGCAGCGACCCCGAGGGCGAGCGCGCCGCCGCCACCGCCAGCTCCATCGTCGGCCGGGTGTAGGAGCGCAACTGCAATTGCGCCTCGGTCAGGTTGAACCAGGCGGTCTTGCGGGTCACGGTCTCGCCGCGCAGCAGCGGGACGATGACCTCGAGCGCCTCGTTCATCATCTGGCGCTGGTCGCCGGGGTCGATGCCGATCTTCAAGGCGTCGTGGACAAGCGCGCCGGGGCCGACCCCGAACATCGCCCGGCCGCGGGTCATATGGTCGAGCTGAACCATGCGGTCGGCCAGCATGAACGGGTTGTGATAAGGGAGCGAGACGACCCCGGTGCCGAGCCGGATGTGGCGGGTGCGCTGGGCCGCGGCGGCGATGAACATCTCCGGAGAGGCGATCAGCTCGAAGCCGCCCGAATGGTGCTCGCCGATCCACGCCTCGTGGTAATTCAGCCGGTCGAGATGTTCGAGCAGTTCGAGGTCGCGCTCCATCGACAGGGTCGGGTTTTCGTCATGATTGTGGAACGGCGCCAGAAAGATGCCGCTCTTCAGATAGATTTCGTCCATGCCGTACCCTCCGGCGGAAACCATGCTGAGGCCGATGGTCGGCGATCGGGCCGCCCCCGGCAAGCGAATTCCCCGGTCCGCATCGCCGCGACGCCTTTCCGCGTATCCTGTTCCGCCTGTTTTTTGCAGGTCGAAATCAGGCATCGCCCGCTCGTCCGAGGACAATTCCGCCCAACGCTCTTGCGCCGAACCGCGAAAACATCAACTTCCAAATGAGGGAGAACTTCGATGGCCGAGCCGAAAAGCGTTCTGGACGAGATTGATACCGATATCGAGGCACGGGCGATTGCCGAAGCCGAAGCCGAAATCGATGCCGGCAAAGGCGTGTCGCACGCCAAAGTGCGGCAGTGGTTGTTGAAGCTCGCAAACGGCGAGATCGTCCCGCCTCCGTGCAAGTAATCTGGTCGCCCGCTGCGCTTCGCGAGATCGAAAACATCTACCGCTACATCGCGCAATTCAATCCGCGCGCCGCCGAGAACATGGTCAGGGAAATTTTGTCGGCCGGCGACACCCTAGAGAGGTTTCCCTATCGTGGCCGCGCGGTTCCTGGCACACCGCTACGCGAATTCACCCTCGCTTACCCCTACATGATCCGTTACCGGATTGCCGCCGACTCTGTGCGGATTTTGCGCGTGCGCCACGGCGCGCGCCGGCCAATCGACCCGTGAACGCACGACCTTCAGCCGAAAATGGTCCTGCAAGCGCTTATCGACGACCGCAGCAACGAAACCAAGAATTCCGATCTTTCTCACGAGTCTGATCTATACGCGGGCCGTTGCGCCACGGCCGTGCGAGGCGCTTGCCTCGCTCGCGGCGGGTGCGCCACAGTGCGCGGGTGCGGGGCTTCGAGCGACAGATGG
>DASYNW010000187.1:0-3137 GCA_036008325.1 Allostellaceae bacterium
GCCGTGCGGGGAATATCTGCGGCGGTTCTGGCAGCCGGTGATCCTGGCGAGCGAACTCGGCCAGTTGCCGCGGCGGCTCAGAATTCTCGGCGAGGATCTGGTGGCGTTTCGCGACAAGAGCGGCGCCGTTGGCCTCTTGGAACTGCATTGTCCGCACCGCGGCACGTCATTGGAATTCGGGCTGATCGGCGACAAGGGCATTCGCTGCTGCTATCACGGCTGGCTGTTCGGTTGCGACGGCACGATCCTCGAAACCCCGGGCGAGCCAGCCGACAGCACCCTCAAGGATCGCCTGTTTCACGGCGCTTACCCGGTGCATGAGCATGGCGGGCTGGTTTTTGCCTATATGGGGCCGCCCGACCACACGCCCGATTTCCCGGCGCTCGATACCTGGGACCTGCCCGGTTATCGCCAGATCGCCCGCGCGCCGACGGTGTGGGAATGCAACTGGCTGCAGGTCAAGGAAAACAGCATGGACCCGGCGCATCTGGCGTTTCTGCACACCCTGCCGGGCAGCGAGGGCTTTACCGAGGATCTGGCCGATCTCGGCGAATGGGACTGGATGGAGACGCCGGTCGGCATGGTCTATATCGACACCAGGCGACAGGCGGACCGGGTGTGGGTGCGAGTCGCCGATTTCATCCTGCCCAACATCCACCAGTTCCCGCCGAACCTCGACCCGATGGCGCAGAGGAATTCGATCAACCGGCCGATGGCGACGACCTGGGCGGTGCCGCTCGACGACACCCACACGATGCAGATCGGCTATTACCGGGCGCCCGAGGGCAAGGAATTTCGCCAGGGCGCCGGGTTCGGCCAGGATGCCAGCCGGCCCTACGCGGAGCGGCAGCGCATCCCGGGAGATTATGACGCGCAGACCAGCATCCATGGCGGTGTGGCGCGGCACGGGCTCGAGCATCTGGCCTCGACCGATCGCGGCGTCATCATGATGCGCAACCTGATCCGACATGGCATTCGCGCGGTCAAGAATGGCGAGGATCTCGGCTATCCGACCCTGCAGAACGGGGCGCCGCTGCCGACTTACGGCCATGACCGGGTGGTTTCGGGCATCGCCCCGGCCTCGACCCCGGAAGCAGACCGCGAGCTGTTGCGCGAGGTCGCCCGCCAGGTCGTCAGCGGCACGATCGCATCGGGCTTTGCCGATGGCTGATCCGCGCGGCTGATCGACGCTCGCGACAGAGACGCGTCCATCGGCATGATCGCCGGCATCAGCGCCGTTACCTTGGCGGTGCACGACATGGCGCGCGCGGTCCGGTTCTACGGCGAAGCGGGATTTGAGATCGCCTATGGCGGTAAGGACGCCGCGTTCACCAGCTTGCGCGCGGGCCCCGGCTTTCTGAATTTGATCCTGCAGCCGGCCGAGCGGCGCTGGTCGTGGTGGGGGCGGGTGATCTTTTACGATGCCGATGTCGACGGGCTCTATGCGCGCCTGGTCGCCGCCGGCTACCAGCCCAACACCGCACCAAGAGACGCGGCCTGGGGCGAGCGGTTTTTCCATGTGACCGACCCCGACGGTCACGAGCTGAGCTTTGCGTGGCCGCTGCGGCCCACTTCCGGATAAGCGGCGTCGCCGCGATACCGAGAGCCCGACTGGTGGCACGCTCCACCTGGGACTTTCGTTGACGCGATTGGCCGGCTTCCCCATATTTCGGCTTCCCTCCCGAAAGCGCTGCGCCGATGCCGACGGATTATCGTCCGACCGTCTTTTTGCCCAAGACCCAGTTCCCGATGCGCGGCGATCTGCCGAAGCGCGAGCCGGCGATCCTGGGCCGGTGGGCGGCGATGGATCTGTACCGCCGGCTGCGCCAGACTGCGCAGGGCCGCGAGAAATTCGTGCTGCATGACGGCCCGCCTTATGCCAACGGCCATCTCCATATCGGCCACGCGCTGAACAAGATTTTGAAAGACGTGGTCAACCGCTCGCAGCAGATGCTGGGCAAGGACGCGCCCTATGTGCCGGGCTGGGACTGCCATGGGCTGCCGATCGAGTGGATGATCGAGGAAAAGTACCGGGCGCGGAAGATGTCGAAAGACAGCGTCCCGGCCGACCAGTTCCGTCGCGAATGCCGCGAGTTCGCCGCGCACTGGATCGAGGTGCAGAAGGCCGAGTTCGAGCGATTGGGCGTCGTCGGCGACTGGGCCAACCCCTATACGACAATGGCTTTTTCGGCCGAGGCGCAGATCGTCCGCGAGATCGGCAAGTTTCTGGTCAATGGCGGGCTCTACCGCGGCTCGAAGCCGGTGTTGTGGTCGGTCGTCGAGCAGACCGCGCTGGCCGAGGCCGAGGTCGAGTACCACGACCACAAATCGACGACCGTCTGGGTGCGCTTCCCAGTCCTGCGCACCGGGCTGCCGGCGCTGGTCGAGGCGGCGGCGCTGATCTGGACAACGACGCCGTGGACGCTCCCCGGCAACCGCGCGATCGCGTTCAGCCCGGCGCTCGAATACGCGGCGATGCGGGTCGACCGGGCGGCCGAGGGCAGCCGCGCGCAGCCGGGCGAGACCCTGCTCGTCGCCGCATCGCTGGCTGAGGCGGTCGCCGCCGAAACCGGGATCGAGGCCTACTCCCTGGTCGAGCGCTTCCCCGGCGCCGCCCTCGCCGGGACGGTTGCGCGCCACCCGTTGCATGGCCAGGGCTACGCGTTCGACGTGCCGCTCTTGCCGGCGGGCTTTGTCGCCTCCGACCAGGGCAGCGGCCTCGTCCACATCGCACCAGGCCACGGCGCCGATGATTTCGAGCTCGGCCAGGCCAATGGGCTGCCGGTGCCGGACACGGTCGGGCCGGACGGGGTCTATCTGCCGGGGGTGCCGCTGTTCGCCGGGCGCGCGGTCTATCGGCCGGACGGCAAGCCGGGCGACGCCAACGAGGCGGTGATCGCCGCGGTCGATGCCGAGGGCGGCCTGTTGGCGCGCGCCACCCTCGTCCACTCCTATCCGCATTCGTGGCGGTCGAAGGCGCCGCTGATCTTTCGCAACACGCCGCAATGGTTCATCAGCATGGCGGCGAACGGGCTGCGCGAAAAGGCGCTGGCGGCGATCGCCGAAACCCGCTGGGTCCCGCCGCAGGCGCGCAACCGGATCGAGGCGATGGTCGCCGGCAAGCCCGATTGGTGCGT
>DASYNW010000188.1:0-4122 GCA_036008325.1 Allostellaceae bacterium
CCGCGCTGCTGGCGTTCCATGATGTCGCGGTCCTGGTTCAGAAAGGCGCGAACATAGGGCCGCAGCAACGGCTTCAGCGCGCTGAGCCAGGGCGCCGTCCAATAGATGCAGTGATTGATTTCGCTGGTCTCGTCGTCGATCGGAGTGATCGCGGTCAGATTGCACACCGCGTGGCGGCCGGCGCGGATCTGCTCGATGCGCACGCTCGGCAGGCGGAACGCGATCTCGGTGTCGGTGCCGCCGCCGAGCAGCTTGTACGCGCGCGAATTTGACGACGGCGCGTGCCGGCTCATCGTGAAGCCCCACGGCGACGGGACGAACGGCTTCGACTTCTCGTGGATCGACCGCCGCCCACGCCACCACCAGGCGCGGTGGACGAATGGCCCGTGCGCGGGATCCATCAGCCCGACGACGGCGTCGTCGATCGCTGCCCGAAAGGCCACCCGCTCGACGATCTGCGGCGCCGCGTCCGCACCGAATCCGTCGAGCAGCGGGATGTCCGGCGCGCGCTCCGGCGTTTCGCCGAGATAGACCCAGACGTTGCCCTGCACCTCGCGCGCCCGGTAACGCGGCACGGCGACTCCGGCGAAATCGAATTTCTGGCCGTCGACCAGGGCCGGGATCACGGTGCAGGCGCCGTCGGTCGCAAAACGCCAGCCGTGGTAGCAGCATTCGATCTCGCGCCCGTCGAAGCTGCCGGCCGAGAGCGGCATGCCGCGATGCGGACAGATGTCGCGCAACGCGAAGACCCCGCCGCCGGCGTCGCGGCCGACGAGGACCGGCAGGCCGAGCATGACGCGGCCGACCACCCGGCCGCGCCGCACCCTGCGGCTCGGTGCCGCGTAGTACCATGCTTCGCGCAACGCCGCCGCCGCCTCGTCCACGCCGTTCCCCTGTCGATCGTTGCTCGATCGTACCTCGCCCCACCCAATATACCGTCATCGTCGCCGCGGCGACCCGATGTCGATTGCCTATCATCGGCGGACGACACCGGTTATTTTCGACGTTCCCGCGTCCACCAGGCTACGCCGTCGCGCCATCCCGTGCTCCGCATCGTCAGACATCCCGGCTCCCCGCCGGCCCACCGGCGCGGCGCGGTGCTGGCGCTGGGGAATTTCGACGGGCTGCATCTCGGCCACGCCGCGCTGATCGGCCATGCCAAGGCCCTCGCGCGCGATGCCGGCGCGCCGACCGCGGTGCTGACCTTCGAGCCGCATCCGCGCAGCGTGTTCGTGCCCAATGCCGAGCCGTTCCGGCTGACCCCGTTCCGGGTCAAGGAGCGCGAATTGGCGCGCCTCGGCGTCGATCTCCTCTTCGTGCAGCATTTCGATCTCGGCTTTGCCGCCAAGAGCGCCGAGGATTTTCTCGGCGAAGTCATCGTCGGGGCGATCGGCGCCTCGCACGTAGTCGTCGGCTGGGACTGCACCTTTGGCAAGAGCCGGCGCGGCACCCCGGATTTTCTACGCGCCGCCGGGACGCAGCGTGGCTTTGCGGTGACGATCGTCGAGCCGGTGCGCGGCGCCGACCAGACCGTCTATTCCTCGACCCAGATCCGCGAGCTCTTGAAGGCCGGCAAGCCGGGCGAGGCGGCGGCCTTGCTCGGCCGATTCTGGGAGATCGACGGCCGGGTCGAAATCGGCGACCGGCGCGGGCGAACGATCGGGTTTCCAACCGCCAATCTCGATTTCGCCGACTACCTGCGCCCAGCCTTCGGGGTCTATGCGGTGCGGGTCAGCGGCGACGGGCCGGACGACCCGCTCGCCGGCCGCACCGTCGACGGCGTCGCCAATCTCGGCCTGCGCCCGACGATCGGCGGCTCCGCGCCGCGGCTCGAAGCCCATCTCTTCGACACCGAGCTCGATCTCTACGGGCGTCACCTGCGGGTGGCGCTCGTCGAGTTCATCCGCCCCGAGCAGAAATTCGCCGGCCTCGACGCGCTCAAAGCCCAGATCGCCGCCGACGCCGCCCGCGCGCGCGCGATCCTTGCCGCCACCCCGCCGCTTGAATAGGCGATCCCAGGGTGGCCGAGATCGATGATGCGCGGGACGGGCTGGTGCGCAAGCTGGCGACGATCCTGTCGGCGGATGTGGCCGCCTACAGCCGGCTGATGGCCGAGGACGAAGAGCACACCCTGCAAACCTTCCGCGGGCACCGGGAAGTTTTCGAAAAGCTGGTGGCGCTGCACCGGGGGCGGATCTTCAATACCGCCGGCGACGCGATCCTGGCGGAGTTCGGCAGTGCCGTCGAAGCGGTGCGCTGCGCCACCGAGATCCAGGCGGCATTGCGCACCCGCAACGATCACCTGCCCGATGACCGTCGGGTCGAGTTTCGCGTCGGGGTCAATCTCGGCGACGTCATGGTGCAGGGCGACGATCTGCTCGGCGACGGCGTCAACGTTGCGGCCCGGCTGCAAGGGGCGGCCGAGCCCGGCGGCATCTGCATCGCCGGCAGCGTCTACGATCAGATCCGCAACAAGCTCTCCTTGGCGTTCACCCCGTTGGGCGACGTCAGCTACAAGAATATCCCGCAGGCGGTTCGCACCTTTGCCATTACCGAGGCCGAGGGGCTGGGCGCGCTGCCGGCCCCGGCGCGGGCGCGGCGCCGAACCAGCGGCGGCTTCCCGAGATGGTCCGGCATCGCCGCTGCCGTGTTGCTGATCGTCGCCGGCGCTGCCGCGCTCCGGACCTATTCCGGGCACCGGCGCCGGGTCGAATTCGCCCGCGAGGCGGCGCTGGCATTGCGAGAAACGGCGGCGGAGCAGGCGCGGCTGCGCGCCGAAGCTCAACACCCCGCCGCAACCCAGCCACAAAGGCCCGAGGTCGCACCGAGCGCGCCACCGCTCGCGCCATTGCCCGCGGCGACGCCGGCCCCGGCCGAGGCAGCGCCGCCCGCTCGGCCGCTGAGCACTGCCGGCGCGGCGAACGGGGGCCCAACCGCCGATTGGAGCGGGTTGTATCGCGGTTTGATCTGCTATGGGCCGGGCGAGTCCGATCCGGCGCGCTGCTATAAAGCGCAGGGCATCGTGCTGCGCCATCGGGTCTCGGGCGAATGGCCCGGCCGAATCTCAGGGGCCACGATCTATCTGGCCGGCCATATTTCGCCTGCTGGCGACGTCGAAATCCATATGCACAGCAAACGGGTCGATGGCCGGCGTTTTGCGGTGATCGACATGATTGGCACCTTGCGCGATCAACGGATCGACGCCACGGGGGCCTTTCGCAATGGCCGCCGCGTGACCTTGGATTGGCGAAAGAACTAGAATTGCTGATTTCGCAGGTGAGGAGGTGAGATGAGCCGGATCGCATCGGTCAAGACCACGATGATCTCGGTCCCACGGGGGGAGCTGGTGTGGACCGCCCACGAGGGGAGCAAGGCCTGGAACGTCATCCTGACCGAGTTGCGCACCGATGACGGGATCACCGGCTATGGCCTGATCCACGGCGCACCGATGGCGAAGATCTGCGAGTGGGTGGCCCGGTTTGGCGAGATCATCGGCGGCATGGATGCGCTGGCACATATCGCGGTGTGGGAGCGGCTGTTCGCGCTGAGCTCGCCCGGGCCTGGCCGGGTCGAGGGCCGGGACGGATTGCCGCCGCCGGCGCCGCGCGGCGAGCGCGCCCAGTTCATGGCGGCGCTGGGCGGCATCGACATTGCGCTGTGGGATCTCAAGGGGAAGGCCGCCGGCCTGCCGGTCTACCGCCTCATTGGCGGCGAGAACCGGCCGATCTTCACCTATGCGACCGGCGGCTATTACCGGCCGGGCGCCACGAACCGCGACTATGGCGCCGAGATGGCCGAGTTCGTGAAGCTCGGCTACCGCGCGGTCAAGCTGAAGACCGGGGCTGGCACCGTCGCCGAGGAGGCAGAGCGGATCGGGACGGTGCGGCGGATGATCGGCGACACGCCGCTCTTAATGCTCGACATGAACGCGGCCTACGATCTGCCGGACTGCATCGAATTTGCCCATAGAGTCGAGCCGCACCGCATCTTCTGGCTCGAGGAGCCGCTGCACTGGTACCTGCAGCCCGCTGATTTCGCGCGCTTGGCCGCGGCGACCCCGATCCCGCTGGCCCATGGCGAGCGCGAGCTGACCCGGTTCACGGTGCGCGACTTTGTCGTCGA
>DASYNW010000189.1:0-7990 GCA_036008325.1 Allostellaceae bacterium
CCGACCACCACCACTTCGCGCACTTCGCCGAGCCGCCGGCGCAGGATGTCGGCATCGGCCAGGGTGCGCAGCGGCAGCACGCCGTCGAGCTCGGCGCCCGGCACCGCGAGCGGGCGAAACCGCGCCCCGGTGGCCAGCACGACATGGTCGCAGGCGATCTCGCTACCCGAGCCCAAACGCAGCCGGCGGCCCTGCCGGTCGATCCGGGTCACGGTTTCGCCGATAACGAGCTCGATCCGCTCTTTCTCGTAGAACGATCGCGGGCGCAGCCACAATTCGTCGAGGCCGCTGTCGCCGGCGAGATAGGATTTCGACAAGGGCGGGCGCTGATAGGGCAGCGCCGGCTCGTCGCCGATCAAGAAGACCCGGCCGGCAAACCCCTCCTGGCGCAACGACGACGCCGTCTGGAAACCGGCCTGGCCGGCGCCGACGATGGCGACGACCGAGTCACCCATCAGACCTGCGTCTCGGGTAGATAGACGACGAGGCCGTCCATCTCGGGGGTCACGACCAGCTGACAGCTCAAGCGGCTCGTCGGCTTGCGTTCGCTGGCGGTGAATTCGAGCATCGCCTTCTCGTCGTCCGATTGCGGCGGGATGCGGGCGAGATATGGCTCGTCGACATAGACGTGGCAGGTGGCGCACATCATCTCGCCGCCGCATTCGGCGACGATGCCGTCAACGTTGTTGAGGATCGCTCCCCGCATGACGCTGGTGCCGACCGGGACCTCGATCACGTCGCGCGCCCCATCGGGATGGACATAGGTGATGCTGGGCATTTTCTTCCTATCGGTTGGAGAGGCGAGCCACGATCGACCGATCTAAATCCGACAGCGACCCGCGGCGTCAAGCCCGCAACGTGATCGAAACCCGATCGCCTTGTGCGGTGAGCTCGGCGCCAAAGACGGCGCTCGCGCGCGCGATTTCGTCAAAGGCGGCGCCCTCATCGGCCAATGCCCGCGGCACCGTGCGGTTTTGCGCGTCGTGGCGGACGAACTGGAACGCCGCACTCTCGATCGCGCCGCCGCTCAAAGAAACCCGCGCCATCATCCCCAGCCAGTCGCCGTGCTTCGCGCCGCCGTGTCCGGTATGGAACGAAAAGCTGCCGAGCCCGTAAAAGATCGGTTTGCCGCGATAGACTTCGACCGGCAGCGAATAGTGCGGCCCGTGACCGACGACCAGATCGGCGCCGGCGTCGATCGCCGCATGGGCGATCTCGGTCATATAGCGCAGCACCTCACGGTGCAGCCCCCAGTGGAACGAGGCGACCACGATTTCGGCCTCGGCCCGCAGCGCGGCGATGTCGGCGGCCACCCCTTGCAGATCCTCCGGGTCGGCCCAGGTCACGATGCGCGGCGGAACCCCGGGCCGGTTCGGCGGCGGGTGCCCGCCCTGCATCGGCACCTGATAGGCGGTGTGCCCGCGGATGACCGCGATGCCGGGGGCAGTGTCGCCGGCTTCATGATTGGTCGGCCAGAAGACCGAGCTGCGCTGCAAAAATCCGAAGCGCACGCCGTCGCGGGTGACGATTGCCGGGGCGCGCGCCGCAGGACGATCAGCACCCGCCCCGGCATGGGCGATGCCGAGCTGGTCGAGGCGGGCGACCGAGGCCATGATCGCGGCCTCGCCGTAATTGACGTTGTTGGCGACCCCGACCGCGGCGATCCCGGAGTGGGACAAGGCCTCGCCGGCCGCCGCCGGATCGGCGAAGAACCCCTCGCGCTCCAGGGAATGCCCACCGGGCGGCGTGTAGAGGCAGCATTCGAGGTTGCCGAAGACGATGGCGGCCTGGCGAAACTCGTCGCGGACCAGGGCGAACGGCACCGTCGGATCGGTCACGTTCATTAAATTTACGTCGCCGGTCAGGATCATCGTTGCCGTCATTTCCCTCGATCCTTTGCAGCGATTCGCTCCGGCCACGATAATCGGCCGGCCGGCGGGGCGCCACGCCTAACCGCGCTCGGCTGGCGTCATCCGGACGCAGCTAAGGCCGGCGCCGGGATCGCACCCGCAGGATCTGATACCACCACGCCAGCGCCACCAGCAAAATCAGCGCGCCGATCACGACGAACATCGGCAGCCGGGTCCGCTGCTGCTGCTGGGCCGGACCACCGACGCGGATCATCACCCGGGCGACCTCGGCGGCGGTATGCGCCTCGGCGGTCCACATCCCGTCGCGGTCGGCCTCGAAGACGAATTTGCCCTGCGAATCGGTACGGCCGGTCGCGACCGGCGTCGCCGGCTCGCCGGGGGCGAAGACGCGCACCATCGCGTCGGCCAAGGGCCGCCCGGCCGGGGTTGCGAACTGGGCGGTGACCTCGTGGGCGGCGAACAGGTCGAAGGCGTGCGCCGCTGCGATTCCCGACAGATACGCTGCCAGAACCAGGAAGACGACGCTCGCGCAGCGCGCCGGCGCGGCCGGTCTGCGCGACCTGCGGCCAAGGCAAAACATGCCCTTAACATAGCGCGCCCGCGCCCGTGCGCCACCCCGGCGTGGCGCTGCTTGCTCTCTCGCATCGGCGCATGGCACAAGCCCCCGGCACGGAGGGGCGATGCCGGATTTCAGCTTCGAGCGGCGCTGCAAGGGGATCGTCTGCGGCGTCGATGAGGCCGGGCGCGGGCCGCTCGCCGGCCCAGTCGTCGCCGCCGCGGTGATCCTCGATCCGCGCCGCTTTCCCAGATCCCTGCGCGACGAACTCGATGATTCGAAGCTGCTATCCGCCGCGGAGCGGGACGTCTGCTGGCGGGCGCTCGGCCATTGCGTCGCGCGCGGTGCCGCCCATATCGCCATCGGCGCCGCGAGCGCGCGCGAAATCGACCGGATCAACATCCTGCGCGCGGCATTGCTGGCGATGGCCCGGGCGGTCGCCTCGCTCGGGGTGCACCCGGACATCGCCCTCGTCGACGGCAACATCGCGCCGCCGCTCGCCTGCCCGGTGCAGACCATCGTCAAGGGCGACGGGCGGAGCTTCTCGATTGCCGCGGCCTCGGTCGCGGCCAAGGTCACCCGCGACCGGATCATGCGCTCGCTCGCTCGGCGCTATCAGGGCTACGGCTGGGAGACCAATGTCGGCTATGCGACGCGCGCGCATGGTGCGGCGATCGTCGAGCTCGGGCCGACCCCGCATCACCGCCGCTCCTTCGCCCCGGTGCGCCTCGCGCTCACCGGCGAGCTGGCATTGCTGGCGCCGCTGTTGGAGCCCGCTGCGGCGAGCGCCGAAACCGCGTGACGCGCCACCTTCTTCATCAGGGTCGGCAACGCATGCTCGCCGAGGCCGGAGATCGGGCTCCACAGCCCCTCGCCGCAGCCCCGCCCCGCGGCAATTGCGAGCTCCAGCTGGAAATGGGTGAAGCCGTGCCGCACCGTGCCCGGCAACGCCAACCATTCGGCCGCCGCTGGCGCGGCATCGACGGCTTCGGCGAGGGTCCACGGCTCGGCCCGCCATGGGGTCGAGGGGATCTCGATCATGCCGCCGAGCAAGCCCTCCGCCGGGCGGCGGCGCAGCAGCACCGCACCGTCGGCGCGGGTCAGCCAGAAGGCGATGCCGTAACGCCGCAGACGTTGCGGCTTTGGCGCCGGCATCGGCAATTTTTCCGCCAGCCCGCTCGCCGCCGCGCGGCATGCGCCGCGCCACGGGCACAGCACGCAGCGCGGCCGGCGCGGGGTGCAGATCGTGGCGCCGAGATCCATCATCGCCTGGGCGAAGTCGCCGGCCCGCAACGCCGGGACCAAGGCCGCGGCGAGCTCCTTCAGCCTCGGCTTTGCCGAGGCCAGCGGCAGGGCGATGGCGTAGAGCCGAGCGACGACGCGCTCGACATTGCCGTCGACCGCCGCCACCGGACAGTCGAACGCGATCGCCGCGATCGCCGCCGCGGTGTAGCCGCCGATGCCTGGGAGCGCACGCAACGCCGCGGGCTCGCTCGGGAATATGCCGCCGTGACGCTCGACCACGGCGCCGGCGCAGGCATGCAGATTGCGGGCGCGCGCGTAATAGCCGAGCCCCTGCCACATATGCAGGATCGCGTCGAGCGGGGCCGCCGCGAGCGCCGAAATATCGGGCCAGCGCGCTACGAATCGTTCAAAATAGGGTCCGACGGCCGCCACTGTCGTCTGCTGCAGCATGATCTCGCTGAGCCAGACATGGTAAGGGTCTGGCCGGGCGCCGGGGCGAGCCCGCCACGGCAGGTCTCGGCGCTGATGGTCGTACCAGGCGAGAAGATCGGCCGGATCGGGCCGATTCGGCTCATCAGGCAAATCGAAGCGAGGCACCACGAATTGGATCGGTGACATGAGCGCGGTGAATGGGCAGCGCAGCGTAGCCCACCCGGAGCCCGGCAGCGAGCGCGCTCGCGGGTTGCGCACGGTCGGCCTCGCCGTATCGAAGCTCGGGGCGCCGATTCTAGGCAAACGCGGCGGCGGGCTCCTTATCCGCCTCAAGGCCGATTGGCCGGCGATCGTCGGCGCCGAATGGGCGGCCGCGACCTGGCCCACCGCACTCGGGCGCGACGGCGGCTTGAAGCTGCGCACGATATCCACCGTGGCGCTCGAAGTGCAGCATCGCGCACCACTGCTGATCGAGCGCATCAACGCCTATCTCGGCCGGCCGGCGGTGACCCGCCTGCGCCTCGTCCAGGGCCCTCTGCCGCTTCCGCCGCCGGCGCGCCGGCCGCTTGTGCCGACGCTTGCCGCCGCCGAGGCGGCGCTGATCGAGGTGCAGCTGCGCGATATCGTCGATCCCGAACTGCGCGGCGCTCTGGCCCGGCTCGGCCAAGCCGTGATCGGCGCCGGGGGCTGAGCTGCCGCGGCGACGTTGCACCGGAACCGGGAAGCCGCTACCATCAACATGTTGTGAAGGGACGCACACGATGCGGAAAATGTGGGTAGCGGTTTTAGCTATGATCGCGCTGACGATGCTTTGTTCGGTCCACGCGTCGATCGCGGATTCGACCCCCAACCCGGCCGCCGCGGTGAGCCTGTTGGCGATCGGCAAGAACGATCGCATCCTGGGCAACCCCAACGCCCCGATCACGATTGTCGAATACGCCTCGCTGACTTGTCCGCACTGCGCCCATTTCACTGACGAGATCCTGCCGCAGATCAAAAAGACGTGGATCGACACCGGCAAAGCCAAGCTGGTGCTGCGCGACTTTCCGCTCGACGGCGAGGCGTTGCGGGCGGCGATGATCGCACGCTGTGCCCCGCCCGACAGGTTCTATGCCTTTATCGACACCTTTTTCGCCGATCAGGACAAATGGGTACAGGCCTCCGATTTTCAGGCGGCGCTCGGCCGGCTGGCCGAGCTCGGCGGGATGAACAAGGCGGCGGTCGATTCCTGCCTCAAGGACACCGCCCTCGAAAACCAGATCCTCCAAGGCCGCCTGACCGCCGGAAAGCAGCTCGGCGTCGACGCTACCCCGACCTTTTTCGTCAACGGCACCAAGTTCACCGGGGCCCCGACCGTCGAGCAATTCGACAAGCTGCTGTCGGGGCTGTCGTCGAAATCGTGATCGCCGCCGCGAGCCTCGATGCAGATCGATCGGCTGCGCCTCGTCGGGTTCAAATCCTTTGCCGATGCGGCTGAGGTCGCGATCGGGCCCGGGCTGACCGCCATCGTCGGGCCGAACGGCTGCGGCAAGTCGAATCTCGCGGAAGCGGTGCGCTGGGCGATGGGCGAGAATTCGGCCAGGCGCCTGCGCGGCGGGGCGATGGACGACGTCATTTTCGCCGGTTGCGCCACCCGGCCGGCGCGCAACGTCGCCGAGGTGGTGCTGACCCTCGACAACAGCGCCGGCGATGCGCCGTTGGCGTTCGACGACCGCCAGGAAATCGAGATTGTCCGCCGTATCGATCGCGGCGGCGGCTCGGCGTGGCGGATCAACGGGCGCGAGGCGCGAGCGCGCGACGTGCAGCTGTTGTTTGCCGATGCCGGCTGCGGCGATGCCTGCGGAGCGATCGTCGATCAGGGTCGCGTCGGCGCGCTGATCGAGGCCAAGCCGGCCGAACGCCGGGCTCTTCTCGACGAGGCGGCCGGCACCGCGGGGCTTCACGCCCGCCGCCGCGAGACCGAGCTCAAGCTCGCCGCGGCCGAGGCCAATCTGGCCCGGCTCGACGATGTGATCGCAACTCTGGCGGCGCATCTCGCAGCGCTGCAAAAACAGGCGCGCCAGGCCCAGCGCTATCGCCGGCTCGGCGAGGAGATCCGCCGCCACGAGGCGCTGCTGTTCCTCGCGCGCTGGGGTGCTGCCGAGAGCGAATCGGAAAACCTCGCTGCCGAGCTCGCCGCGGCCGAGCGCGCGCTCACCGCGGCGGAGGCTGGCGCTGCGGCCGCGCGCCGGGCCCGCGAGATCGCCGAAGCGGAGCTGCCGCCGCTGCGCCGCGCCGCGGCCGAGGCCACGGCGGAATCCCAGCAATTGGCCCAGCGCCGCGACGCCCTTGAACGCGAACTGGTGCAGATCGTCGCCGCCCGCAAAGAGGCCGAGCGGCGGCTGGCCGAGTTGGCCGCCGACGCGGATCGCGAGGCGGCGAGCCTCGCCGATGCCGAGGCGGCACTCGTCCGGCTGAGGCAAGAGCGCGACCGCCTCAGCGCCGCGGCGGCCGAGGACGGCCCGGCCCTGGCCGCGGCCGAGACCCGGCTCGCCGTGATCGCCGCGCGGCTCGCGGCGGCCGAAACCGGGTTGCAGGGCGCGACCGAGGCCGCGGCCGCCGGGACGGCGCAGCGCGGTGCGCTCGAGCGCCAGCATCGGGAGCTCGCCCAGCGCCGCGATCGGCTCGAAACCCGCCGCCTCGAAGCCGAGCGCCAGCGCGCGGCCGCGGCGGCCGGCGCGGTGCCGGGCGAGGCGGTGGCGGCGGCTGCCGCGACATTGGCCGCGGCCGAAGCGCTGGCCGAGAGCTGCCGGGTAGCGCTCGAAGCAGCACAGCGCGAGCTGGCGGCGCGCCAGCCCCAGGAAGCGGCGGCGCTCGATATCGCGCGCCGCACCGGGTCCCGGCTGTCTCGGCTGGAGGCGGAGCAGGCGGCGCTCGAGGCCGTGCTGGCGCCCGCCCGAAATATCGGCGGCGAAGCACGGGTGCTGAGCGCGCTCCATGTCGCTGCGGGTTTTGAGGCGGCGGTCGGCGCCGCCTTCGAGGATGCGCTTGCGGCATCCCTCGACAGCGAAGATGACGGCGCGGAACAATTCTGGACGGATCTCGGGGCAATCGATACGCCGTCCGCACTGCCCGAGGGAGCGCGCGCGCTGGCTGAGATGGTCAGCGCACCGCCGGCGCTGAGCCGCCGCCTCGCCATGGCCGGCTGGGTTGAGGACGTTGCCGCCGGCCGCAGGCTGCAGCGCGACCTCGCACCTGGCCAGCGGCTCGTCGGCCGCGACGGGGCGCTGTGGCGCTGGGACGGCTTCACCCGGCTGTCGGCGAGCACTTCTGGCGCAGCCGAGCATTTGCGCCATCGGAACCGGCTGACCTTGCTCGCCGGCGAAATCGCCGCGGCGGCGGACGAAGCCCGATCGGCCGAGGCCGAGGCCGCCGCTGCAATAGCGGCGCGGCAGGCGGCCGGCGACGCCGAGCGGCTCGCCCGCTTGCGGCTGGGGGAGGCAGAGAGGGGGCTGGCCGGTGCTCGCGCGGCGCAGGCCGAGCTAGCCCATCGGGCGCTGGTCACCCGGACCCGGCTCGCTGCCGCCGCCGATGGCGCAGACCGGCTCGCCGCCGAGCTCGCCGAAATGCAGGCGCAAGTCGCCGATGCGGCCCGCGAGCTGACGGCGCTGCCCGAACCCGGGCCGGCGCGCAATGCGCTCGATGCAGCGCGCGCGATCGACTCCGAGCTGCGCCGCGAACAGACCGAGGCGCGCAATGCGATCGACCGCGCGACCCATGAAGGCCAGTCCCGGCGCGCGCGCCAATCGTCGATCGCCCTCGAAGTGCGGTCGTGGCGCGGGCGCGCCGACGGCTCGGCCGGGCAGAGTGCGATCCTGCGCGAGCGCCGCCGCGCGATCGAGGCCGA
>DASYNW010000190.1:0-2442 GCA_036008325.1 Allostellaceae bacterium
CAGAAAGACGACCGCCCCGCGCACGCTGACCGCACCGCTCGGCAACGGCCGCAGCCGGGTGCGGGCGACCTCTGCGTCATAATGGCGGTCGGCGATGTCGTTGAGGGTGCAGCCGGCCCCGCGCATGACCAGCGCGCCGAGCGCGAACAGCGCCATGAGCGCCGGCTCCGGCCAGCGCCGGGCGGCCAGCGCCAACCCCCACCATCCGGGAAACAGCAAGAGCCAGGTTCCGATCGGGCGGTCGAGGCGGGCGAGGCGTGCATAGGGCCGGGTGCGTGCCGGCAGATAACGTTCGACCCAGCCGCCGCGAGCGATGTCGCTGGGGTCCGCGCCGGCGGCGGCCGCCGCCCCCTCACCCGCCTCGCGACGCTCGGCACCCTCTCCCGCAGTGCGGGAGAGGGGGGACCCGGCCCCCACCCTGACCCTCCCCCGCGAGCGGGGGAGGGAATGGGAGGGGGATGGGTCGGTGAGGGCGGCGGCGGCATCGACGCTTTTTTTGGTCATGATCTGATCTTGCCGACGCGGCGGGCAAGGCTCAAGTCACGGCGAACGAGGGGAGAAGGTAATGAGCGTTGCAGGGGCGACCCGGGTCTACGTGAGCCAAACCATCGAACCCGGCGCCGCGCTCGAGCTCGCGCCCGGGCCGGCGCACCACCTGCGCACGGTGCTGCGGCTCGGGGTGGGCGCCGCGGTGGCGGCGTTCAACGCGAGCGACGGCGAATGGCTCTGCCATGTTTCGCAAGACGGACGGGACCGGATGGCGCTGATCGCCGAGCGGCTGATCCGGCCGCCCGAGCCCGAGCCCGATCTGTGGCTCCTGTTCGCGCCGATCAAGCGGGCGCACCTCGATTGGCTGGTCGAGAAGGCGACCGAGCTCGGGGTCGGGGCGTTGCTGCCGGTATGGACCATGCGAACCCAGAGCGAGCGGCTCAATCTCGACCGGCTGCGCGCGCATGCGATCGCCGCCGCCGAGCAGAGCGAACGGCTTTCGGTGCCGCAGCTGCACGAGCCGCAGCCGCTCGAACGCCGGCTCGCGAGCTGGCCGGCCGAACGGCGTCTGATCGTCTGCGACGAGACCGGCGCCGGCATGCCGATCGCCGAGGCGGCGGCGCGCCTGGGGCCTGGGCCGACGGCGCTCTTGACCGGCCCCGAAGGCGGCTTTGCCGAGACGGAGCTTGATTATCTGGGGAAACTCTCCTTTGTTACCCGGGTCGGGCTCGGGCCCCGCGTATTGCGCGCCGACACGGCCGCACTCGCGGCTGTGGCGGTGTTCCAGGCGACCGCCGGCGACTGGCGCTAGACGCCGCGCCCGGCGATCGAGCGGCTGCCACCACCCGCAGCCGGGGTTGCCGACCCTTTCGCCCCGTCTTGTCAGGGAGTTCCGCCGAGGATGACGACCACGCCGAGCACGCCCGGAGAACCGATCGCCGACCAGCGCCAGCTCGTCGAATACCTCGATTCCGGATCGAAGCCGCCGGCGGCCTGGCGGGTGGGCACCGAGCACGAGAAATTCGTCTTCCGCCGCTCCGATCTGCGCCGGGTGCCGTATGACGGGCCGGACGGCATCGCCGCCCTCTTACAGGGCATGACCCGATTCGGCTGGAAGCCAGTGGTCGAGAACGGCAACACGATCGCGCTATCGACCGATGCGCAATGTTCGATCACCCTCGAACCGGGCGGCCAGTTCGAATTGAGCGGGGCGCCGCTCGAAACCGTGCACCAGACCTGCGACGAGGTGCACGAGCACCTGCGCCAAGTGCGCGAGGTCTGCGACGAGCTCGGGCTCGGCATGCTCGGGCTCGGCTTCGACCCGAAATGGCGACGCCAGGACATCCCGTGGATGCCGAAACAGCGCTATCGCATCATGGGCGAGTACATGCCGAAAAAGGGCCGGCTCGGCCTCGACATGATGCTGCGCACCTGCACGGTGCAGGCCAATCTCGACTATCAGTCCGAAGCCGACATGGTGAAGAAGTTCCGGGTGAGCTTGGCCTTGCAGCCGGTGGCGGTGGCGCTGTTCGCCAATTCGCCGTTTGTCGAAGGCCAGCCGTCGGGCCTCTTGAGCCAGCGCAGCTACATCTGGACCGATACCGACCCCGACCGCTGCGGCACCCTTCCCTTTGTCTTCGAGCCCGGCTTCGGGTTCGAGCGCTATGTCGACTACATGCTCGACGTGCCGATGTATTTCGTCTACCGCGACGGCCGCTACATCGACGCGAGCGGCCAGTCATTCCGCGATTTCCTCGCCGGCCGGCTGCCGGCGCTGCCGGGCGAAATCCCGCGCCTCGGCGACTGGACCGACCATCTGACGACGGCCTTTCCCGAGGTCCGGCTGAAGAGTTTTCTCGAAATGCGCGGCGCCGATGGCGGCCCGTGGCGGCGCTTGTGCGCATTGCCGGCCTTGTGGGTCGGGATTCTCTACGACCAGACGGCGCTCGACGC
>DASYNW010000191.1:0-11343 GCA_036008325.1 Allostellaceae bacterium
GTGCACAATACATGGGTATCGCCGAATTTCGCCAGGCACGAGCCCTCGGCGTATTTGGCGACGCCCGGCTCGAGGCTGACCGGGCGCATCGCATCAGGGGCGCGTCCCGAAGGTCGCATCGCTCACTCCGCCAAAGATCGGGAGCCGCGACGCTACGCGCCCCCGCCGCCCGCGTCCACCCTCACCGCGGTCGCGCTTGCTTGTAAGTAACTTATATGTGTCCATCTCTGGAAATGGCGCTGTCGGTCGTCGAATATGTCCGGGAAGATGGGTCGCGCCCCCTACCGGACGTGGTTCGACGGCCTCCACCCGCAGGCTGCGGCGAAGGTTGCAACAGCGACAGCGCCGCTCGAATTGGGAAACACGTCGAGCGTGAAATGGATCGGCGCCATTGGCGAGTACCGCATCGATTGGGGGCCGGGCTACCGTATCTATCTGGCGCAGGACCGTACCGACTTGATCATCCTGCTAGGCGTCGGCACCAAGAGGCGCCAGGCCGAGATAGCGCGGGTGAAAGCGCTTTTCGAGGAATACAAGGCGCGCAAAGCGGCCGTTGCGAGGCCGAGAGGCAAGAGGTGACCGGCATGGCGTTGACCCAGGATTTCAAGTTGACCATCGTGGCGCGTGTGCAGCGCGACCCGGCCTTTGCCAGGGCGTTGCTCGACGAGGCGGCGACCCTGTTTCTAAATGGTGAACCGCACACCGCACGCCTGATCCTGCGCGACCTCGTCAACGCGACCGTCGGCTTCGAAGGGCTGGCGGCCGAGACCGGCAAACCGGCGAAGAGCTTGCACCGCATGCTCTCCGACAAGGGCAATCCGAGCATGGACAACCTCGCCGCCATCTTCCGTGCGGTCCGCAAGAAGCTCGGGGTGGACCTCGAGGCGCACGCCGTCGAAGCGGCTTAGGAGCGGCGCCCTCCGATCGCTATCTCCCGCCGGGTTTGGCGTCGCGGAATGGCGTCCCGGTTTCAACGAGTTGGCGGAGGAGCGAGGACGGGGCCCAGCGCTCGCCGTAGCGCTGGTGCCATTGGACGATCTGGCGGTAGATCTCGGCGACGCCGATGCCGTCGGCCCAGTACATCAGCCCGCCGCGGTAGCGCGGAAAGCCGAAGCCGTTGAGCCACATCACATCGATGTCGCTGGCCCGGTGGGCCTTGCCCTCTTCGAGGATCTTGCAGGCCTCGTTGACCGAGGCGAACAACAGCCGGCGCAGGATTTCCTCGTCGGTGAAATTGCGCTGGGCGATGTGGAGCTCGGCCGCCTTGTCCTTGATGATGCGCGCGACCTCGGGGTCGGGGTGCGGGGTGCGGTCGCCCTTTTCGTAGCGGTACCAGCCGGCCCCGCTCTTCTGGCCGAGTCGCCCGATCTCGACCAGATGGTCGGCGATCGGCAATTTGCGGTAGTTCGGGTTTTGCGCGGCGCGCCGCTGGCGGCTGTCGTAGCCGATGTCGAGCCCGGACAGATCGGCGGTCGCGAATGGCCCGATCGGATAGCCGAAATCGACCATGACCTTGTCCACCTGCTCGGGCAATGCCCCCTCCTCGACCAGGATGATCATCTCGGTGCCAAAGGGAGTGCGGCTGCGGTTGGCGACAAAGCCGTCGCCATTGCCGGCCATCGCGCTCACCTTGCCGATCTTGCGGCCGAGATCCATCGCCGTCATCAGGGTGTCGAGGGCACTTTTGGCGCCGCGCACGACCTCGAACAATTTCATCACATTGGCCGGGGCGAAGAAATGGGTGCCGGCCACGTCCTGCGGCCGCTTGGTCGCGTTGGCCATGATGTCGATGTCGATGCCCGAGGTGTTCGAGTACAGCAACGCTCCCGGCTTCATCGTCGCATCGAGCTTCTTGAACACCTCCTCCTTGACCGGGATGCGCTCGAACACCGCCTCGATCACGACATCGGCTTGCGCGATGTCGTCGTAGCTGCCGACCCCTTCGATCAACCCGAGCCGGCGCTCCATCTCCGCCGTCGAGAGGCTGCCGCGCTTGACGCTGGTTTCGTAAGTGCTGCGGATGCGGGCGAGACCGCGGGCCAGCGCGTCCTCGTCGATCTCGAGCAGTTGCACCGGAAAGCCGAACTCGGCAAAGCTCATGGCGATGCCGCCGCCCATCGTGCCGGCGCCGACGATAGCCGCGGTCTTGATCGGGCGCAGCGGCGTTTCGCGCGGGATGTCGGGCAGCCGCGCGACCTCGCGCTCGGCAAAGAAGGCGTAACGCAGGGCGCGCGCCTCGGCCGAATTTTCGAGCTCGTTGAAAAGTTCGCGCTCGCGCACGATGCCGTCGTCAAACGGCATCTTACAGGCGTTTTCGACCGACTGGATGCAGTGATAGGGCGCCTTCTGGCCGCGAGCACGGCGCGCGATCGATTTGCGCATCGCGTCAAACATGCCGGGATCGGCCTGGGCCTCGGCGAGCTTCTCGTCGTGATCGCGGATGCGCGGCAATGGCTTTGTGTCGGCGACCCCGCGGGCAAACGCGATCGCCGCCTGCCGCAGATCGCCGCCCTCGGGGGCCAGCTCGTCGATAATGCCGAGACGGTGCGCCTCCTCGGCCGGGACATGCCGGCCGCTGACGATCATCTCGAGCGCGGCCTTTGGCCCGATCAGCCGCGGCAGCCGCTGGGTCCCACCGCTGCCCGGGATGATGCCGATCAGCACCTCGGGCAGGCCGACCTTGGCGCTCGGCACCGCGATGCGATAGTTGGACGCGAGCGCGATCTCGAACCCGCCGCCCAAGGCATAGCCGTGGATCGCCGCCACCACCGGCTTTTGGCTCGCGTCGAGCGCGTCGTGCGCGCGTTTGCCCAGGACCGGCGGCGGGCGGTTGCCGAAGGTGCGGATGTCGGCGCCGGCGATAAAGCTGCGGCCCGCGCCGATCAGCACCATCGCCCGGATCGCCGGGTCGGCATTGCCGCGCTCGATTGCCTCGATGATGCCTTCGGGCACTCCCGGCGACAGCGCGTTGACCGGCGGGTTGTCGATCGTGACGACGCCCACCCCGTCGATGTTCTCGAACCGCACCAATTTGTTCTCGGGCATGTCGTGTCCTCCGCGCAGCTCCCGCGCGTCCATTATTCGTCATTCCCGCGATGGCGTGAACCCAAAGCCTGCATTCTCTGTCGCCCACACCGGCGAAGGCCGGTGCCCATGATTGCATGGCTCCCGCCCGGGTTGACTCTCGATCCGGCGGAGGCGCTGGGCCGTGATCGGAACGGCGCGGAATTCGAACGGTTCGGCGTTGTCACTCTTTCGGGCGGCATCAAAGTTGAACGCTGGCGTAGAGGTCCAGCCAGTGTGGATTGTCCCGTTCGATCAGATTGATTTTCCAGTCGCGTTTCCACTCCTTGAGCTGTTTTTCACGGTGCAGTGCTGCGGCCGCGGATTCGTGAGCCTCAAACCAAACCAGCCGCTCGACTTGGTACCGTTTCGTGAATCCGGGAACGAGGCTGTTTTTGTGCTCCCAAACGCGTCGCGCGAGATCGGAAGTCGTACCGATGTGATGTAAAGGGTTCCTTACGGTTTGCTGGCGAGGAGATAGACGTAGAACATCGATTTTAGCGGAAGGCATGGGTCCCGACCTTCGTCGGGATGGTCCTATTGGTAAACGCAGGAGTAGGGCGGAAAAGCGCAGCGCCTTCCGCCATTGCAATCCGTGCCGGCGGCCCGCACGCCGATCAACCCGGCCACAGAGAAATTCGTCGATTAGACGCTCACGAAAGCATCGCAGAAAACCGCACACCGCCGATTCTAATACATCTGCGGCGCGATCACGTTCTGCGGCCGGTTGGTCAGCAGGGCGGCGCGCATCGTCTCGGCCGATTTGACCCGCGTGTCGTGCTCCGATTCGGGGGTGAACCAGGCGGCGTGCGGGGTGATCACCAGGCGGCCCTCGAGGGCCGGTTCGCGCTCGCGGTAGGCGCGCAAGATCTCGGGGAAAGGCTCGACCGGCGGCTCGACCGGCAGCACGTCGAGACCGGCGGCGGCGATGTGGCCGCTGCGTAAGAGGGCCAGCAGCGCATCGGGGTCGATAATCGGGCCGCGCGCGGCGTTGACCACGACTGCGCCCGGGCGCAGCAAGGCAAGCTGGTCGCGGCCGAGCATATTGCGGGTCTCGGGGGTCAGCGGCGCGTGGACCGAGAGGGTGTCGGTCTGGCGCAGCAGATCTTCGAGGGTGGCGGCGCGGCCAATGCCGAGGGCGAGGTCGGCGCCGTTCGGCAGATAGGGGTCGTAGAAGACGACGCGAAAGCCGAAGGCGCGGGCGCGCAACGCCACCGCGGTGCCGATGCGGCCGAGCCCGATTATGCCGAAGGTCTGCACCCCCAGGCGGCGGATCAAATCGTTCTTGACCACACCCCAGGGGGCGGGCCGGCTCGCGCGCAGCCGCTCGTGATAGAGCACGACGCCACGGCGCAACGTCAGCACCAAGGCCATCGCGTGATCGGCGACCTCGGTCGTGCCGTAATCGGGCACGTTGCAGACGAGGATGTTGCGCGCCGCCGCCGCCGGCCGGTCGATCTTGTCATAGCCGACCCCCATGCGCACGATCGCGCGCAGCCGCGGAAACCGCGCGATGTCGGGGGCCGAGACCGCGTGACGCATGATCATCAGCCCGTCGACTTCGGCGCAATCTTCGGGAGCGAGCTCGGCTAGCCGGGTTTTGGTACGGCGGACGATCTGCACTTCGGGGCCGAAGATCTCGTGCTCCAGGCTCAAATCCGGGATCTGCCGGTCTTCGGGGTAGAGCACGGTGACGGGCATCGAGGTTCCTTCCCTAACGGGCGACTTTGACCGGCTGGCCGGTGGTGGCGGAGCGCACGATCGCTTCGAAGGCGGCGACGCCGTGCAAGATTTCGTCGGCGTTGATCGGGTAGGGGCGGCGGCCTTCGATCGCCGCGGCGAAGCCTTCGAGTTCAGCGGCGAGCGGGTTGAAGCCCTTGTATTCGATCAGCTCGGGCGGCGATGCGCGGTGGCGCCCGGAGGGCGGCTCGGCCGGGACCGCGGAGAAGCGGAAATCGAGATTCTGGCCGGCCAACTCGACCGCACCCTTGGTGCCGTAAACGGCAAAGCGGTAGGTGGGTGCGGTGACCAGCGAGCAATAGAGGCTCGCCGACATACCGTTTTCCATGCCAATCAACACGCTGGTCGTGTCCTCGAGGGTCGGCACGAGGCGGCGCAGGCTTTTGCAATAGACCTCGTCGATCCGGCCGAAGAGATAGATCAGCGCGTCGAGATTATGGACGCCGGTCGCGGTCATCGCCCCGGCGGGCGCCTCCTGCGGGTCGGCGCGCCAGTAATAGCCCTCAGGCATATAATGCCCGGCCGGCGAGGCCTGCGCGCTCTCGCAATGGGTCGGCAGCCCGAGGCGGCCATCGTCCAGCCGCGCCTTCAGCTCGATCATCGCCGGGTGAAAGCGCCGCGGATAGGCGACCGCCAAGGTCACGCCGGCCCGCGTCACTGCATCCAGCGCTTTCCGCGCGCTCGCCACGTCGAGGGTGAACGGCTTTTCCATCATGATGTGCTTGCCGGCGGCGGCGGCGCGCTCGACCTGCGCCCCGTGCTGGCTGTGCGGGGTGGCGAACACGACCGCGTCGATCGCCGGATCGGCGAGGATGCGGTCGAGATCGTCGCAATAGGCGATGCCGTGTTCGCGGCAGAACGGCTCGGCCGTCGCAGCGGTGCGGCTGTGGCCGGCGGTGAATTTGAATTCGGTGCTCCGGCCCTCGATCGAGCCGACCAGGGTGCGGCCCCAACGGCCGAGCCCGACGATCGCGGCGCGGATCATTTCTTTACCGCGAGCAGGTCGCGCACGCCGCGCAATGCCAGATAGTAGCCGGCGACCCCGAACCCGGCGACGATGCCCTGACTGACCCCCGCCGTCTGCGAGGCCGGCCCGCGGCGGATCGGGTTGGAGATATGGACCTCGATGGTCGGGAACTTGACCTGGCCGATGGCCGCGACCAATGCCGGATAGCCGCTGCCGAACGCCGCCGGGTTGAACAGGGCCGCGTCACAGTCCCTGTCGTTGGCCTCGTAGAGCTTGTTGACGATGTCGCCTTCGACATTGGAATGAAAGATCTCGATGTCGAGGCCGAGCTCGGCGGCATAGCCGCGAATCCGCTCGTCGTATTCAGGCAAGGTCATCGGCCCGAAGATCTCGGTCTGGACCTTGCCGCGCATGTTCATGCCGGCGCCGTGCACGATCAGGATCTTTGGCATCGCATATGGTCCTCGAATTTTCGGAAGCGGGATCGGGTGCGGCCGATGCTAGCCGACCGGCGGAATCGCTGACAAGAGCCGATCCCGCGGGGCCGACCCCGGCGCCCGGCCGCTGGGCGAGCGATGCGCTTGACAGGGCGGGCCGCGATCCCCCACCACTTCGCCATGAGGTGTCGCAACCTGCTGATGATAATCGCGACAGTAGCAGCATTGCCTTTCCTGGCCCGCTCGTCGGCCGCTGCGACAACCAAGCCGATGGCTGTCGCGGCGTGGGTCCGGGCGCTGATCGGCAGCAATTCGCAGGATGCGCAGATCGTCACCTTTGCCGACCCCCGGCTGCCCCCGGTCAGGATCGTGCGCGGCAATGCGACGGCCGCTGCACCGGCCGCCTTCCCGGCGCTGCGGCGTGCCGCCGCGGGCAGCAGCGAAACCGTCAGCTTTGCCGACCGGCGGGAGCCGCCGGTCACCGTGCTGCGCGGCTCGACGACGATATCGCCCGAGAGCGACCCGTCCGCGGCGGCGGCGAGCGCCGGGTTCGAGCTGTTCGCGCCGGCGAATGGCGCCGCTCTCGATCGCGTCGCGTTTGCCGTCGACGGCGCCGAATCGAGCCATGGCGCCGATCCCGCGATGTGGCGGCCCGAATTCGGTGGCCCGCAGGGACCGATGCAGGTGTCGGCGGCGGCGGCGACCGATGCGGGCGGCGGCGACCGGTTCGACCTGACCCAGAATCGGCTGCTCGGGCGGGCCTATCTGGCGCGGCTCTACCGCCGCTACGGCAACTGGCCGGACGCGGTGGCCGCCTACAATTGGGGACCGGGCAATCTCGACGAGTGGATTGTCGCCGGGCGCCCATCGGCCGGGCTGCCGCCCGAAGTCGAGCGCTACCGCGACCGGGTGCTGCGCGACGGCGGTGTGGGGGCCCTACCTAGCCGCTGCTTCGGTAGATTTCCCGAGCCCGAAATCAGGTGCGCCTGCGGGCCAAGGCGAAACTGCCCCTGAGCAGCTGTCCGACGGCTCGCATCGGGCCGGTGACCCGCCACGAGCGAGGCGACGATCGCATCGAGCCGATGCCTCAATAGGGTTTCCCTCGCCTCCGCCTGCTCCACCTCGTCGGTCAGCCGCCGCCTGATATCGGTGGTCGCGATCTGCGAATCGCGTCGGTCGCGATCGACCGCCGCCCGCAGATCTTCGAGCTCGCGGCCGATCGCCCTGAACCACGAATCGAAGCGGTCGGCGAGGTCGAGCGCCGCAGTCGCATGGCTCGCCCGCATCGCCTCGAGATCGGTCATGATCGGCCCGAGCCGGGCATCGAGCGCCTGGGCGATCTTGGCTAAGGGACCGGTTATTGCGCCCTGCTTGACCGCGGCGAGGCGCTCGCGCAAATCCCCCTCTTTCGACCATTGCTGCTTTTCATCGATCAATTGATCGAGCTCACGCTTGATCGATTGGGACCAGCCGATCAAGAGGTCGCGCTCACCCTGCACCGAGCGGTCGTTGTCGACAAAGATCGATGCCGTCGGCTTGTCGAGGTCGAGCCGGCCGTTCGAGCAGAAAGCGATCATATAGACCACCTCCTCGAAGAACAGCTCGATTTCAAGGGCACCGTCGTCGTACAACTCAGCCGAGCGGTGGCCGGCCGCAGCCTGATCCGCCGGCGCCACTTGGCCGACGATTGCGCGCGGGAGGACCCATTCAGAAGGTAGATTGCCGGCACGAACAATGATTGCAGCGGTACGGCGCGCGGCTGCCAAAGCCCGGTCGTTTTACCATCGAGCAAATTACTGCCGTTTACGCCTTTCACGATTCAATCGTTGCGCGCCCAGTTGTCGCGCCACAGGAAATCGGGGCCGAGCTGGTCGAGGCTCGGGCAGCCGATCTGGGCCATCACCAGATCGATCTCGCCGCTCAGGATCGAAATCGCCTTGTGGACCCCGGGCATGCCGCCGGCCGCGGCGCCATAGAGGGTCGGCCGGCCCATGAAGACGAATTTCGCGCCGAGGCACAGCGCGATCAGGATGTCGGCGCCGCGCCGCACGCCGCTGTCGAGCATGACCGCGAGCTTGTCGCCAACCGCCTCGTTGATCGCCGGCAATACGTCGAGCGAGCCCGGAGCCTGGTCGAGCTGGCGGCCGCCATGGTTGGAGACAATGATCCCATCAACGCCGATCTCGGCGGCGCGCAGCGCATCGGCCGGGTTCATGATCCCCTTGACGACGAGGGCGCGCGGGAAGAGGCGCCGATAATTTTCGAGATCCCGCCAGGTCTGCGCGTTGAACGGCTGCAGCGAGCGCGCGAAATTGTAGACGGTTTCGGGATTGGCGCCGCTCGGCGCGTAGGGCTGCCAATTCTGCAGCATCGGGGTGCCGCCGCCGTGGCGCAGATATTCGACGATCCAGCCGGGATGGGTCAGGGCTTCGGCGAGGATCGACGGCTTCAGGCTCAGCGCCTGGAACAGGCCGCCGCGGACATTGGCAAAGCCGTTCCGGATATTGCGCTCGCGTTTCGAGCCGACCGGCACGTCGACGGTCAGCACCAGCGCGCCCAGCCCGGCATCGGCGGTGCGGCGGATCATGTCCTCGCGCACCGTGGCCTCGCGCGGGGCGTAGAGCTGATACCAGGCATTGTTGGGAGCGACCCGCGCCGCGGCCTCGATCGAGTCGTTGCTCGCCCCGGACATGATGTAGGGAATGTTGGCCTCGGCCGCGGCCTCGGCCAGCATCAGATCGGCGCCGCGGCGGAAGAGGCCCGCGCCGCCGGTCGGCGCAATGCCGAACGGGCTCGAATAGGTGTGGCCGAACAAGGTCGCCGCCTGGTTGCGCACCGACACGTCAACGAGATAGCGCGGCAGCAGCTGGTGCTTGTGAAAGGCCGAGGTATTGCGCTCGAGGCCGCGCTCGTCTTCGAGGCCGCCTTCGATGAAGTCGAACGCGATCTTCGGCAGCCGCCGCTTGGCCATCCGATGCAGGTCTTCGATATTGACGGCTTGGTCGATCTTCATCGCCAATGATCTCCCCGATGCGCGGCACAGCTGCCGATCTTCCCGACAGCATTGCCCAGTTTGACGCCAGCCGACAATCCCCGCCGCGCGGCATCAGCTGAGCGCGCCAAGCATCGGGCTCGCTGCCGCGGCGCTCGGCGCGTCCCGGCCGGTGAAGCGCGGCCGTTTCCCCTGTTCTCCGATGGCACTCTGTTGATCGTCCGGGGCGCGGACCCGCCCAGCCCAGAATGACAGCGGGGGCGTTTCAGCTCTTTGGGGTGATCGCGACGTTGGCGTTCTTCTCGAACAGCTTGACCAGGGTCTGGGTGTCCTGGTCGGCGCCGTGCTCGTTGATCACGGTCTGGAACAGCTCGCGCACGACATTGGCCAAGACCATCGGGGTCTCGCTGTCCATGCCGAGCTTGGTCGCCAGCCGCACATCCTTGTGCATCAAGGCCAACGTGAAGCTGACCGAGAAGTCGTTTTTCATCAGCTTGGGGAGCGCGAGCTCGGTGGCGGCGCTGCGGGCACTGCCCTTCTGCAGCACCGCGGTGCAGGTTTCGAGGCTGAGGCCGTTCTTGATCCCCATCGCCAGGGCCTCGAAGGTGACCGCGCGCACCCCGGCGCTGATCACGTTGTTGACGAGCTTCATGACGTGGCCGGTGCCGACATCGCCGGTGTGGAAGATGTTCGGGCTGATCGTCGCGAAGATCGGCTTGACCTTGGCGAAGATATCGGCCGGCGCCCCGACCATGATCGCGATGGTGCCGGCATTGGCGCCGTGCGGACCGCCGCTGACCGGGGCGTCGATCATCACGACACCCTTGTCGGCGAGGCGCTTGGCCATCTCGCGGGTCTCGCCGGGGTCGCCGGTGGTCATGTCGGCCCAGATCTGCCCCGGCCGCAGCACCTCGGCCACCCGGCCCTCGCCAAAGAGGACATCGCGCACCTGCGCCGAGGTCGGCAGGCAGGTCATCACCATGTCGCTCTCGCGGGCCAGCGCCTGCGCGCTCTGGGTCGGTATCGCGCCGGCTTCGGCAAAGCGCGCCACCACTTCGGGCCTGAGGTCGAAGGCGCGGATCTTGTGCTCACGCATCAGGCGCCGGGCCAAGGCGCCGCCCATATTGCCCAATCCGATATAGCCGAGGTTCATCGTCTCTCTCCCCTTGTCGCTGGGCCTGCTGCTGTCACCCCCACCCCTCCCCTCGCCCGCAGGCGGGGGAGGGTCAGGGAGGGGGCTGCTGTCACCGATATCCATAGCGAGCTTCGCATTATCGGCGCCGTCGGCATAGGGGCGACCGATCGAGCTTGGCTTGGCCGGGCGGGCTTCGGTAGGGTGCCGGACAAAGCGCAGCAAGAAGGCGAGCCCGGTCATGGAATTCGGCATGTTCCACGAGTTTCCGTCGCTTCCCGGCCGGTCCGAGAGCGAAGCCTTTGACGAGGCGATGGACCAGGTCGATGCGGCCGAGCGGCTCGGGCTCGACGTGATGTGGCTGGCCGAACTGCATTTCGAGCCGCGCCGCTCGCTCTTATCGGCCCCGCTCACAATCGCCAGCGCCATCGCCGCGCGCACCAGGCGGATCAAGATCGGCATCGCCGTGCAGGTCTTGCCATTGTGCCATCCACTGCGGCTGGCCGAGGAGGCGGCGACGGTCGACCAGCTGAGCCACGGCAGGCTGATCTTCGGGGTCGGGCGCAGCGGGGTCGCGCAGACCTATGAAGCGTACGGCGTCCCCTACGCCGAGAGCCAGGCCCGGTTTCGCGAGATCCTCGAGGTGATCCAGCGCGCCTGGACCGAGCCCAGCTTTTCGTTCGAGGGCGCCTATCACCACTTCAACAATGTCACGGTGGTGCCGCAGCCCTATCAAAAGCCGACCCCGCCGATCCGCATCGCCGCCAGCACGCCCGACACCTTTCCGGCGATCGGCCGGCGCGGCCTGCCGATCTTCGCCTCGGTGCGCCACACCTCGTGGGCCGACCTCGCCGGCCAGATCCGCCTCTATCACCAGGCCTGGGAAGCAGCCGGCCATCCGGGCCGCGGGCAGGTCTTCGTCTCGGCCCCGACCTATATCGCCCCGACCGAGGAGCGCGCCCGCGCCGAGCCCAGGGACAGCATCATGCATTTCTACCACGAGCAGGCGAAT
>DASYNW010000192.1:0-17027 GCA_036008325.1 Allostellaceae bacterium
CTGGCGTGCTCCGGGCGCCTCGAACAGGTTGGCCCGCTCGCCAGGCGAAATCCCGACACGCAGCTGGTCATCGATCACCTCGGGCTGCAACAGCCATTCGAGCCGCCGGCGCCAGCGGAGCCGTTCGCCGATCTTCCCAAATTGTTGGCGTTGGCCGCCCATGACAACATCGCCATCAAGATCAGCGGCGCCTGCACGCTGTCGCACGAGCCGTTCCCCTACAAAGACATATGGGACCCGCTCTGCCGCATCTTCGACGCCTTTGGCTTCGATCGCTGCCTATGGGGTACCGATTGGACTCGCGCGGTCGGGTTGCTGACCTATGAGCAAGGCGTCGAAGCGTTTCGCGTCACCGACCGGCTGTCCGAGGGCGAGCGCGCCCTGCTGATGGGCGAGACCCTGGCTCGGGTCTACGACTGGCCGCCGGCAACAGCCTGATCCCCGTTTTCCAGAGCAGGTTTCGATCGGATTAGCGCGATTTGACCCGCCCTCTTACCCCGCCCTTTTGCAGAAAGCGGCTGTCATTGCGAGGAGCGCACCGCGCGACGAGGCAATCCCCGCGGGAAAGGTGCCGTCGGCCCGAGATTGCTTCGCTTCGCTCGCAATGACAGCTTGGGACTTGAGATGCTCAGACGGGCTCGTCGGACGCGGCGTTCTTCACCCCGCCGTGCAGCTCGGCGAGGATCTCGAACGAGCGCTTGCGTTTGGCGTGGTCGAAGATGTTGGCCGTGACCATCAGCTCGTCGGCGCCGGTGCGGCGGATGAAATCGTCGAGGCCGCGGCGCACCGTGTCCCTCCCGCCGACCACGGCGCATGAAAGCCCGTCATCAAGGATCGCGCGGGCATAGGGATCGAGCCCGGCCTCGAAATCGGCGACCGGCGCCGGAACCCGGCCGCGCCGGCCGATCCGATTGTTCAGCATCGATTGCTGCAATGACGAGAACAGGAACCGGGCTTCCTCGTCCGAGTCGGCCGCCACCACGGTGATCCCGAGCATGATATTGGGGACGGCGAGCTGCGCCGATAGCCGAAACCGCTCGCGGTAGATCGCCATCGCCGGCATCATCATCGCCGGCGCGAAATGCGAGGCGAAGGCGAACGGCAGGCCCAGATAGGCCGCAACCTGCGCGCCATAGAGGCTCGACCCCAAAATCCAGATCGGCACTTCGAGCCCGGCGCCGGGGACCGCCTGCACCGCCTGGCCGGGCTCGGCCGGCTGGAAATAGCCGATCAGCTCGACCACGTCCTGCGGAAACTCGTCGGCGCCGCCCTGCAGGTTGCGGCGCACGGCCCGCGCGGTGATCTGGTCCGACCCCGGCGCGCGGCCGAGGCCGAGCTCGACCCGCCCGGGATGGAGTGCGGCGAGGGTCCCGAACTGCTCGGCGATCAACAGCGGAGCATGGTTCGGCAGCATAATGCCGCCGGCGCCGATCCGGATCGTGGCGGTGCCGGCCGCGACATGGGCCAGCGCCACCGCGGTCGCCGCACTGGCGATGCCCGGCAGATTATGGTGCTCGGCCATCCAGTAGCGGCGATAGCCGAGCGCCTCGACATGGCGCGCCAGATCGAGCGAATTGCGCAGCGCCTGCCCGGCGTCGCCGCCTTCGACAATCGGCGAAAGATCGAGCACCGAGAGCGGAACCATCAGACCAGCATCGCACCGCGGGCAGCCGGCGAAAAGCCCCGTGCCGGTTCGATTGTCGAGAAATCTTGCTGCGACGGGCGTCGCGTCGGCTCAGTTCGCTCTTCGGGTCAGCTCGATGTAGCCGAAGCGGTCGATGCCGGCGTCGAACAGGCGGGTGACGAGTGTCGAGGTTTGGTCTTCGACGATGATCGCCGGGCCGGGGATTTGCGCGCCCGGCTTGAGGGCTTGGCGGTCGTGGATCGCGACCAGGATGAACTCGCCCGCATCGGGGTCGAAGACCGGACGATGCCGGGCGGGTTCGGGGGTATAGGGAGCGGGTGAGGGCGGCGTGGCGGCGGGTCCGGCGGGGGGTGGGGCGGAGAGCAGCAATACCCAGCTGAGGAGTTCGACGTCGACGCCGGGGATGATGCGGCTGTAGAGGCGGCGATAGGCGTCTTCAAAGGCGGCGCGCAGGGTCGCGGCGTCGGCCGCGGCATAAGGTTTGGTCGGCAACGGCACGGCGATCTCGTGGCCCTGGCCGCGATAGCGCATGAAGGCCGAGCGGGTCTCGGTCAACCGGGCGTCGGGGGCGCCGCGGCGCACCACCGCTTCGGCTTCCTCGCGCATCGCCGCCAGGAGCGCATTGGCAGCGGCGGAATCGAACGCGTCGAGGCGCTGCAATCCGGAGCGCACGATCTCGTAGGCGATCGGCGCGCGCAGAAAGCCCACCGCCGAGCCAACCCCGGCTTGGGCCGGCACCAGCACCCGGTCGAGGCCGAGCTTTTCGGCGAGACGCGCCGCGTGCAAGGGAGCCGCCCCGCCAAACGCGACGAGGGTGCGGCCGCGCGCGTCCTTGCCGCTCTCGATCGCGTGCACGCGGGCGGCGTTGGCCATGTTCTCGTCGACGATCTCGCTGACCCCGAGGGCGGCGAGCTCGACCGCGAGGTCTAACGGCTCGGCCACTTCGCGCCGCAGCGCCGCCGCCGCGGCCGCGCCATCGAGCGCCATGCGGCCGCCGGAAAACCCGGAGGGATCGATGCGGCCGAGCACCAAATCGGCGTCGGTCACGGTCGGCCCCGTCCCGCCCTGTCCGTAGCAGGCCGGGCCCGGATCGGCCCCGGCGCTGTCCGGCCCGACGGTGATCCGCTGCAGCCGGTCGACCCGTGCCACCGAGCCGCCGCCGGCGCCGATCTCGACCATCTCGATGACCGGGATACGCAACGGCAGGCCGCTCCCTTTTTTGAAGCGGTAGATGCGCGCGACCTCGAAGCTGCGGTTGGTCTGCGGCTTCAGATCGTCGATCAGGCAGATCTTGGCGGTGGTGCCGCCCATGTCGTAGGAGAGGACCTTGTCGAGACCGCATTGGCGAGCGATCTCAGCGGCGAAAATCGCGCCGCCCGCCGGGCCCGATTCGACGAGCCGCACCGGGAAGCGGATCGCGGTCTCGACCGCGGTCAGCCCGCCGCCGGACAGCATCAGGAACAGCGGGCAGGCGAACCCCTCGCGGCGCAGCAGGGTTTCGAGGTTGGCGAGGTAATGGCCGATCTGCGGCTGGACATAGGCGTTGGCGCAGGCGGTCGAGAAGCGCTCGTATTCGCGCATCTCGGGGGAGACCTCGCAGGACAGCGTGATCGGGACCCCGGGCAGATGTTCGGCCAGGATCTCGCCGGCGCGGCGTTCATGCGCCGGGTTGGTGAAGCTGTGCAGGAAACCGACCGCGACCGCCTCGATCCGCTCGGCCATGAGGCGCTCGCCGAGTGCGGCCACGCCCTCTTCATCGAGCGGCACCAGCACCCGCCCCTGCGCGTCGATGCGCTCGCGCACCGGAAAGCGCAGCCGGCGCGGCACCAAGGGCGGCGGCAGGTCGATGTTGACGTCGTATTGCTCGAAGCGGTTCTCGTGCCGGATCTCGATCGTGTCGCGAAAGCCCTCGGTGGTCACGAGCGCGGTTTTAGCGCCCTTGCGCTCGATCAGCGCGTTGGTCGCCAGGGTTGTGCCATGGATGATGATCGCGAGGTCGACGGGGGCCAGCGCAGCCTCGCGCAGCACCTCCTGGATCGCGGCGATGACCGCCCGCTCGGGCGCCTGCGGTGTCGTCAGGATCTTGGCGCTCCACCGCCGCTCGCCCATTTCGAGCGCCACATCGGTAAAGGTGCCGCCGATGTCGACGCCCAATCTTGCGCCTTGTGCCACCCGATCGCCCTCGTCCCGATTCCGCGCGCGAGTGTTCGGTGCGCTCGGCTGCGCTGTCAACCCGCTCGCCATGGTCAGCTCGCCGTGAAAGACCCCGGTGTCGCGGGGCATGCGGCGCTGACAGTGCTGGAGGCGGCGGCTATGATCGATCGGGCCGGAGCCCGGCGAAGCGAGGCTCGGCGCGGCCTGCTAGGCCGGACAGGAGAAGTCGGATGAGGATTGGTCTCTTCTACCAGATTCAAGTCCCCAAGCCCTGGACCGCGTCGAGCGAAAGCCAGCGCATCCATGAAGCCCTCGAACAAATCCCCTATGCCGAGCAGCAGGGCTTTGAGAGCGTGTGGTTTTCCGAGCATCACTTTCGCCCGGTGTGGTCGCACAACAGCGCGCCCGACCTGACCCTGGCCGCGGTCAGCCAGCGCACCAGCCGCATCCGCCTCGGCATCGGCGTCGTCCTCGCCCCGATCCATCACCCGCTGCACGTGGCCGCGCGGATGGCGACCCTCGACATCTTGAGCCACGGGCGGGTCGATGTCGGTCTCGGCCGCACCGGCTACCCCTATCAGCTGACACCTTATGGGACAAATTTGCGGGACACCCGCGGCATGTGGCAGGAATTTGCCGATCTATTGCCGCGGATCTGGACCCAGGAGGAGGTCGCCTATGACGGGACCTACTACCAGATCCCGCGCCGCGAGGTATTGCCCAAGCCGGTGCAGCGCCCGCACCCGCCGCTGTGGTCGGCCTGCGGCAGCGACGAGACCGCGCGAATGACCGGCAGCCTGGGGATGGGCGGGCTGTTCGGCAGCGAGGGTGGCCCGGACCGGGTCGGGCAGCTGATGGCGCTCTATCGGCAGGCGCTGCGGACCGCGCCGGCTTCCTTGGGCAAGCCCGCGTCGGGCAATGGGGCCGCACCCGCTCGGCGCGCCGCGCTGATGACCGCCGGCTATTGCCACGAGGACCCGCAGATCGTCGCCCGACGCGGCACCGAGCTCGTCGGCTGGTATCTGGAGCAGCAGCGCGAGCGCGCCCGCCTGGTGTGGCGCGACTATGACCCGAGCACCGTGCCGGCTGATTACCAGGGCTATTACGCGCGCGACCAGCGCCTCGCCAGCGGGCCGCATCCGGGCGAGCCCACCCCGCAACAGGTGCGCGAGGAAGGCGCCAAGTTCTGCGTCGGCACGCCCGCAGAATGCATCCGCTTTCTCGAAATGTACGAAGCCCTCGGGATCGAAGAAGTGTTTCTGCTCTGCGCCATCGGGCCGGCGCAGCACCAGGAGGTGCTGAATACCATCCGGCTTTTTGGCGAGCAGGTGATCCCGCATTTCCAGGCCAGGCAGCCGCGTGCGGCAGCGGCGCAAGCCTCGGCGTGAATGTCCGAATCGCATCGATCCAAGTTAAATCGATTACCTAACGTTAATCCCGCGAAAGCACGCGAAGGAATTGTTGCCCAAAAAGGTCATTCCGGGGCGGTCCAAAGGGCCGAGCCCGGAACCCAAGAACACCCGCATTTGCAATGGGCTTGCCGTCCGGTGTTCGTGGGGTCCAGGTTCGCGGGCTGCGCCCGGAAGACGGCATTTTGGTATTTCTTCACGCGCTCTTTCGCCGAGGTGGCGGGAAATGGAGGGGCGGTCATGCATGTCGGGACCCAGATCAGCCCGCGCGACGACAGCGATTACCGGGTGTGGGCCCAGCTCGGGGTCACTCATGTTTGCGTCGATCCGCCCGGCAACCCGCATCATTGGAGCCTCGACGACCTCAACCGGCATCGCGAGCACGTCGAGTCGTTCGGCCTCTCGCTCGACATGGTGCAATTGCCGCTATCGTCTGCGCCCATCGAGGAGCAGCAGAGCCCGCACATCCTGCTGGGCAAGGAGCCCGAGCGCCAGCGCGAGATCGACAGCATCTGCGCCCTGATCGAGCGGCTCGCCGCGGCCGGCATCCCGGCGGCGAAATACAATCTGACCCTGATCGGCATTCCGCGCACCGCGCGCGAACCCGGGCGCGGCGGGTCGCGCAACGCCGCCTTTCGCTGGAGCCTTGCCGATCAGGAGGCGCCCCCGACCGCGGCCGGCCTCGTCTCGGAAGACGAGAACTGGGAGCGGATCGAGCATTTCCTCGCCGCAATCGTCCCGGTCGCCACCGCGGCCCGGGTGCGCCTCGCCTGCCATCCGCAAGATCCTTATACGCCGCCCGGCTATCGCGGCGTCACCAGCGTGCTCGGCACCGTCGCCGGGATGAAGCGCTTTGTCTCGCTGCACGAGAGCCCCTATCACGGTCTCAATTTCTGCCAGGGCACGGTCGCCGAGATGCTCGACGACCCGGCCCGCGAGATCTTCGACGCGATCGCCTGGTTCGGCCGGCGCGGCAAACTGTTCAACGTGCATTTCCGCAACATCAAGGGCCGCCGGCTCGACTTTATCGAGGCGTTTCCCGACGAGGGCGACATCGACATGGCGCGCGCGCTCGCCGCCTACCGCGATGTCGGCTACCAATACATGCTGATGCCCGACCATGTGCCGCGGATCGACGGGCGCGACCCTTCGGGCGTGGCGTTCGCCTATTGCTACGGCTACATCCAGGCGCTGCTCGACGCGCTGGCTCCCCGCCCGGCCGGTGCCTGAGTATCCTTGTTTGCGAGGTATTGGCCGGCTTGACAGCGGATCGGGGCGTATACGCCGATTTTCGGCGTTCGGATCGGATAGGAGAAAGTCATGGCGTCAACGGTAACCGCAATGCCCGCGCCGATGTCGGCCGAGGAATGGCAGACCCGCTGCGACCTCGCCGCGTGCTACCGCCTCGTTGATCTGTTTGGATGGTCGGACCTGATCAACACCCGGATCACGGCGCGCGTGCCGGGGCAACACGATCGTTTCCTGATCAACCCCTACGGTCTGCTGTTTGACGAGGTGACCGCGTCGTCGCTGGTCAAGATCGATGTCGAGGGCAACAAGGTCGAGCCTTCGGAATGCGAGGTCAACAGTGGCGGCTTTGCAATGCCTGGCACGGTGCATATGGCCCGGCCGGAGGTGGCTTGCGTGCTGCACACCCACTCGATTGCCGCCTGCGCCGTGTCGATGCAAAAGGAGGGGCTGCTGCCGCTCAACCAGCACGCGCTGCAGGTGATCGGCGATGTCGCCTATCACAATTACGAGGGCTCGGCCCGAAGCCCCGAGGAACGCGCGCGCTTCCTCGCCGATCTCGGCGATCGCCACATCATGGTCCTGCGCAATCACGGTCTGTTGGTCGTCGGGACGAGCATCGCCGCGGCCTTTATCGCGACATATCGCATGGAGCGGGCTTGCGTGATGCAGCTTGCCTTCCAGCAATCCGGCGCCGAATTCCACCCGATCGGCGACGCGGTCGTCAGCGCTGCCTATGAGAATGCCAGGGTGCGTCTCGCCGGCAGCCGCAATGATCCGGCCAAATTCGAATGGCCGGCGCTGTTGCGCAAGCTCGAACGCATTGACCCATCCTACAAGCAATAGCCGGGGACGAGAGAAGTCGAGATCCGGGAATTTCGCATGAGGTGGCGGAGGAGGCGTCCGTTGAACCCAACGCCACCATGGTCCATTAGGGTCGATGGTTATATCCTATACCATAGAAACAATCGGTCTTTTCGAACTGATCATAGTGCACGACCTTCGCAGTCGGGGCCGAGCAAAGACCCGGTGATCATCGGCTCGGACGGCCCCGGTTTCTTGACGGCATCGTCTGCTGATCAACCCAGTCGTTCGCCCTGTTCCTGGATGGCGCGGTCGGTTGGCGCCTCTATCCCTTCGGAAGCGCCTGGCAGGTCATTTGCTACGTGCCGGGAGCGCGCGCCGGGCCGACGAGGCTCGCTCCGCCGTCGACGACCAGGGTTTGCCTGGTGATATAGCGCGCATGCGCCGACAGCAGGAAGCGTACGGCGTGGCCGATATCCCAGCCGAGTCCCTCGATCCCCAGCACAGACGCCTTGCGACGCGCCTCGCGGCCGGCCGGCGTCATCTGTCCGGTATACATGCGCGGGGTGTAGATCGGCCCTGGTGCGACGCAATTGACGCGGATGTGCTGCGGCCCGTGATCAACCGCCATGGCCCGGGTCAGCGCGATGACCGCGCCCTTCGAGGTCGAATAGGCGGTCAGGCCCCGCGGCCGCAGCGCCGAGATCGACGACACGTTGACAATGGCACCGCCGCCTGCGGTTTCGATCATCGCCGGGATCGCGTAGCGCGAGACGAAGAACATGCTGTCGACATTGACCTGCATGACCCGGCGCCACAGATCGACCGGCGTGTCGACGACGCTGCCGCGACCGCCGATGCCGACATTGTTGTCGAGCAGATCGAGCCGGCCGAACTCTCGCACCGCCGCCTCGACCAGCGCCTTGCATTGGCCCTCATCGGCGACGTCGGCCTCGACCGATATCGCGATGCCGCCCTCTGCGGCGATCATCGACACGGTTTCTTCGGCCGCCTCGCGCACGATATCGACGACCACGACCTTGGCGCCCGACCGGGCCAGCAGCAGCGCCGCCGCCCTGCCGTTGCCGATGCCGGCGTCAGGGGCGCCGCCGCCGGTGACGATCGCCACCTTGCCGGCGAGACCGAGATCGTCTTCGGGCCGAACCTCGTCGCTCATCTCCACCTCTCCTCCCGCGAGCCTCCAGGATATCCGCGGGGCATCCCCGGCGCCATGACCTGCGGCCGCGAAGCCTATTCGCAGGCTCGGCAACCGGGGCTTCGGATGGAAAACACTCATACCCCGACGGGCGCAACGCGAGCTCAGCTTTCAGTACGGCCGCAATGCGCTAGACTATGCGCCCGAATAAGCAATCTGGCAGTGGGCCGACCTATGGGCCCCGGGGAGGGCGGAGCATGGCGGATTACATCATCATCGGGGCGGGCTCGGCCGGCTGCGTGCTGGCCAACCGGCTGAGCGAGGACCCCGGTACAAAGGTATTGCTGATCGAGGCCGGCGGGCGCGACTGGAACCCGCTGATCCACGTCCCGGCGGGCTTCTTCAAGATGCTCGACCACGATACCCTGACCTGGAAGTTCCGCGCCGAGCCCGATCCTGGCACCAACGGCCGCGCCATCGTCTACACCCGCGGCCGGGTGATCGGCGGCTCGTCCTCGATCAACGGGCTGATCTACATTCGCGGCCAGCCCGAAGATTACGACCACTGGGCTCAGCTCGGCAACCGCGGCTGGTCGTGGGACGACTGCCTGCCCTATTTCAAGAAGGCGGAACGCTGGGAGGGCGAGGGCAGCGAGGTGCGCGGCAAGGACGGTCCGCTGTTCACTTCGAAGACGGACCGGCCGGCGATCTGCGCCACGGTGCTCGAGGCCGGCAAGGAGCTCGGGCTCGAATACCGCGAGGATGTCAACGACCTGCCGCCCGGCCATGGCGACTGCATCGGCTGGTGCCAGCAGACCCGCGGCGGCCGGCGTCGCGCCTCGACCGCGCGCACCTATCTGCGGCCAGCGCTGAAGCGGCCGAACCTACAGCTCGTCACCAAGGCGCTGGTGCATCGCATCCTCTTCGACGGCAAGCGCGCGGTCGGGGTCGAGTTCTCGCGCGGCGGTCCGGGCGGCGCCCTCGAACGCGCCGACGCGGCGCGCGAGGTGATCCTCTCGGCCGGCGCCATCGGCTCGCCGCACATCCTGCAGCTGTCGGGGGTCGGCGATCCTGACCATCTCGGCCGGATCGGCGTGCCGCTCGTGCATGAATTGCGGGGCGTCGGCAAGAACATGCAGGACCACTACGTCGCGCGCGTCTCCTATCCGATCGTCGGCGCGCAGACCGCCAACGAGCGCTCGCGCGGCCTGCCGCTCGCCGGCGAGGTCGTGCGCTGGCTGTTGACCGGCAAAGGCATGCTGACCTACAGCCCCTCGATCGTTGCCGCCTCGGTCAAGGTGCTCGAGGAGTCGGCGACGCCCGATGTGCAATGTACCTTCGCGCCAGGCAGCTTCAAGGACGGTCAGATTGGCGAACTGGAGGAGACACCCGGTCTTTCCGCCGGCGCATGGCAGATGCGGCCGCTGTCGCGCGGCTATGTCGAGGCCAAGTCGAACCAGCCCGGCGACATGCCGGCGATCAATCCGCGCTATCTCTCCGAAGAAAGCGACCGGCGCGCGATCATCGGCGGCCTGAGACTTGCGCGGCGGATTTTTGCCGCACCGGCGCTGCAGCCGTTCGTCCGCGAAGAAAGCCTGCCGGGCACCCAGATCCAGACCGACGACGAATTGCTCGACTATGCGCGGCGCTATGGTGGCACCTGCTATCACGCCAGCTGCACCTGCATGATGGGGAGCCACGCGATGGCGGTCGTCGACGACGCGCTGCGCGTGCACGGGCTCGAAGGCTTGCGGGTCATCGACGCCTCGGTGATGCCGGCGGTCACCTCGACCAACACCAACGCGCCGACGATCATGATCGCCGAGAAGGGGGCGGCGATCATCAAAGGCGTCGCGCGGCAAAGAATGGCGGCATAGCAAAGGCGAGCGGAGTTGAGCGCACTGCCGACCTATGGGCATTTGGAGCGATCTTCGCCGCGGTGTCACAACTGTTCCGCTCGGTTGGGCCGGTATTTGGTCTGGTGCTTGGGCAATACCTAGTTTTGTTCGCCTTGGCCGGCATGATCATAGTCGGCGGCCTGGCGGTTCGCGGCGTGAAGTGGTTGGCGCGACGCGGCGCCACGAGGGCGGTATAGCAGCAAAGAAATGAGCTATGACGCCGCGAGAGCGAGCCCCGCTTCGGCGGAGCTTTTTTCATGCCGGCGGCGGGGGTACGGCGGGATGACGCTTTGGTGTGTGACCGTTCGCCGTCATTTCGCATGCAGGGTGTGGGTCTCAGGATGGGTAAAGATCACGACTAATGAATAACTAACTGAAATGACTAGGACAATATGACAATAATGGCGGATGGAGTGGGATTCGAACCCACGGCGGGCTTGCACCCGCGCCGGTTTTCAAGACCGGTGCCTTAAACCGCTCGGCCACCCATCCTCTTAACCAAATTCATGTAGTTTGCGAACCGAAGTTGAAAGAGGCCGGTCGGAACCCACCTGGCACCCGACGGGCGCCGATATCAAGTCTGTCGTTTCAGCTGCGCTCGCAAATGCCGCATCGATCGAACCTGGTTGACCGACATCTTGGCTGATCGCTGATAAGCTCCGATAACAGAGCCGGCGCTTTTGCCTCGCCGCAGTTTTGTTGGAGCCAATCGCGCTGCGGTGGCAGAAGTTCTGGAGTGCGCCGGGGTCGCACGCTGCGAACGCCGGTCGGCGGAAGCCGTTTCTGTCGAGGCTCGGGCAAATGAGAGGGACGTCAGCTTGACGAACAGAGAGGGGTTGATGCGACGCCTGCGGACCGCCGCCGCCTCGGTGGTCGGCCCTCGACTGGCCGTGCCCGGCTGGCTGCGCCGGGTGCTGCCGATGGGCGCCACCGATGGGCTCGAACCGAAAATCTATGGGTTCATCCTGCGCTACAGTTGGCGCGAGCAGATCTATGTCGTTGTCATGACCCTGCTCTCGTTCCCCTTTCTTTACTATTCGCTTGATCTGCCCAAGGTCATCATCAACCGCGCGATATCCGGCAAGCATTTCCCTCAGCATTTTTTGTGGTTCAAGCTCCAGCAGATCTCTTATCTGCTAGTCCTTTGCGGGGTTTTTCTGGCGCTGATCCTGATCAACGGGTGGTTCAAGCTGCATGTCAACGTCAGAAAGGGGCAATTGGGCGAACGCATGCTGCGCCGCCTGCGCTACGAGCTGTTCGAGCGCCTGCTGCGCTTCCCGTTGAACCATTTCGACCGGACCGCGACCGGCCAGATCGTCGCCATGGTGACCGCCGAGCTGGAGCCGGTCGGCGGGTTTGTCGGCGAGGCTTTTGCCGTGCCGATTTCGCAGGCCGGCACCCTGCTGACGATTCTGTTTTTCATGTTCGTGCAGAACCCGGTGCTGGGCGCCGCGGCATTGGCCTTTTACCCGTTGCAGGGCTATCTGATTCCAAAGATGCAGCGGATCATCCGCGCCCTCGGCCGCACCCGGATACGCAAGATCCGCGGCCTTTCCGACCGGATCGGTGAGGCGATCGCCGCGCGGGTCGAAATCCGCGTCAATCATGCCTCGCCCTATCAGCTGGCCGAAATTGCCCATCGCCTTGGTGAGATCTACGACATCCGGCTGGAAATCTACAATCGTAAATTCTTTGTCAAGTTTCTAAACAATCTGATCGGCAATATGACCCCGTTCTTTTTCTTTGCCATCGGCGGATATTTCGTCATAAGCGGAAAATTGTCGTTTGGCGCATTGGTTGCCGTTCTTGCCGCCTACAAAGATATGTCGTCGCCGTGGAAGGAATTGCTCGATTATTACCAGAACCAGCAGGATGTAGCGATCAAATACGAGCAGGTGGTCGAACAGTTCCATGTCGCCGATATGATCGACCGGCGCCTGCTGCTCGAAGAGCCAGCCAAGATCGAACCATTCGCCGGCGAGGTCGCCGCGGCCAATGTCGACGTCGTCGACAGCGACGGCATCCACCTGCTCGAAGGCATCAGTTTCGCCTTTCCGCTGGGCGCGGATATCGGGATCGTCGGGCACAGCAACAGCGGCCGCAACATGCTGCCGCAGCTGATCGCCCGCCTCGTCAGCCCGACCAGCGGCCGCCTGACGATCGGCGCCGCCGATCTCACCACGATGCCGTATGCGGTCTCCGGCCGCCGCATCGGCTATGTCGGGGCGGCAACCTACCTGCTGTCGGCGAGCGTGCGCGACAATTTGCTGATCGGCCTCAGGCATCAGCCGCGAGAGACCACCGACTACGATGCCGCGGCCAAGGCCGAGCGCGAACGCCTGGTCGCCGAGGCGCGGCTCTCCGGGAACAGCCCGTTGGACATCGCCGGCGACTGGATCGATTATCAACAGGCCGGAGTGGCCGACGCGGCGGGGCTCGAGACCCGCATCATCGACGTGCTGCGGCTCGTCGATCTCGACGGCGATGTCTATCTGTTCGGCCTGCGCGGCCGGCTCGACCCCGAGCAACAGCCCGAAATCGCCAAGCGCTTGGTCGAGGCGCGTCACTTGCTGGCCGATCGGCTCGCCGAAAACGGTCTCTCCCATCTCGTCGAGCGCTTTGCTCCCGACCGCTACAACGCCAACTCGGCGGTCGGCGCCAATCTGTTGTTCGGCACCGCGATCGGGCCGGTGTTCGAGGGCGACGAGCTGGCCCACAACCGCTACATGCTCGGCGTGCTCGACAATCAGCGGCTGCCTGCCGACCTGATCCGGATCGGGGTGCAGCTGGCGCGCATCAGCGTCGAATTGTTTGCCGGCGTGCGGCCGGAGCAACAGATGTTCGAGGAGTTCAGCCTTCTCGGAGCCGATGATCTGCCGGCGTTCGAACGCATTCTAGCGCGCGTCGACAAAGCCGGCATCGAGGCGCTGCTGCCGGGCGAGCGGGCGCGGCTTTTGGGGCTGGGATTAAAAGTGATCGCGGCGCGCGATCGGCTCGGCCTCGTCGATGAGGCGATGCAACGGCGCATCCTCGAAGCCCGCCACGCCTTCGCCGCCGGGCTGCCCGAAGAGTTGCGCGGCTCGGTCGAGTTCTTCGATCCCGAGCGCTACAACGCCGCCGCTTCGATCCAGGAGAACGTCCTGTTCGGGACCATCATCCGCGGCGAGGCCGGGAGCCGCGAGCGCATCCATGCCGCGATCGGCGAAGTTCTCGACGCGCTCGGATTGCATGAGACGATCGTCGCGGTCGGTCTCGACTACCCGGTCGGGACCGGCGGCTTGCGGCTGTCGGAGACGCAGCGCCAGAAGCTGGCGATCGCGATCGCTATTCTGAAGCGCCCGGATCTGCTCGCGTTCAACGACGCGACCGCGGTGCTCGACGGCGCCACCGAGGCCGCCATCATCGAGCGGCTCAAGCACGAGCTCGATGGCCGCAGCCTCGTTTGCAGCCTGAACCGCCCGCGCCTAGCCCAGGCTTTCGACCGCATCCTGATCATGGAGCAGGGCCACCTGGTCGAGCAGGGGCCCTTTGACGAGCTGCAAAAGCCGGGCAGCCCGCTGGCCCCGCTGATGGCCGCCGAATGAACCCCCCGTGCCGGAAGAGGAGATACGAGATGGCAGCCCATGACAGCGACGCCGGCACGCTGGAACAGCGGCTCCGCATGATCGAGGATCGCCTCGAGATCTACAATCTGATCGCCACCCATCCGCCGAGCGCCGATACCGGCGCCGGCGAGTACACCGCTTCGGTATGGACCGAGGACGGCGTTTTCGACCGCGGCGCCGAATTTCCGCGGCCGACCGGGCCGGCAGCGATCGCCGGGACATCGACGAGCGCCGACCACCGCCGAGCGATCGAGCACGGGATCGCGCATTTTGCCGGCTTGCCCTATGTGCGGGTCGCCGGGGACACCGCGTTTGCGATCTCCTACATCCAAATCCTGGTGCCGGACCGGGGCGGCCCGGTGTTCGAGGTTCCCAATCACGGGTCGTCCCAGGGGTTTCACGTGCACCGCGTCGCGGCAAACCGCTGGGAGTTCGTGCGCACCGGGGCGGGCTGGAAAATCCGGCGCCGGACCGTGCGGTCGCTCGACGGCAGTCCGCCGGGGCGCGACATCCTGCGCGGCGCCTTGGAGGCGTGACCGGCGCTGCGACGGCTTATAATGAGGGAAGAATAAAGAGGAGAACGCCATGCCTGTCGAAGCCCGCGCCTACCCTCGCCCGCTGCCCAACCCTGAATGGCTCGGCAAGCTCGAGGAAGAGATCCTCGACCCCGATCTGCCGATCGTCGATCCGCACCATCATCTGTGGGACCACCCGGGCAGCCGGTATCTGATCGACGAGTTGCTGGCCGACGTCAATTCGGGTCACAACATCGTTGCGACCGTGTTCATCCAGTGCGGCTCGGGCTACCGCACCAGCGGGCCCGAGGAGATGCGGGCGGTCGGCGAGAGCGAGTTCGTCCGGGCGATCGCCGAGGAAGCCCGCCGGCGCGGCACGAAGACTGAGATCTGCGCCGGCATCGTCAGCTTTGCCGATCTGCGGCTAACCAATGTCGACGAGGTGCTCGAAGCGCAGATCGAAGCCGCCGGCGGACGGTTTCGCGGCATCCGGCAGATTGCCGCGCACGACCCGGCAATCGTCGGCGGCTCCTCCTATGTCCCGCCGCCGGGGCTGATGGACGACCCGGCGTTTCGCCGCGGCCTGAGGCGGCTGGCGGCGCATGATCTGACCTTTGAAGCGTGGATCTATCACCCGCAGATCAAGACCTTGACCGAGGTGGCGCGGGAATGCCCGGAGGTGAAGATCGTGCTCAACCATTTCGGCGGCCCGCTCGGGGTCGGGCCCTACCAGCGCAATGGGGTCTTCCCTGGATGGCGCACTGATATCAAGGCATTGTCGGCCTGTGCAAACGTCTATGTGAAGCTCGGCGGGCTGGCGATGATCGTCAACGCCTTCGATTTCCACCTGACGCCATTGCCGCCGTCATCGGGCGAGTTGGCCGATGCCTGGCGGCCGTATGTGGAAACCTGCGTCGAGGCGTTCGGCGCCAACCGCTGCATGTTCGAGAGCAACTTCCCGGTCGACAAGGGCGCCTGCAGCTACCCGGTGCTGTGGAACGCGTTCAAGCGGCTCGCGAGCAGCACCTCGCCCTCGGAAAAAAGCGCCCTGTTCGCCGGCACCGCGTCGAGCTTCTACCGGCTGAGGCACATCGGTCTGTAGCGGCCGGTCGGCTCGGTCAACATTCGGGAGGAGGACCCGATGGATTGCTGCGGTCACGGGCACACACTCGCGCCCCAACCCGGGATCTGGGGCCCGCCGCTCGCCTCGGTCGGCGCGATGCTGGCCGGCGCGGGGGGACCGCGCGGTTCGACGGAGGCGGCGCGGAGCGCCGAGACCACAGCCGCCGCGCTCGCGGTGCTGCGCGGCTCGATCTCGGTCGATGTCCATAGCCACGGCGGCAGGACCGGGATCGCCTCGAAGGCGCCGCCGAACGACGATCTCGCAAACGCGATGCGGGCGGGGTCGCTGGCGGTCGCCTGCCTCGCCGACGTGCCGGACTGGCCGGTGCTCGGCCGCACTGCTGAGGGCGCGCTCGCCGCTGTTCGTACGCCGCAACCGGGCGAGCTTTACCGGCACCATCTCGACCGGCTTGCCTGGATGGACGTACTGGTCGCCGATCATGGCGTGCGCCGCGCGCTCCGAGCCGCCGATCTCGAAATCGCGCACCAGACCGGAGAGCCGGCGATCATCGCCGATGTCGAGGGGCTCGACTTTCTCGATGGGAAGCTCGAACGCCTGGAGGAGGCGCACCAGCGCGGCATCCGGCACGTGCAGCTGGTGCATTACACGCCGAACCGCATCGGCGACTTCCAGACCGGTGCGGTCACGCATCAGGGTCTCACCGAATTCGGCGCCGAGGTGATCCGCGCCTGCCACCGGCTCGGCTTCGTCTGCGATGTCGCCCACGCCACCGAGGGGATGGCGATGGCGGCCGTCAAGGTCGCGACCAGACCGCTGTTGTTGTCGCACACGGCCGTGCTGGGATCGCCGGCGATGGGGCCAACGCCGCTCAGCGGCCGGCAGATCGGCGCCGATCACGCGCGGGCGATCGCCGAGACCGGCGGCTCGATTGGCATCTGGCACTTCTTTCCGAGCCTCGAAAGATACGTCGACGGGTTGAAGGAGATGGCCGAGATCGTCGGCGTCGATCATGTCAGCATCGGCACCGACCAGCTCGACTCGAGGGGGTGTCTCGAGAACTACTCGAGGTGGGTGCATCTCATCGCCGCGATGCTGCGCGGCGGCTTCACCGCCGAGGAGGCCGGCAAGATGGCCGGCGGCAACTACATGCGCATCTTCCGCGCCGCGGTCGACTGATCGTCCGACGCCCGACACCGGAATTACCAAGGACGATCAGGCGGCGGCATTCAGCACCATGTCCGCGGCCTTTTCACCGATCATGATCGATGGCGCGTTGGTATTGCCCGATGTCAAGGTCGGCATGATCGAGGCATCGGCGACCCGCAGGCCCGCAATGCCATGGACGCGAAGCCGGGCATCGACGACGGCCATCGGGTCGGACCCCATCTTGCACGTCCCGACCGGGTGGTAGGTGGTTTCCGCCGCCCTCTTCACCCAGTCGAGGATTTCGTCATCGGTGGTCCGATCGACGCCGGGCGCCACCTCGCTCACCTGAAAGGGGGCCATGGC
>DASYNW010000193.1:0-15790 GCA_036008325.1 Allostellaceae bacterium
CGCCGGGGGGCGATCACCGCGAGGCCGCGAGCGATGAGTGAAGAAGCGGCGCCGCCGGTCGCCAACCGGGCCGCGATCACCGCGACGGTCATCTGCGCCTGCGTCATGCAGGGGCTCGACACCACGATTGTCAATGTCGCCCTGCCGCACATCCAGGGCAGCATGTCGGCAGCGCAGGACCAGATCTCGTGGGTCCTGACGTCCTACATTGTTTCCTCGGCGATCATGATGCCGCTGACCGGCTGGCTCGCCGGCCGGTTTGGCATCAAATACATCTTCTTGGCGTCGATCATCGGCTTCACCTTCGCCTCGGCCTTGTGCGGCGCGGCGGCGAGCCTGACCCAGCTGGTGCTCTATCGCATGCTGCAGGGCGTGTGCAGCGCCGGGCTGGTGCCGCTCGGGCAGGCGACCTTGTTCACGATCTATCCGCGCGAAAAGCACGGCAAGGCGATGGCGATTTTCAGCACCGGGGCGATGATGGGGCCGATCATCGGTCCGACGCTCGGCGGCTGGCTGACCGAAAACTTCAATTGGCGCTGGTGCTTTTATATCAACCTGCCGGTCGGCGCATTGTGCGCGCTCGGCGTCTTCTTGTTCATCCGCCAGACTCGCGCCATGCGCGGCGAGCAATTCGACATGTTTGGGTTTGCGATGTTGAGCATCGCGGTCGGCGCGCTGCAATTCATGCTCGACCGCGGCGAGATCAAGGATTGGTTCCATTCGACCGAGATCTGGATCGAGGCGACTATTTCAGTGCTGTGCTTCTATTTGTTGATTGTGCACACAATCACGGCCGGAGAGCGTTCGTTCCTCAATCGGGAACTGCTGAAGAGCCCGAATTTTGTCGCCGGCAGCCTGCTGATGTTCGGGGTCGGGATGATCCTCAGCGGCACCTTGGCGCTGATGCCGTCGATGATGCAGGAGCTGATGAACTACCCGGTGTTCGACGCCGGGTGGATGATGGCGCCGCGCGGTTTCGGCACGATGCTGGCGATGTTTCTCGTCGCCCGGATCATCGATCGGGTCGACAATCGCCTGTTCATCCTGGTCGGGTTCCTCTTAACCGCAGGCTCGTTGTGGCAAATGACCGGCTACTCCTTGTACATGGGCTCCGGGCCGATCCTGTTCGCCGGGTTCGCCCAGGGCTTCGGGCTCGGCTGCACCTTTGTTCCGCTCAATCTTCTGGCGCTGTCGGGGCTGCCGCATCACATCCTGACCCAGGGCACCGCGATCCGCGCGCTGATGCGCATGCTCGGCGGCAGCATCGGCATCGCCGTTCTCGAAACCCAGCTCGCCCAGAACACCCAGATCGTTCATTCCCGGCTGGTCGAGGGGCTGCGCCCCGACAACCCGCTGGCGCACGCCCCGTTTTTCGGGGCGCCGTTCAGCCTGGTAACGCCCTCTGGGATCGCCGCGCTCAATCAGGAGGTCACCCGACAGGCGGCGATGATCTCCTACATCAACGATTTCACGCTGATGCTGATTGTCATCCTAGCCTCGCTGCCGCTGTTGCTGCTGGTCCGGGTGCCGCGCCGGCGTCTGGTGCCGGCGGCGGCGGATGACTAGCCGGGATTCTTGCGCCCTCGTGCCTCGGCTTTCGCGGACGCCCGTGCTTCGGCCTGATGGCGGATCGCCGAGAGGGTGGTGCGGGTGGTGATGAGTTCGGGATCGATCGCGAGCTCGATGACTGCGGCTCGGTTGCCGGTGGCGGCTTCTTCGAAGGCGGGGGCGAAGTCTTCGGTGCGCGAGACCGTGGCGGCGAAGGCGCCGTAGGCGCGGGCGAGGGCGGTGAAATCGGGGTTTTTGAGCGCGGTGCCGACGACCCGGCCGGGAAAGCGGCGCTCCTGGTGCATGCGGATCGTGCCGTACATCGCGTTGTTGAAGAGGAGAATGATCGGGCCGACGCCCTCGGCGAGCGAGGTCGCCAGTTCCTGGCCGGTCATCAGGAACCCGCCATCGCCGCAGAACCCGACGACGATGCGCTCGGGATGGACGAGCTTGGCGGCGACCGCGGCCGGGACCCCGTAGCCCATTGCGCCGCTGGTCGGCCCGAGCTGGCGCCCCGGCCGGCGGTAGTGCAGAAAGCGATTCGGCCAGCCGCTGAAATTGCCGGCGTCGCTGGTGACGATAGCGTCGTCCGGCAGCCGGTCGCGTAACCATGTCATGACGCGGCCGAGATCGAGCGCGCCGCCGCTGGCGGCGGGCGAGGGGAGGAGCCCTGCCTCGTACTCGGCGCGCACCGCGGCGCGCCAGGGCGCCCAGCGCGGCGCCGACACCGGCCGGAGCGCCACGGCGGCGGCGGCGAATTCGGGCATGCCCGACTGGATCGCCAGGGTCGGGCGGAAAACGCGGCCCAGTTCCTCGGCCGAGGGGTGGACGTGGATCAGCGTCTTGCCGGGGTCGGGGATGTCGAGCAGCGAATAGGATTGCGAGGTGATCTCGCCGATGCGGGCGCCCACCGCCAAGAGCAGGTCGGATCGCTTGACCCGCGCGACCAGCGCCGGGCTGGCGCCGGTGCCGAGATCGCCGGCGAATACGCCCAAACGGTTGTCGACGATGTCCTGGCGGCGGAACGAGCAGCAGACCGGTAGGTCGCTCGCCTCGGCGAAACGGGCGATGTCGTGGCAGGCGGCATCGCTCCAGCCGCCGCCGCCGACCAGCATGATCGGGCGCTCGGCCGCGGCCAGCAGCCGGCGCAGCTCGGCGAGGTCGGCCGCGCCCGGATGGGCGCGCACCGCCTGGTAGGGGCCGGAGACCGCGGCGACGGCCCGATCGCGCAGCATGTCCTCTGGCAAGGCCAGCACCACCGGGCCCGGCCGGCCCGAGGTCGCGACCTGGAACGCCTGGTTCATGAGTTCGGGGACCCGCTCGGCGAGGTCGATCTGCGCCACCCATTTGGCGAGCGGGGCGAACATGCGGCGAAAATCGACCTCCTGAAAGGCCTCGCGGTCGATCTGGTGGCGGGCGACCTGGCCGACCAGCACGACCATCGGTGTCGAATCCTGGAACGCCGTGTGGATGCCGATCGAGGCGTTGCAGGCGCCCGGGCCGCGGGTCACCAGCAACACCCCGGGCTTGCCGGTGAGCTTGCCGTAGGCCTCGGCCATGAATGCCGCGCCGCCTTCCTGGCGGCAGGTCACGAGGCGGATCTCGGGCGCGTCGTAGAGCGCGTCGAGCACCTCGAGATAGCTCTCGCCGGCGACGCTGAAGGCGATCTCGACGCGGTGCGCGCGCAGTGCCACCACCACCAGCTGACCGCCGCTCAGAGGAGCAGAATTCGATGCCATCGGGGCCCTCGCTCGCGAATGCGCAGTGCTCCATTTGAGACGATGCGCCGCCGTGGCGGAAGAGGCTTTGCTCGGCGATGGCGCGGGGCCGGGATGCCGGCAGCGGCAGCGGCCTATAATCGCCGACCGGGTGCCCTGCCCGGGCGGCGCCGGCACGCGACGGCCGGGCAAAGGATTGGTAAGCTCGCCCCCCGGCGAGGATCCGCGACGACCATGGACGAGCAGCACAGCGACATCAACGCGCCCGAGGCGCGGGCGAAAGAGGCGGCCGATCCGGTTCGCCGCGATCCCGGCGAGCCGGCGGCCGAGCCGCAGGAAACGGCATCGCGCCCGCGCCGCGGCCGGCTGCTGTTGTGGCTGCTGCTGCTCGCGGCGATCATCGCGGCGGCGGTGTGGCTGCTGCCGCGGCTGAGCCACAAATCGGCTCCGGCGGGTCATGCGGCAGCAACGGCTCCGGTGCCGGTCGGGGTGGCGACAGTGGCCAAGGGCGACATGCCGGTCACGTTGAGCGGGCTCGGCACGGTCACCCCATTGGCGACGGTCACGGTCAAGACCCAGATCAACGGCTACCTGATGACGGTCGGGTTCGAGGAGGGCCAGCGGGTCAAAAAGGGCGACTTTCTCGCCCAGATCGATCCGCGTCCGTACCAGGTGGCGCTGGAGCAGGCCGAGGGCCAGTTCGCCAAGGACCAGGCGCTCTTAAACAACGCCCAGGTCGATCTGAAGCGCTACAACACGTTGGTGGCGCAGAATTCGATCGCCACTCAGACCCGCGACACGCAAACGGCACTGGTGGCGCAAGATCGAGCGGCGCTGATTTCCGACAAGGCGCTGATCGACGTGCAAAGGCTGAACCTCGTCTACTGCCACATCATCTCGCCGGTGACCGGCCGGGTCGGGCTGCGGCAGGTGGACCCCGGCAATTACGTGCAGACCAGCGACGCCAACGGCATCGTCGTGGTGACCCAGACGCAGCCGATCTCGGTCATCTTCACCTTGCCCGAGGACAATCTGCCCGATGTGCTGAAGCAATTACACGTCGGCGCCGCGTTGCCGGCAACGGCCTACGACCGCACCGGCACGGTCGAGCTCGGCACCGGGACGCTCGAAACCGTTGACAATCAGATCGACACGACAACCGGCACGGTCAAATTGCGCGCGATCTTCAACAACCCGCAGGAGATGCTGTTTCCCAATCAATTCGTCAACATCAAGCTGTTGATCGAAACCTTGCGCGACGCCGACATCGTGCCGACCGCGGCGATCCAGCGCGGCGCCCCCGGCACCTTTGTCTATCTGGTCAAGCCCAACCACACGGTGGCGGTGCAAAAGGTCAAGCTCGGCCCCGGCGACGGTCAGCGGGTGGTGATCCTGTCGGGGCTCGAGCCCGGCCAGATGGTGGTCGACGATGGCGCCGACCGGCTGAAGGACGGCGCCAAGGTCACGCTTGCCGCGGCGGGCGCGACCAGCGGCAGCGCTGCCGGCAGCCCGGCCAAACCCGCCACGCCCGCTGCCGCCACCCCCGCTGCCGCACCGCCCGGTGGCACAGCGCCCGCCCGGCAGCGCCGCAAGCCGATCACCGCGCAATGACCGGCTGTGCCGTGAAGCTCGGCCCTCACCCGCCTCGCTGCGCTCGGCGCCCTCTCCCGCAATGCGGGAGAGGGGAACCCGGCCCCCACCTAACCCTCCCCCGCACGCGGGGGAAGGAATGGGAGGGGGACGGGTGGGTGAGGGCAGGGCGCAAGCCTACTTAATGAACCCCTCGCGCATCTTTATCCTGCGGCCGGTGGCGACGACCCTCCTGATGGCGGCGATCATGATGGTCGGGCTGTTCGCCTATCGGTTTCTGCCGCTGTCGGCCTTGCCTGAGGTCGACTATCCGACGATCCAGGTGCAGACCTTTTATCCGGGCGCCAGCCCCGATGTGATGACCTCCTCGGTCACCGCCCCGCTCGAAGTGCAGCTCGGCCAGATGCCGGGGCTCAACCAGATGTCGTCGACGAGCTCGGCCGGCGCCTCGGTCATCACCCTGCAATTCAGCCTCGATTTGAGCCTCGATGTGGCCGAGCAGGAGGTTCAGGCGGCGATCAACGCGGCCGGCAATCTGTTGCCCACCGACCTGCCGGCGCCGCCGATCTACGCCAAGGTCAACCCGGCCGACGCGCCGATCCTGACCTTGGCGGTGACCTCAAAGACGATGCCTTTGACCCAGGTCGAGGACCTCGTCGACACCCGAATCGCCCAGAAAATCTCGCAGGTGGCGGGGGTCGGCCTGGTCAGCATCAGCGGCGGCAACACCCCGGCGGTGCGCATCCAGGCGAACAATCTGCAGCTCGCTGCCTACGGGCTCAACATCGACGATCTGCGCACTACGCTCGCCAACGCCAACGTCAACACGCCCAAAGGCAATTTCGACGGGCCGAGCCGGGCCTACACGATCAACGCCAACGACCAGATTCACAGCGCCAAGGACTACGACAAGCTGGTGATCGCCTATCGCAACGGCGCGCCGGTGCGGCTCGAAGATGTCGGGAAAGCGACCCAGGCCGCCGAAAACACCGCGCTTGCCGCCTGGGTCAACACCGAGCCGGCGGTCATCGTCAACATCCAGCGCCAGCCCAACGCCAACGTCATTGGCGTCGTCGATAGCATCGAGGCATTGCTGCCATCGCTCAAGGCGGCCTTGCCGCCGGCGGTCGATCTCCAGGTCGTGACCGATCGCACGACAACGATCCGTGCCTCGGTGTCGGATGTCGAGTTCGAGCTCGGCCTGGCGGTGGTGCTCGTCGTCATCGTGATTTTCCTATTTCTGCGCAGCCCGTCGGCGACCCTGATCCCGAGCTTGTCGGTGCCGCTGTCGCTGGTCGGGACCCTGGCGTTCATGTACCTCGCCGGGTTCAGCCTCAACAATCTGTCGCTGATGGCATTGACCATCGCCACCGGGTTTGTCGTCGACGACGCCATCGTGGTGATCGAAAACATCACCCGCTACATCGAGGCCGGCGACCCCCCGGTCGAGGCCGCGCTCAAAGGCTCGGCGCAGATCGGCTTTACCATCATCTCGCTGACGGTGTCGCTGATCGCGGTGCTGATCCCGCTCCTGTTCATGCCCGATGTGGTCGGCAGGCTGTTTCGCGAGTTCGCCATCACGCTCGCTGTCACCATCATCATCTCCGCGGTGGTGGCGCTGACCCTGGTGCCGATGATGTGCGCCAAGATCCTGCGCCATCGGCGGCCGGAGGAAATGTCGCGGTTCGCGCGCAAGAGCGGCGAATGGTTCGATGCGCTGATCGCCCGCTACGGCCGGCTGCTGAACTGGGTGCTCGACCACCAGCCGCTGACCCTGATCGTGGCGGCGGCGACCCTGGCCTTGACCGTGCTGCTCTACGTCGTGATCCCCAAGGGCTTCTTTCCGGTTCAGGACACCGGGCTCATTCAGGGGATTTCGGTCGCCTCGCCCTCGGTCTCGTTCGCCGCGATGTCCGAGCGCCAGCAGGCGTTGGCGAGCGCCATTCTCGAGGATCCCGCGGTCGCCAGCCTGACCAGCTTTATCGGCGTCGACGGCACCAACACCACCCTCGACAGCGGCCGGTTTCTGATCAACCTCAAACCGCTCAATCAGCGCAACCTGACCGCCAGCGACGTGATCCGACGGCTCGGACAGGAAACCGCCAAGGTCTCCGGCATCCGGCTCTATATGCAGCCGGTGCAAGATCTGACCATCGATTCGACGGTCAGCCGCTCAGAATACCAGTTCGCGCTCGAGGACGCCAACGCCGGCGAATTTGCGGTTTGGGTCCCCAAATTGCTGCAAAAGCTGGATCAGATCCCCGAGATCGAGGATGTCGCCAGCTCCTATTCCGAGAACGGTCTTTCGGCTTATGTGAACATCGACCGTGCCACCGCCTCGCGCTTCGGCATCACCCCGGCCACCGTCGACAATGCGCTCTATGATTCGTTCGGCCAGCGCATCGTCTCGACGATCTTTACCCAGTCGAACCAGTACCGGGTGATCCTCGAGGCCGATCCGCTGCAGCAGCAATCCTTGTCGTCGCTGGGTTCGATCTATCTGCCGTCGTCGACCGCGACCAATGGCCAGGTGCCGCTGTCGGCGATCGCCCAGGTCGAGCAGCAGACCGCCTCGCTCGAAATCGACCATCTGGGTCAATTCCCGTCGACGATGGTGTCGTTCAACCTGGCGCCGGGAGCAGCACTCGGCACCGCTGTCGCTGCCATCCAGCAGGCTGAGACCGAGCTCGGGATGCCGGCCAGCATGATCACCGTGTTCCAGGGCGCCGCCTTGGCGTTCCAGGCCGCCTTGGGCAACGAGCTCATTCTGATCCTGGCCGCCATCGTCACCGTCTACATCGTCCTGGGCGTGCTCTACGAGAGCTTCATCCACCCGATCACGATCCTCTCGACCCTGCCTTCGGCCGGGGTCGGCGCGCTGCTGGCGTTGATGATCGACGGCAGCGATCTCTCGGTGATCGCGATCATCGGCATCATCCTCCTGATCGGCATCGTCAAGAAAAACGCGATCATGATGGTCGACTTCGCCCTCGATGCCGAGCGTCACCAGGGCAAGACCCCGCGCGAGGCGATCTATCAGGCCTGCCTCTTACGCTTTCGCCCGATCCTGATGACGACGATGGCGGCGCTGTTTGCCGCATTGCCGCTGATGCTCGGCGCCGGGGTCGGCTCGGAATTGCGCCACCCGCTCGGCGTGACGATCGTCGGCGGGCTGATCGTCAGCCAGCTCCTGACCCTGTTTACGACGCCGGTCATCTATCTGGGCTTCGAGCGGCTGGGGACCTGGCTGCGGCCCGGCCCGGCGGGCGGCTCGATTGCAGCGGGTGCGGCCGAGTGAACCCGTCGGCGCCGTTCATCAAGCGGCCGGTCGCGACCACGCTCTTGACAATCGGCGTCGCTCTCGCCGGCTTTTTCGCGTATTTGAAATTGCCGGTGGCGCCGCTGCCGCAGGTCGATTTTCCGACCATCTCGGTGCAGGCGACGATGCCCGGGGCGAGCCCCGAGATCATGGCGACCACCGTGGCGACGCCGCTCGAACGGCATCTGGGCGTCATCGCCGACGTCAGCCAGATGACTTCGACGAGCACGGTCAATTCGACCCGCATCGTCTTACAATTCAACCTCGATCGCAACATCGACGGGGCCGCGCGCGATGTCGAGGCGGCGATCAACGCGGCGCGCGCCGATCTGCCAACCAGCCTACGCCAAAACCCGACCTACCGCAAAGTCAACCCGGCGGACGCGCCGATCGCGATCCTGTCGATGACCTCGGACACCTTGACCCGCGGCCAGATCTACGACGCCGCCTCGACAGTCATGCAGCAGGCCTTGTCGCAGATCTCGGGCATCGGCCAGGTAGTGATCAGCGGCAGCTCGCTGCCGGCGGTGCGGGTCGAGCTCAACCCGCTGGCCTTGTTCAAATACGGGATCGGCCTCGAAGACGTGCGCGCGGCCTTGGCCTCGGCCAACGCGCACAGCCCCAAGGGCGCCATCGAGAACGGCGGCCGGCGCTATCAGATCTACACCAACGACCAGGCGAGCCACGCCGCCGACTATCGCCCGCTGATCGTCGCCTACCGCAACGGCGCGGCGGTGCATCTGACCGATATCGCCGAAATCGACGATTCGGTCGAGAATTTGCGCAATCAGGGGCTGTCCAACGGCGAACCGGCGGTTCTGGTGATCCTCTACCGCCAGCCGGGCGCCAACATCATCGCCACCGTCGACCGGGTCAACGCGATCCTGCCGCAGCTCCAGGCCTCGATCCCGAGCGCGATCCACGTCCAATTGACGATGGACCGGACGACGACGATCCGGACCTCGCTCTACGACGTCGAGCGCGCGCTGTTGATCGCGGTCGGCCTCGTCATCCTCGTGGTCTTTCTGTTCCTACGCAATTTGCGCGCGACCCTGATCCCCAGCGTCGCGGTTCCGGTGTCGCTGATCGGCACCTTCGGGGCGATGTACCTCCTGGGCTACAGCCTGGACAATCTGTCCTTGATGGCGCTGACCGTCTCGACCGGGTTTGTCGTCGACGACGCGATTGTCGTGCTCGAAAACATCACCCGGCACATCGAGGCCGGGATGACGCGCATGGAAGCGGCCTTGCTCGGCGCGCGCGAGGTCGGCTTTACCGTGTTGTCGATGAGCCTCTCGCTGATCGCCGTCTTTGCCCCGATCCTGTTGATGGGCGGCATCGTCGGGCGGCTGTTCCGAGAATTCGCGATGACCTTGTCGATGGCGATCCTGATCTCGCTCGCCGTCTCCTTGACGACGACGCCGATGATGTGCGCCTATCTGCTCGACACCAGCCGCGGCAAACCGCACGGTCGGCTTTATCTCTTCGGCGAGCGCGCCTTCGAGGCGGTGCTCGGCCTCTATGACCGCTCGCTGCGCCGGGCATTGCGCGCGCCCGCACTGGTGATGCTGAGCCTGGCACTGACGGTGGGCCTCGCCGCCTACCTCTTCATGATCATCCCCAAGGGGTTTTTCCCGCAGCAGGACACCGGGCGGATGATCGGCGGCATCCAGGCCGACCAGAGCATCTCGTTTCAGCTGATGCAGCAAAAGCTGGCACAGTTCGTCGGGATCATCCGCAAGGATCCGGCGGTGCAGAACATCGTCGGCTTTACCGGCGGCGGCCAGACCAATTCCGGCTTTGTCTTTGTCGTGCTGAAGCCGCTGTCGGTGCGCAAAGTCTCGGTGACGCAAGTGATCGGCCGGCTGCGCCACAAGCTCAACCAGGTGGCGGGCGCGCGGCTGTTTCTGCAGGCGGTTCAGGACATCTGGGTTGGCGGGCGGCAGAGCAATGCCCAGTACCAGTACACTTTGCAGGGCGACAACACCGCGGACATCTACAGCTGGGCGCCCAAGGTCGAGGCGGCATTGCAAAAGCTGCCCAGCCTGACCGAGGTCAATCTCGATCAGCAGCAGAAAGGGCTGGAGACCGATCTCGTGATCGACCGGGCCACCGCCGCGCGCCTTGGTCTCAACGTCGCCGAGATCGATAACACGCTTTATGACGCGTTTGGCCAGCGCCAGGTGTCGGTGATCTATGCCGCGCAAAACCAGTACCATGTCGTGATGGAGGTGGCGCCGCGGTTCTGGCAGGACCCGCAGGTCTTGAAGGAGATCTATGTCAGCACCAGCGGCGGCACGGTCAGCGGCACGCAATCGAGCAATGCGCTCGCCGGCACGATCGCGGCTTCGACGCGCGCCGCCAACAGCACCGCCGCTACGGCCGCCGCGGCGCAAGTCGCCGGCGACACCGCGCGCAACCAGGCCAACAACTCGTTGGCCAATACCGGCCATGGCGCCACCTCGACCGGGGCGGCGGTCAGCACCGCGGCCGAGACCATGGTGCCGCTGTCGGCGTTCAGCCATTTCGGCCCCGGCAACACCCCGCTCGCGGTCAATCACCAGGGGCTGTTCGTCGCCGCGACGATCTCGTTCAATCTGGCGCCGGGGGTGGCGCTGAGCCAGGCGCAGCAGGAGATCGACAGCGCGGTCGCCCGTCTCGGCCTGCCGGCGACGGTGCATGGCAGCTTTCAGGGCACGGCCCAGGTCTTCGAGCAATCCCTGGCGAACGAGCCGATCCTGGTCGCCGCGGCTCTGGTCGCGGTCTATATCGTCTTGGGCGTGCTCTATGAGAGCTATGTCCACCCGCTGACGATCCTGTCGACCCTGCCCTCGGCCGGGGTCGGCGCGGTGCTGGCGCTGATCGTCACCGGCACCGAATTCAGCATCATCGCGCTGATCGGCCTCATCCTCTTGATCGGGATCGTCAAGAAGAACGCGATCATGATGATCGATTTCGCGCTCGACGCCGAACGCACACTGGGCCTCAGCTCACGCGAGGCGATCTATCAGGCGTGCCTGAAGCGCTTCCGGCCGATCATCATGACGACGCTCGCAGCGATGCTCGGCGCCTTGCCGTTGGCGATCGGCTTTGGCGAGGGCGCCGAATTGCGCCGTCCGCTCGGCATCTCGATCGTCGGCGGGCTGATGGTCAGCCAGGTTCTGACCCTCTATACGACGCCGGTCATCTATCTCTATCTCGACCGGTTTCGCCTGTGGGCGCAGCGGCGCTGGAGAACCGGCGGGCAGCGCCTCGACCCCCGGCAGGTCCCCGAACCGGGCGAATGAGACCTCGCGCATTGAAGGCCGCCGCCGCTGCTGCCGCCGCTGCAATCCTGTCGGCGTGCACGGTCGGACCGGACTATCTGCGCCCCGGCGCCCCGGTGCCGGCCCGGTTCAAGGAGGCGCAATACAAGGAAGCAGCGGCGCCGCCTCGCGGCTGGAAGCTCGGCCAACCCTCCGACGCGATCAGCCGCGGCGAATGGTGGACGATCTATAACGACCCGGTGCTCGACGGGCTGGAGGCGCGCATCGACATCTCCAACCAGAACTTAAAAACCTTCGCAGCAGCGTTCCGCGAGGCCGAATTCATCGTCGCCGAGGCTCGCGCCGGGTTTTTCCCGACCGGCACGGTCAGCGCCTCGGGCCAGCGCTCCAAATCCGGCGGCGGCGGCTCGAACGGGAGCGGCTCCGTCTCCGCGGGTGGGAGCGCGGGCAACATTACCGACTTTTTCAGCACCTCGGTCGCGGCGAGCTGGACGCCTGATTTCTGGGGTCAGGTCCGCCGCACTGTCGAGGCCAACGTTGCCACCGCGCAGGCGAGCGCCGCGGACCTGGCCAACGCGCGGCTCTCGGCCCAGGGCACGCTCGCCGGCGATTATCTGCAATTGCGCGTCGCCGACGAGCTGAAGCGCCTGCTCGATAGAGCGGCCCAAGCATTCGCCGAATCCCTGCGCATCACCCGCAATCAGTACAGCAGCGGCACCACTGACCAGTCTGCTGTTGCCCAGGCCGAAGCCCAGCTGCTGAGCACCCAGGCCCAGGCGATCGCGGTCGGAGTAATGCGGGCGCAGTTCGAGCACGCGATCGCCGTGCTGATCGGCGTGCCCCCGGCCGAGCTGACGATTGCGCCCAGCGATTTTGTCGATGCGGTGCCGGACATCCCGGCCGGTCTGCCCTCGGCCCTGCTCGAGCGCCGCCCCGACATCGCCGCCGCCGAACGGACGATGAAAGCAGCCAACGCCGAGATCGGGGTCGAGGTCGCAGCGTTTTATCCGACCATCACGCTCTCCGGCGATGCCGGTGCGGCGGCGCTGACCTTGGCCAAGCTGCTCACCCGATCGAGCCTGTTCTGGTCGTTTGGGGCGAGCCTAGTGGATACCGTGTTCGACGCCGGGCTGCGCAGCGCCCGGGTCGGGGCGGCGGTCGCGGTGTTCGACGAAGACCTGGCCACTTACCGGCAGACCGTGCTGACCGCATTCCAGCAGGTCGAGGACCAGCTCGCTGCACTGCGCATCTTCGCCGAGGAACAGCAGGTGCAGGACGCAGCCGCGGCGTCAGCGCTCGAGGCCGAGCGCATCATCAATAATCAGTACCTCGCCGGCACGGTCGCCTATACCAGTGTCATCGTCGCCGAGCAGACCGCGCTCGCCGACTTCGAAACCGCGCTGACCGTCCGCCAGAACCGGCTGGTTGCGAGCGCCAGCCTGATCCAGGATTTGGGCGGCGGCTGGAACGCGGCGCAGCTGCCCGGCCGCGGCTTTATCGAAAATTCCGCGCCGCTCGACTTCAACCCGCTGCCGCCGATCCTGCCGGTGCAGGGCCGCTGACCGGCAACGTCGGCATTCAGGATAGATTCGCGGGAGGGGCGGCTATCGGGCGCCGTCGCGGTGGTCGCGCGGCGGCGACCAGGGGCGCGGCCCCCAATGGACCAGGGCGACGAACTTCGTCCGCTGCTCGGGCGTCAATCTCGCCAGAAAGGCCAAGGTCGTGGTCGTCAGCCCGCCCAGGAAATGGCGCCTGGTTTGCGCCGCCTGGTCGAGCAGCTGCATGACCCGGGTCTCGTCCGCCTGCGGCTTGGCCAGCTCGGTCCACGTCTCGGCGATCAGCGGGTGAATCGCCTGGTGCATCGATTGCAGGCGCGCGCGCATGGTTTGCGAATATTGGTCGAAGGCGGCCTGTTGCTGCGGGTCGAGCCCAAGCTCCCCGGCCATTTGCTCCAGCCGTTGCGCGGGGCTGATCGGCGGAACTGGCGAATGGATCCGGATCCACAGCGCACCGGCCATGAAAAACAGATTGAGCGCCAACGACAAGGCCAGCAGCACTCGCCACAGCTGACGCCGGGCGCCATGGGCGGCGAAGGTCTGGGCGATGGTCACGTCTGCTGGCCCTCGCCGAGATCGCGCAGAAAGCCGGTCGAGGGATCGAGCAGCTCGGGCAGATATAAGCTCACTCCGACCTGGCTCTGCTGGGGCGGCTGACTGAGCTCGAGCGATGCGCCGCTGCCCATCGCAAAACCGAGCCAACCGGCGAGCACAATCGCCGCGGCCAGGCTGCCCCAGCGGGCCAGACCCGGCAGAACGCGGCCGCGCCCCGGCAATGCCGCGAACCGCAGCGGCGCTCCCGGCTCGCGCGCCGCCGCGGCGGCAAGGGGCCCGGCGCGGGCGACAATGCGTTCGATCAGGTCTGGGCGTTCGATCAGGTCTGGGCGTTCGATCAGGTCGGGTGGAATGTCGAAGCCGCGGGCGATCTGCCGCGCCGCGGCGATATCGCCAACCGCCGCCGGGTCGGCGGCGAGATCGGCGGCCATCCGATCGTGTTCCTCCTCATCGAGAAGCCCGTCGGCGAAAGCGGCGAGATCGAGAAAGCGCGCGGCTTCGTCGACCGGCGCGTCGGCCTCTTGGCAGCGGCGCCACAAGGCGCGGCCGCTCTCGAACTCTGCCGGGGTCCCGGTCTCTCTATCGGTTCGGCTCATCGCATCGGTCTCATCATGCATTTACGCAGGAAGCAGCGGCTGTATCCCCGCAACCTCCGGTTTGTTTGCTCATTCCGCGTCGGCCTTGAAATGAGCGCGCAGCTTGAGCATCGCCTTGTGATGGGTGCTGCGCACGGTTTGCGGATCGATGCCGAGCGCCGCGGCGATATCGGCAACCTCCATATCGCGATCGTACAGCATGGCCAGGATCTCGCGCTGCCGCGGCGACAGTAGCGCCTCCGGCAATTTGAGCTTGCGCACCGGCTCGACCGGCTCGACCGCGAGCAGCCCTTCGGGCACCGCGTCGATCGGCACCGCCACCGGCCGATGACGGCGCAGCGCGTCGCGCGCGGTGCTGCGCGCGACGATCGTGATCCAGGTTGAGAGGCCGGCGCGCGCCGGGTCGTAGCTGCGCAGCAAGCGGAAATCGTTGCGGCACAGGCGCAGAAAAACTTCCTGAGCCAAATCTTCGATCTCGGCCGGCTCGCGTGCTATGCCGCGCACGGCGGCGGCGACGAGCCCGGCATAGCGCCGGACGAATCCGTGCCATGCGCCGTTGTCGCCGCGCAACAGCGCCGCCACCAGCTGTTCTTGCGGCAATCCCTCGCCCCGCGCCACCCGGCCGGCCCCCGCGTGCCGCCCGATCCGCATCCCTCAGGCTAGCGCCGCGAAAAAATCGTTGCCCTTGTCGTCGATGACGATGAAGGCCGGGAAATCGGCGACCTCGATGCGCCAGATTGCTTCCATGCCGAGCTCGGGGTACTCCAAAAGCTCGACCTTGCGGATGCATTCGAGCGCGAGGCGCGCCGCCGGGCCGCCGATCGAGCCGAGGTAAAAGCCGCCGTGCCGGCGGCAGGCATCGCGGACCTCGGCCCCGCGATTGCCCTTGGCCAGACTGACAAAGCTGCCGCCCGCCGCCATGAAGGCGTCGACATAGCTGTCCATGCGCCCGGCCGTGGTCGGGCCGAAAGACCCCGAGGCATAGCCCTGCGGCGTCTTGGCCGGGCCGGCGTAGTAGATCGGGTGATTCTTGACGTAATCGGGCAGCCCCAGGCCGCGATCGAGCCGCTCCTGCAGCTTCGCGTGGGCGATGTCGCGCGCCACGATCAGCGGGCCCGTCAGGCTGAGCCGGGTCTTGATCGGGTATTGCGACAAGGTGCGGCGGATCTCGCCCATCGGCCGGGCGAGATCGATCGGCACCACTTCGCCGCCGAGGGAGGCCGCGTCGATCTCGGGCAAAAATCGCGCCGGGTTGGTTTCGAGCGCTTCGAGAAAGACGCCGTCCCCGGTGATCTTGCCGAGGATCTGGCGGTCGGCCGAGCACGACACCCCGATCCCGATCGGCAGGCTGGCACCGTGGCGCGGCAGCCGGATCACGCGGACGTCGTGACAGAAATATTTGCCGCCAAATTGCGCGCCGATGCCGAGGCCGCGGGTCAGCTCGAGCACCTCGCCTTCATATTCGCGGTCGCGGTAGGCCTGGCCCCAGCAATTGCCCGCCGCCGGCAGCGAATCGAGATAGCGGCAGCTGGCGAGCTTGACCGTCTTCAGGTTCATCTCGGCCGAGGTGCCGCCGATGACGATCGCCAGGTGATAGGGCGGGCAGGCGGCGGTGCCGAGGGTGCGGATCTTTTCATCGAGA
>DASYNW010000194.1:0-2966 GCA_036008325.1 Allostellaceae bacterium
TGGGCGCCGATCGACGGTATCGTCGCCAACCGAAGGGTGCGTGTCGGCGAATATGTCGCCGCCGGCACGCCGATGATGTCGATCGTGCCGATCAGCAACCTCTGGGTCGAGGCCAATTATCGGGAGACCCAGATCGGCCGGATGAAAATCGGCGATCCGGTTCGTATCGACGTGGATACCTATCCGCATCGGCCGATCTGCGGCTATGTCGAGGCCGTCCTACCGGCCGCCGGCGCCGAATTCGCGCTTATCCCGCCGGACAACGCGACCGGCAATTTCACGAAGATCGTTCGCCGCTTCACGGTGCGCATCCGCTTCAATCGCCGCGACGCCGACTCCGCACTCGCCCGACCTGGCATGTCGGTGGAAACGGCCGTCGCCGTCTCCACGCCCGACAACGCCTCGCCAGCCGAACTCGGCAAGCGGGTCGGGTGCTCATTCGACCCCGCCAAGGATATGGCCCGGCGAACGCTTACCAAACTGCCGGAGCATCCTGGATTGGGCCGCGCTCGTCCTCAGGGTCCCTCGGGGACAGAGATTCCGGCGTCGCCAGCACACTAACTAGCGCCTTCGGCTTGGGGTCGACCGCGGTCGTCAAACCAACCCAGGGCATCTGCTCGAGAGGGATCTCGACGAATGGTCGAACCGAGAACGGCTCGACTTGCCGGTCAGTGAGGTACTCGATCTCACAGAGGCGACCACCGCCCACCGCATGCTGGATGGCGCGCCCCATATGCCCCGGAAAGATCGCGCTCAAGGTCGCAGACTGACCGCATGCCCAAAGCCGGCCCGCGGTCTCAGGCAACAATTGCGGGTCGCTGATGCCGGCGACTGATCGTCCGCTGTCGATCGCCGCCGACCAATGTCGTAGCTGCGTCAATTGACAGATCAGGATCGACCCCTGCGGTTCATTTGCGACGCTCGGAATGGCTGGCGCGGAGGCGTCACCGGACGCGCCGCCGGGCAGGTTCCGCTCGACACTCGACTGAGCCCTTCGGCGCTGCCGGCGCAATGGAACGCCTAGTCTCTTATGGGAGGTATTGTCAGTCGACTATCGCACTCTAATATGGGACGCTTGCCTGTGTGACAATATTTGCGACAGCCGTCCCTTCTGGGCGGCCGCCGGAATGACAGAGAGGCTGCTCGTCGTCGCGCCGGAGGCGGCACTGACGGCAAGGCGCAATGGCGGCGGCGCTGTTACCGTCCCGCTGCTTCCGGCCCGAGAAGGTCGATGTCGGGTATCGGGTCGCCGCTCCACCGGAAGCGGTACGTCGCCCCCTTCCGCACATTCATGACCAGTGCGGGTCGGAAGCAAGCAAGACACGTTCCGCCGGCGCGGCGCACGCTCGGATAGACGACGCCGAGCGCGCCGGCCTCGACCAGCCGTTCGGCTAGCGCCTGAGATGGGACATAGCTTTCGCGATCGAGGACCTCGGAGAAGCCATCATGGCGCAGGTCATGAAATTCGCCGCTGAAGTCGGCGAGATAGTCGTCGACACTGACGTCGTCGTCGAAGCGCCCGATCTCGGCCAGCTGCAACGTCTTGTGGAACGCGATTTCGGTCTGCGCCGTCTCGATCTCAAAAGCGGCGTACCAGGCACCGCGCTCGGGGCCGTTGAAGCGGCTGCCGAGCGGATGCGCGTGGGTGAACGCGGCGTTGACAATGCGATAATAGGGAACGCCGAACACCAGCTCGCCCACGCCGATCCCGGGCAACAGCTCGCTCTCGGCGAGGAGCCGGTCGTCGGTCCCGCTGTCCAGTTCGAGAATGTCGGCGAGATGCCGGTCGTCGTCCGCAATGCGGGCGAGCACCCCGCCATCGGGTTCGCTGTATCTGGACGGAATGAGGCGGTGCGTGTCGTAGCGGCGGACGAGCGACGTACGGGGTGGCTCCGTCACATGCCTTCTCGGCGCGCGTCGAGCAGCCGCCGTATCGTCTGCATCGCCGGCACGCCGCCTTTGGTCATGTAGGCGAGCGGTGTCATCCCGCTGAAGATGCGGTTGGCATTGGGAAGGCGCACCCAATCGTCGGCGAGCGCCTTACTGTGGAGTATGTTGAGGGCCTTGAAGATGCCTATCAGATACGAGATGCGCAGCAGCTTGTCGGCATCGAGGACCCGGCCTTCGGGGTTCTTCTTCATCTCGTAATAGGGGCCGTTGCTGACACCGCCGAGGAGCCGGCGCGCCTCCCCGTCGCGCACATGCCAGAGCTCGACGATGTTGAAGAACGCCTTGAGCGCCGACGGGCTCAACCGCTCGCGCTCCTCACGTACCGCGAGGTCGATGACCGGCGATGGGGCGTATCGTGTGGCGGGATAGCGCAGGCCGGACATGGCAATAACTCCCTTTCAGGAGAAAATATGCTTTGGAACCGGAGATTTCAACCGGCCGATGACCAACCTGGCCCGGCCCAGTCGTTGCCAGATTCTCGCCACCGGCTTACAGAACATCCTTCAGCGCATGATTTTGCCGCAATTCGTCGAGTTCGACATACTCGTCGAGACTTTTCAAGGAGGCGTGGCCGGAGGACTGTTTGAGGCGGGCGATGTGGACGCCCTGGGCGACCCCGCTCGAGATCGCACCGCGCCGCAGGCTGTGCCCGGCGAAGGCGGCGCCGTCGAACCCGGCAAGCCCGGTCCATTTCTGACGACAAGCGCGATCGAATCGGTGTCGATCGGATCGGTACCAATCCGATAGCGTTCGGCTATCGGCTTGCGCTTCGCTCCCCGTCCGGTCAGAGCCCTCGAGACCTGGCTTTCCATGGCCGAGGTCACCGAGGGCCCATTGTTCCGGCGGCTGTGACGGCTGCCGCCGCCGCGCGTGCGCCGAAGGCCCGTTCTGCCCCTTCTGCGGGCTTGGCGAGCGGATCACCGTGCGCAAGGGCGGCTTCTATCGCTGCAACCAGTGCAAGGAGGATTTCACTGTCCGCACCGGGACGATCTTCGAGCGGTCGCACGTTCCGCTGC
>DASYNW010000195.1:0-8257 GCA_036008325.1 Allostellaceae bacterium
GACCGACGGGTCGAACGCCACCCACCACACGTCACCGCGTTGAGGCGGCTTATCGGGGCTCATCGGCGATATCCCGGGTCAGGTTTTCAACCCATTCCGAGGCGTCGCGCTCGCGCTCTTCGTCGGCGGCCATCGCCCGGTAGCCTTCGGCCAGCTCGCGCTGCAACACGTGCGGTCGCGCCAGATCGTTCAGGAAACGGCTGATCCGGCGCCGCCCGACGACGCTATGCAGCCCCGCATAAACCTCGTCGTCGACGGTGATCGTCAGTTTCTTTGACATGCCCGAGCTCCTTACACGTATAATACACGTGTATGCTGAGTTGTCGAGGTGCGGGGCATGCCGCGCGAGTGTTCGGCATCGGATTTCGGTGGTTGACGACTGCCCGGCGCCGCGCGACACCCGGTAGGAACGAAGCGCAACGACCAGCAGGGGGTTGGAACAATGGCTCTTACCGGTGTTAAGGCGCTGACGTTCGACGTGTTCGGCACCGTGGTGAACTGGCGCGACAGCGTTGCGCGCGAGGCCAAGGCCATTCTCGGGCCGAAGGGGTACGACAAGGATTGGCACGATTTCGCCGACCGCTGGCGGGCGCGCTATCAGCCGGCGATGGCCAAGGTGCGCAGCGGCGAGCGCCCGTGGGCGCGGCTCGACGACCTGCACCGGGAAAACCTGGTCGAATTGCTGCCGGAATTCGGCATCTCGGGGCTCGCCGACGCCGAGATCGACCACCTGAACCGCGCCTGGCACCGGCTCGACGGCTGGCCCGACACGGTCGAGGGCCTCAACCGGCTCAAGCGCAAATTCATCCTTGTAACGCTGTCGAACGGCAATGTGGCGCTGATGGTCAACATGGCCAAATACGCCGGGCTGCCGTGGGACGCGATCCTCGGCGCCGAGGTTGCCCACGCCTACAAGCCGCAGCCCGAGGCCTACGACCGCACCGCCGCTTTTCTCGACCTCGAGCCCGAAGAGTGCATGATGGTGGCGGCGCATAATGGCGACCTCGTCGCCGCCCGCGGCCGCGGCTTTCGCACCGCCTTCGTCAGCCGGCCGCTGGAGCACGGCCCCAACAAGACCCGCGACTTTAAGGCCGAGCACGATTTCGACGTGATCGCCGACAGCTTCACCGATCTTGCCGTCAAGCTCGGCTGCTGACCCGGCCGGCCGAAAGACGAATGTCTCAGCCGACGGTGACCGGCGCGATCTCCTTGAGGCGCGGTAGCACTTCCCTGGCGAAGAGGCGGATGCCCTTCTCGGATTCGGCGTGGGTCATGAAACCGGAGCGGCCGATCATGCTCAGATGGCCGAAGCCGCCGACCTTGTCGTAGAACTCCAATATCTGGCGGGTGACGCTGTCGGGATTGCCGGCGAAGAGGATGCCCATCGCCTTGGCTTCCTCGGCGTCGATCGACATCAGCCGGCGGATGTTTTCGCCGGCGCTCGGGACCCCCTTTTCGGCATTGACGAGGTTCGGCGACGCCGCCGCGCCGGGTGCGGTGCGATAGGCGGCGGGCGCGCGCTCGGGCGGGAACGAGCCCGGCATCAGCCGCGAATGCTGCGGCGCCGATTTGAGGCTGGTATTCAAGAACCACAGGAGCTTGCTGCCGACCGCGAGCCCCTCCTCCTCGGTGTCGCCGACATAGACGAAGGCAGCATAGGCGAAATTGTCGGTTGTCACCTTTGGCAGCCCGGCCTCGGCCCGCGCCTGCCGGTACGCCGCATAGGCGCGCTTGGTGCCGTCAGGGCCGCGCAGCACCAGCACATGGACCATGCCGCGACGGCCGACTTCTTCGGCAGTTTCCGGGTCGCCGGTCGCTGACCACAGCCGCGGGTGCGGGCGCTGATAGGGCGGCGGCCAGATGTTGACGTGGCGATGGGTGAAGTGCTTGCCCTCCCAGCTGAATGGCCCGTCATGCGCGGAAAGCGCTTTTTGGATTAGGTCGATCGCCTCCCAATAGCGCTCGACATTGCCGACCGGGTTGGCGTTGGCCGACGGCATCTCGGTGCCGCCCGACTTGACGAAGCCGATTTCGAGTCGGCCGCGCGAGATCACGTCGGCGGTGGCGTATTCCTCGGCGATGCGGACCGGGTCGTGGCGCAGCGAGACCAGCGTGCCGAGGCTGAGGATGCGCGCCTGGCGCGTCTGCCGGGCGAGAATGCCGACCAGCATCGGGTTGGCGCCCAACAAGGAGTTGATGCCGGCATGGTGCTCGATCGCCAAGACGTTCATGCCCATCTCGTCGCACAGCAGAAATTCGTCGATCACCTCCTCGAAGAGGTCGGCGGCAACTTTCGGGTCGCAGTATTTATTCGGCAGACTGCCGCGCACCGAATCGGCAGCGTCGAGCACGTCCTTCGGCACAAACGGATAGGGAACTTCGCACTGCCACCAGGCATCCATCGGTACTTCCTTGTCCGTTCCGCCTCGAATATCGGCTTCGATCAACCTCGCCGGCTTTCTTCCAGATGCGGCAGATGCCCGGCCTGGTCAAGGACAGCAGGCGCGCGGGATCGGGCCAGCCCGCTTACTCCTCGACCGGGATGGTGCCCGGCGCAACCAGCCGCGGCCGTTTGCGGTCGACCCGTTTCGAGAGGAAGTTGGCCGCGGCCACCGCCAGGCCCAAGGCCAGGACCCAGCGCGCCAGGACCATCAGTCCCGGCCCGGTCAATTGCGGCCACGGGGTCCGCCAAAAGATTTCGCCGCGTTCGATCATCCATTGCCAGGCAACGTTGGCGATGATCGCCGACAGCACGATGATCCCCATCCGACCGGACATGGCGCCCCGGAACAGCAGGGCAAGTGCGGGAACAAAGACGCACAAAACTGCGAGCTGCCCGATCTCGATTCCGATGTTGAATGAGACCAGCGATACCAGCAAGTACGACCCGGCGAATTGCAATTGCTCCCTGAGAATGTCGGCGAACCCGAAGCCGTGGACGAGACCGAACAGCGCGGCGATGATCCAGCGCCGCCGAAGGTTGGCGCCGACAATGTTTTCGATTGCCATGTAGAAGATCGACGCCGCAATGGCCGCCTCGACAAAGGGCGGAAACCAGGCCCCGACCGGCGCAAGGTTGTAGGCGGTGCCGATCAGGGTGATCGAGTGGCCGAGGGTGAAGGCGGTGATCACCGGGATGAGCGGCCTGACGCGGCGAAACGGGATGACCAGGCAGAGAAGAAACAACATATGGTCAATGCCGCTCAGAATGTGCTCGACGCCGAGCTTGACGAACCCGAACGACGCCTCGTACCAGGTCGGATCGAGGCGCACGCGGCCCGACCCGCCGGAAATCATCATCACGCGACTGGTTCGGTCAAGCGGAATAAAGCGAATGGCAAGCCTGACGGTGTCTCCCAAATCCGCGCCGACCAGGCTTTCAATCGCAAACACCGAGTTGGGCGAGACGATCGGATAGGTGAAATGAGCGTCGAAATAGCCGAGCTCATAAGAAATCTTGGTGTCCGGCGCCGGTGAGGAGGCAACACCGGCTACCGCCTCGTTGTAATGCTCGAACGATCGGTCCGCCAGCGGCGCGAGCCGGCCGGCGGCCGCAACCGGCGGAAGGCGCCCGCCGTCCTCCCACAGCGAGAGATCGCTCGAAAGGGCATCGAGCGCTGCTGTGATCGAAGGCCCCGCGGCCGCCAGATCGTAGTGGCCCCGAACCATCGGAAACCGGACTGCGCGCAACAAGTCCAACGGCACGCGGATCACCAGATCGGCCCGGTGGGGCTCGATCCGGACAAACCCGTTCATAAACCGATCAAGCGGAAGATCGTGAGCACTCGCCGGAATCGAACCGAATCCTGCCCACAGCAGACACGCCGCGGCGAACCCCATCCAACGGGTCAACATTGTCGATTGCTCCGGACCGGCGATTAGCGGCCGGGGCGCCAGACCCCGGCCGCGGGCGCGGGCGGTCTAAACGATGCCTAATACTGCCGGCCGTTTGTCGGAACGAACTTTTGGATGCGTCGGCCGGTGATCGTCTCGGCAACGTAGACATTGCCTTTCGAGTCGACGGTCGTGGTGTGGCCGAAGGCAAAGTGACCGGCGCTGTGGCCGGGACACGGTGCAATGCCGCATACGCCGAGCGCGCCGAACACCAGCCCGCTGGCCTTGTCGATCAACCAGGTATTGTCGTTGCCGAGGTCGACATCGACGATATCCTTTTGGCTGGTCGGGCTCTTGCTGGCCAGGTAGTCGATATTGGGCCAGAAATCCATATCGTCGCCCCGGGTGCCGGCGAGAAGGATCGCGTTGCGGTCGGCGGCGGCCGCGGTCGGGAACTGGTCGATATTGAAGATCCGGGTCGGGGCGCACATCGGTTGCGGATCAGCCGTCGTCGACGGCGCGCCGCAAGTCCGCGCGAATACCTGGATCCGGTCGTCGGGGCGGTCGCAGACGTAAACGAAGCCGTCATTGCCGAGCACCACGCAATGCGGATGGCCCCCGCCGGTGGCTCCGAACGTGCCCGGCGGGCAGCTCTCGCCGTCGGTCGAACAAGCCTGGCCCCATTGACGCAGATAGTGCCCATCAGCGTCGAAGACCACGATACGATGGTTGCCGTAGCCATCGGCGATGTAAATGTCGCCCTTCTTGCCGGTAAACGCATCCGGCAACGGATCGACCGCGACGTCTGCGGGTTCGTTCAACAAGGTGTGGCTGGTATTGAACGAGTTGGCCTCGCCGCATGAGCTGAACGAGTTGTTGGCACTGGTCTGCGCTCCGTCGCACACACCCTTGGTGCCGATCTGCATCACGAACGTGGCAGCGGCGCCCTGCGCATTGGCGGCTTGCGGGTTGTACTCTTGAACGACCCCGTCGCCGTTGCCGCCGAACCAGATGTTGCCCTGGTAATCGACAAAGCAGCCATGCGCGCCCTGCGGCATATAGGCCGCGTACCCGTAATCGCCGCCGGTTTGGATCAGCGTCGGATTGCCCCAGCCGGCAACCGTGTCGCCGTCGCTGTTGTAGGCGACGACCGGAGGCGAGGGGATGGCCGAGGCGGTGGCATCCTGACCGTTGATGGCTCCAGATTCGCTCCCCTGCAATACGCCGCCAATAGTTACGCCGACCTCCCAGCCGCGGTTGAAGGTGTAGACATTGTCATATTTGTCCATGCAGCTTCCGGCTATCTCGCCGGTCACCCAGGTATGCGCGACGCCATCGCTTCCAACCGGCGCGGGCAGCGGCTTTGGCCAGAACGGATCGACCGCAAAAGTCGGGCCCCGCTCCCGCCCGCCGCCATCCGCTTTGGCCAGCGGTTCCCAAACGCCGGTGGCGATCGCAACGGCGAGCAGGCTCCCAACCACCGTTGCGCCTATGGTGAGATATCGCGTGATCTTCATGAGCTTTTCCTCCACCGACTGCGTCGGTCAGAATTATTTGGCAAGCTCAGGGCACTTTTTGTGCCGGGGTTGTCTCTATCGCATCCCGATAGCTGTCCGCGACAGGTGGGACCGCAAACCGCACGGGCGAGCGCGAGCGCAACGCCAAAATCGTTTCATTGCGGCGATCGGGTGTCAACATAACGGCAGTTGAATCGTATTACCGCCGTAGTTGCGACATAATTTCGCCGGCACCGAGCCGGCCGGATTATCACCGTCGAGCCGGGTCGCGTTCATCGCCGCGACCGAGCCGAACGGGTGGCGGTAGAGCCTGAGCGCGCCGCCATGCCCGAAATGCGTGTGGCCTGGTGTGAACCGGAACAAGGGTGCTGCGGTGATCGCGCCTGCGCTGTCGCGGCGAATTGATGTAAAAGCATTTCACATGACGAGGTTCGCTCCAGCTCTGCCGGTCGGGTGCTCGCGATGAGCCGGTCGGGCAGATGACGGGGTGGGGACGCGGGCCGGACGGGCGCCGCGGCTATCACCACGGCAATCTGCGCGAAGCGCTGATCCAGGCCGCGCTCGATCTGATCGCCAAGAAAGGGCCGGCCGGGTTCACCTTTGCCGATGCGGCGCGATCGGCCGGGGTCAGCCCGGCGGCGCCCTACCGGCATTTCCGCGACCGCGACGCGCTGATCGCCGATGTGGCACGCCGCGGCTTCGAGCTGTTTGCCGCACATCTCGACCGCGCCTGGGACGACGGCCGGCCCGAGCCGTTCGGCGCGTTCGAAAGCGTCGGCCGGGCCTACCTCGCCTTTGCCCGCGACGAGCCCGCCTATTATTCGGCGATGTTCGAGGCCGGGCTTTCCTTTGACGGCGATCCGGCGTTGCGCCAGGCTGCCGACCGCAGCTTTGCGGTGCTGCGCCGCGCCTCGGAGATGCTGTGCGCGCGCCTGCCGCCGGAAAAGCGGCCGCCCTCATTGATGATGAGCCTGCATGTCTGGGCATTGGCGCACGGCATCGCCTCGCTGTTCGCTCGCGGCGACGGCGGCCGGCGACGGCTGCCGATGACCCCCGAGGACCTGCTCGAAGCGGGCATGCTGATCTATCTGCGCGGGCTCGGCGTCATGGCCGAGGCGGCCGAGCCGGGGGCTCCGCGCGGCAGCGCTTGACAGCCGGCCGGGGCGAGGCTATGTAAATGTTAGATACATTCACATGGTGCGGTCATGTATCACCTCGCGGGGTATTTGGACGATCTCGGCAAACCGGCATGGATCGGGCTGACAGTGCTGAGCTTCATGCTGTGGTGGCCGCTCGGTCTGGTGGTCCTCGGTTTTTTGATAGGGAGTGGGCGAATGGCATGCTGGGCGCAGGGCGGCGGAACCCGTTGGCAGCGGCGCATGGAGCGGATGCAGCAGCGCATGGGGCGGATGCAAGCGGCAGCCGAGCGCTGGGGTTGCGGTGGAGGCGGCGGCGGGCGAGCCCGCTCGGCCACCGGCAATCGCGCCTTTGACGAATACCGCGAGGAGACCCTGCGCCGGCTCGAAGACGAGCAGCGCGAGTTCCTGGAGTTTCTCGACCGGCTGCGGCACGCCAAGGACAAGGTCGAGTTCGACGAGTTCATGGCCGAGCGCCGCCGCCGCGCGGAGGGTCCGGCGCCGCAGCCGCAAGACCTGTAAGCGGCGGCGTCTGCCAAGCCCGAATCTCGACCAGCGGGGCGGAGGCGTGGTCCGCCCCGTTCGCCGTGTGCGGGCTCGGCAAGGCCGCACACGGCGAGGTCAGTCGATAGGGCGCCGGCGACCCCGTATCCGAGCGAAATAGAAAGTATCCGAGGGAAATAGAAAAGCATTTAAACTGGATTTTAAAGGCATACATTTTATATTTATAATCAATTAGGAACCAAGGAATCGACAACCACGTTCTTTGCGCACCCGTCATTGTTCTTTAACGCTCGCATTTCACTCTGTCGGCAACGGCCAATCAATGGGGGTATAGGTCGGATTCCGTAGAGGATGCCGAGCATGCTGCGCTTTGCTTTGTTTTCTGTTGCCGCAGGACTTTTGTTTGTTTCCACGGCGAGCCATGCAGCGACTTCGCCAGCTTCGGGCGTTACCAACTCGATCACGCTGCGCAATATGAGCGGCGTGGCGATCAGCAACTATCCGTTTCAGTTTGGCCGGCCGTTTGTCGATGGGGCGATCGCCGCGGCGCCGCAGGTGCTGATCGACGGCACGGCGCTCAAGACCCAGGCCGACGTCAAGAACCGCTATCCGGACGGCTCGGTCGAATTCGCGGTGCTGGCCGTGGTGATCCCGAGCCTCCCGGCCGGCGGCGCGTCGACCCTGACCTTCCAGAACCAGACCGCAAACAGCAACGCGCCGCTGACGAGCGCGCAGATGCTGCTGATGCAGTACATGTTCGACGCCAAGATGAAGCTGACGCCGACCACCGGAGGGAACACCCAGACCGTCGACGCGCGCACGATGCTGCAGAACGGCGACTATAGCTTGTTCACCTCGGGCCCGGTGGCGCAGACCATCATCCTCGGCGACGACACCGCCACGCGCAAATACGACATCGGCTTTGGCGACGGCTACCACCCGTTCCGGCCGCACTTTTACGCGACCTTCTGGCCGCAGACGCACCAGGTCTTTGTCCGCGCCGTCGGCGACAACGACAATACCGAGGAGCTCGAGGATCTGAGCTACAACCTGACCCTGACCGCCGCCAACGCCATCGCCTACACCCGAGCGGGCTTGACCCATTGGGGCCTCTCGCGCTGGTCGAAGAGCTTCTGGCTCGGCGGCACGCCCAGTCCCCAGGTCGATATCGACAACAACCTGGCCTATCTGGAATCGACCCGCTTCATCCCCAATTTCGATCCCGCGATCACCGTGCCGGCGAGCGCCATCGCCGACGAATACGCG
>DASYNW010000196.1:0-11986 GCA_036008325.1 Allostellaceae bacterium
GCCTTGGCCCTTTGCGAATTGGCCGAGCGCGCCGGGGTCCCGAAGGGGGTCTTTTCCTGCGTCACCGGCGGGGCCGTTGAGATCGGCGGCGAGATGACCTCGAACCCGATCGTGCGCAAATTGACATTCACCGGCTCGACCCAGATCGGCAAATTGCTGATGGAGCAGTGCGCGGCGACGGTCAAGAAAACCTCGATGGAATTGGGTGGTAACGCGCCGTTCATCGTCTTCGACGACGCCGACATCGAGATGGCGGTCAAGGGTGCGATCGCCTCCAAATACCGCAATGCCGGCCAGACCTGCGTGTGCGCCAACCGCCTTTTGGTGCAGGACGGGGTCTACGACGCCTTCACCAAAAAGCTCGCCGCGGCCGCCGGGGCGATGAAGGTCGCGGGCGGGTTCGAGCCCGGTGCGGTGATCGGGCCGCTGATCGACATGAAGGCGGTCGAAAAGGTCGAGGCCCATGTCGCCGACGCAGTCAAAAAAGGCGCCAAGGTGGTGATCGGCGGCAAACGCAGCGCCTTGGGCGGCAGCTTTTATGAGCCGACCGTGCTGACCGGTGTCACCACCGACATGATGATCACGCGCGAAGAGACCTTTGGCCCAGTCGCCCCGCTCTACCGCTTCAAGACCGAGGCCGAGGCGATCAAAATGGCCAACGACACCGAATTCGGCCTCGCCGCCTATTTCTACAGCCGCGACATCGGCCGCATCTGGCGGGTCGCCGAGGCGCTCGAATACGGCATCGTCGGCATCAACGAGGGCATCATCTCGACCGAGATCGCCCCGTTCGGCGGGATGAAGGAAAGCGGCATCGGCCGCGAAGGCTCGAAATACGGCATCGAGGACTACCTCGAAATCAAATATTTGTGCATGGGCGGCATCGACCGCTGAGAATCGGCTGAAATCCGTCGCCGGCCGGCTTCTCGTGCCATGGCGCACGCGCGCAACTGGCGGCTCGACCCTGCGGCATGAATGAAGGGTGTCCTGGACATACCTAGCTAGCATAGCTATCTGATTTGCGTGTCTTAGCCTTGGCCCGGTTAAAAGGGGCGACGCCATGCTCGTCAACATTTTGGAAGCCAAGAACCGGCTCTCCAAGCTGATCAAGGCGGCGCAGACTGGGGAAGAGGTGATCATTGCCAATCGCGGCGAGCCCGTCGTGCGGCTGGTGCCGACCGATGCAGCGCCCCCGGCCGCGGAAGTGGGGCCTGGAAATGCCCGAGCCATTCTCGATTGGCTCGAGAGCCACCCGCTACCGGCCAGAAATCGATGCTGACATCGAGGCGGAAAGGCGCGCGTGGGACTGATCTACCTCGATGCCTGCCTGCTGATCTATCTGGCCGAGCGTCACACGCGCTGGGGCGAACTTGTCGGCAGCGCTATGAGAAAGGCGTCCGAGGCTCGGTTCGGCATCTCGCCACTTGTCAAATGCGAATGCCTGGTCGGGCCGATCAAGCGTGGGAACCGGTTCTGGAGCGCGCATACCTGGAATTGTTCGAGCAGTTTGCGGCATTGACGATGGCCGAGGCGGTGTACCTGCAAGCTGCACCGCTGCGCGCCCGTTTCGGTCTCAAAACGCCGGATGCGCGCTGCACCTCGCCTGCGCTCAGCACCATCGCTGCGACGCGCTGTGGACCAATGACGACCGGCTGACGCAGGCGGCGCACGGGTTGGCGCTCAACTTACTCAGATAGCGCGCAACCCAAATGCGGCGGGCTGGGTGGCGGTTATGCGCTCGATGCGGGGGCCAGCGCGACGGCGGCTTCGCTGGTCAGGAACAGGAAGGTGAAGGTTTCCTGCAGATAGAGGCGCACGGCGGCGTCGGTATGAGAGAGATAGCCGATCGAGAAATCCTGGCCGATGCGCAGGTCGAAATCGCCGCCGCGGGTGCTCAGCACAAAACCGCCGGCGATCGCCGGGGCCCAGATGATCTCGGTTTCGACCAACCGGTGGATGTGCTGAATGATCGGATAGCCGTAATCGACGCCCTCGCTGACCGCGGTATAGGCGTCGGCGCCCAGCAGCACCGAGTAGGGGCCGTTGACCCCGGCGAGGCGCAGCTCGGTCAGCGCATGCGCGATTGCGTTCGGATAATTGCGCACATCGGCCGGCAGGGTCACGACCGGGTTGCTGGTGCCCTGGCGGATGCCCTCGATGTTGCCGGCATCATAGCCGTCGAAAATGGCGGCGTCCTCGGCAAAGGCGATCTTCTTGGCGGCGTCCTTGACCGGCTGCCAGTCGGAATCATTGGCGCCGCGCTCGACATCGTCGATCATCTGGCGATCGAGCTCGAATGGCACGCGCAGCTCGACCAGCGGCTTGACCTCGCGCTGGCGGGCCAGGACCCCATCCGCGGGCGCTGCAATATTGCGCAGATGGCCGGTGCCGACGGCCGAAAGGGTGGTGCCGCCCGGCCCCTCGACATCGACGACGCGCCGGCCGGCCAGATAGCGCTTCAAAGTGCGCGCGGCCTCTTCTTCGATCTGCGCCCACGCCATCTCGGAAACAGGCGCCAGCTCGCGGTGCAGGTTGTTCATTCCGTAGGCCTCTCTTTGAGCGAGCCGATGCCAAGCGAACCATCGTGCACCGACGGGGTGGGTTGCGGGGCATCGGCCGCTGTAGCTGCGGCCGGGGGCGGCGGATCGGGACTCACATTCTCCAGAAACGCCGCGGTCGGGGCAAAGAACAGATTGCCGGTGACGGCGCGGCTGAAATCGAGAATGCGGTCGTAATTGCCGGGCGGCTTGCCGACGAACATGTTTTCGAGCATCTGCTCGATCGTTCGCGGCGAGCGGCTGTAGCCGATGAAATAGGTGCCGAACTCGCCCTTGCCGGCCTCGCCGAACGGCATGTTGTCGCGGACGATTTTGCGCTCCTCGCCGTTCTCGACGATCGTGGTCAGCTCGTTGTGGGCAAAGCTCGGCTTGACCGCGGCGTCGAGCTCGACATTGGATAGTTTGCGACGGCCGATGATGCGTTCCTGCGCCTCGGTCGACAATGCGTTCCAAGCGGTCAGATCGTGCAGATACTTCTGCACCACGACATAGCTGCCGCCGGTGAAGCCGCTATCCTCGCCGCCGACCAGCACGGCATCGAACGCAGCCTCGCCCTGCGGGTTTTCGGTGCCGTCGACAAAGCCCAAGAGGTCGCGCTGGTCGAAATAGCCAAAGCCGTGCACCTCGTCGGCGACCAGCACCGCATCGCCCAGACGCGCCATGACCAGGCTCGCCAGCTCGAAGCACAGATCCATGCGCTGGGCGCGGATGTGAAACAGGATGTCGCCCGGCGTGGCGATCGCATGGCGCGGTCCGGCGCCGAATTCCCGGAATGGGTGCAGCTCGGCCGGGCGCGGCTCGCCGAACAGGCGGCCCCAAACCGCCGATCCAAACCCGATGACGCAGGACAATCGGCCTTCGAGGTCGCGAAAACCGACCGCGCGCAGCAGCGCCGCGAAATCGGCGCATAGCGAGCGCGCCGCCGCCTCTGGCTCCGGGCCGGGGCTGAGGGTGACCACCAGAAAGATCGCGGCGCGGGTCAGCTCGACCGAGAGCAGCTGGGTCAGCGCGCGCGGCCCCGCCGCCGCTCCGGGCGAGTTCATCGGCTGGATTTCATCGGTCGTCCCCCCGCGGGCAGCGCGATCCCGTCTCTCGAAAACGCGCTTTTCTCGCCGGCGACCATGCGATAAACGGCTGGCGGGCGCAACCTCGCAATGCGCTATCGCGGGCGCTTCGAGGCCCGTATCAGGCCGCTCCGCGCGGCTCGCGGGCGCGGATGATGGCGAGCGGCGGCTGCTGCCAGATGCATCCGACCGCGGCAAAGCCGGCATTCTCGATGGTCCGCAGCTGCTGGTCGAGGCCGCCGATCAGATCGAACAGGTCGTAGTCGAGAAAAACGCCATCGGGTTTGACCAGCCCGGCGATCGCCCGATAGCACGCGGCAATGGCTGCAGCATCGCGCAGATTGTGGATGGCGATCGCCGAGACGACGAGATCGAACGGGCCGCCGACTTGCAGGACCCAGCCCGGCTCGCGCAAATCGCCGGCCGCGTATTGGACCTGGCCGCCATAGGATGCCAGCCGCTCTTTCGCGCGGTCGAGCATCGGCTGCGAATAGTCCTGCAAGGTCATGCGGGCGCAGGGAAAGGCCCGCAAAACTTCCTCGCTGACCACGCCATAGCCGCCGCCGACATCGAGCACCGTGATTTCTGCATTCGCCGGATAGGGCGGGTATGACAGCATATCCCGGAGGCGTTTGCGGCGTTCTTCGTCGCGCTGCCGGTCGCGGGCGATCCATTCATCGACATAGCCCGGCGAATGCCAGTCGTGCCTGTCGACCGCGCGACCCTCACTTGACGTAGCCATCGGCGACCCTTCCTGGCAATTTTTCGCAACGGTTTCGGCCGGAGCTTGCGACGGCGACCCGGTTGTGACAACCAGAACATCGACAAGCTCGCGATGACGGAGTGCAATGCTGATGCCGCGCTACGATTTCGACCTGTTCACGATCGGCGCCGGCTCAGGCGGCGTCGCCGGTTCGCGCCGCGCCGCCGCTTTTGGCGCGCGCGTCGCGATCTGCGAGGAGCTGCGCGTCGGCGGCACCTGCGTGCTGCGCGGCTGCGTGCCAAAGAAGCTCCTGGTCTATGGCGCCCAATTCGCCGACGCTTTTGCCGACGCCGCCGGCTTCGGCTGGACCGTGCCGCCGGCGCGGTTCGACTGGCCGAGCCTGATCGCCGCCAAGGACAACGAGATCGGGCGCCTGTCGCAGATCTACATCACCATGCTGAAGAACAGCGGCGTCGAGATCATCGACGGCCGAGGCGTCGTCGTCGATCCGCATACGGTCGAGGTCGCCGGCCACCGCTATACCGCCGACAAGATCATGATCGCGGTCGGCGGGCACCCGACGGTGCCCGACATCCCCGGCATCGAGCATGTGATCTCGTCGAACGAGGCGCTCGACCTGCCCCGGCTGCCGCGTCGCATCGCGATCGTCGGCGGCGGCTATATCGCGGTCGAGTTCGCCGGCATCTTCAACGGCTTCGGCTCGGAGGTCGTCGAGATCATCCGGCGCGAGGATCTGCTCTACGGCTTTGACGACGATTTGCGCGTGGCCCTGGCCCAGGAAATGCGCGGCCGCGGCATCGAGATCCATACCCGCACACAGATCGCCCGCATCGACAAGGCGCCGCACGAGGGCTACTCGCTCTTCACCACCCATGGCCAGGAGATCTCAGCCGACCTGGTCATGTTCGCGACCGGCCGCAAGCCGAACACGCGCGGCCTCGGCCTCGCCGAGTGCGGGGTCGAGCTCAACCATGAGGGCGCAGTCTCGGTCGACGAATGGCAGCGTTCGACCGTGGCCAACATCTACGCGGTTGGCGATGTGACCGACCGGATCAACCTGACCCCGGTGGCGATCGCCGAAAGCCGCGCCATCGCCGAGACCCTCTACAACAACAACCCGATCAGAATGGACCATAAGGACGTGCCCTCGGCGGTGTTCAGCCAGCCGCCGATCGGCACGGTCGGGCTGACCGAGGAGGAAGCGCGGCGCGAACATGGCGAGGTCGATATTTACAGCGCCCGCTTCAAGCCGATGAAGAACACGCTCTCCGGGCGCGACGAGCGCACCCTGATGAAGCTCGTCGTCGACGCCAAGAACGACCGGGTGCTAGGCTGCCACATGCTCGGCCCCGACGCGCCCGAGATCATTCAGGGTGTCGCGATCGCGATCAAATGCGGCGCCACCAAGCGGCAGTTCGACCAGACCGTCGGCATCCATCCGAGTGCGGCCGAGGAGTTCGTGACGATGCGCGAAAAGACCGTGCGGCCCAAGCTCGCGGCGGAATAGGAAAGCCTCGGGCGCCCACCTTAGCGCCGTCGACCAACGAGAGCCGGTTCACCCGGCGCGCAGATATTGCGCGGCCTCGTCGCGGCGGAACAGGTAGAGAAGAGTGCGCAACGCCCGGCCGCGCGCGCTCTCGAGGTGCGGGTCGCGGTCGAGGACGAGGCGGGCGTCGTCATGGGCGATCGCGATCAGCTCGGCATGGGCGGCGAGATCTGCGAGCCGCAGGGTCGGCAAGCCGCTCTGCCGGGTGCCCAGCACCTCGCCGGCGCCACGCAGCTTCAGATCCTCCTCGGCGATGCGAAACCCGTCATCGGTCTCGCGCAACGTGGAGAGCCGCTGCCGCGCCACCTCGCCCAACGGCGACTGGTACAGCAACAGGCAAGTCGATGGCTTGTCGCCGCGCCCGATGCGGCCGCGCAGCTGGTGCAATTGGGCAAGGCCAAAGCGCTCGGCGTGCTCGACGACCATGACCGTCGCTTGGGCCACGTCGACCCCGACCTCGATCACCGTCGTCGCCACCAAGAGGTCGATCGTGTCGCCGGCGAACCCGGCCATGACCCGGTCCTTCTCCGTCGTTTTCATTCCGCCGTGGACCATCCCGACGCGGCCGGGGGCCAAGGTTTCCAGCGCCTTGTGGCGTTCGCGTGCAGCGGCGAGGTCGGATTCCTCGGATTCGTCGACCAGCGGGCAGATCCAATAAGCCTTGGCCTGCTGGGCCAGCGCGCGGCCGACCGCGGCGGCGACCTCGCCCTGGCGTTCGAGCGCCACCGTGCGGGTGTCGATCGCCTGCCGACCCGGCGGTTTCTCAGTCAGGCGCGACACGTCGAGATCGCCATAGGCGGTCATCATCAGGGTGCGCGGGATCGGGGTGGCGCTCATCAACAGGGTGTCGGCGTCGCGGCCCTTCTCGGCGAGCGCCAGGCGCTGCTCGACGCCGAAGCGGTGCTGCTCGTCGATGATCACGAGGGCGAGGTCGCGAAAGACGACATCCGGCTGTAAGAGGGCGTGGGTCCCGACGACGATCGGGGTCAGTCCCGAAGTAACGCCCGCCAGGATCGCGCCGCGCCCGCGGCCCTTCTCGCGCCCGGTCAAGAGGCCGATCTCGACCCCGGCCGGACCGATCATCCGGCGCAGGGTCGCCTGATGCTGGCGGGCGAGGATCTCGGTCGGCGCCATCAGCGCGGCCTGCGCCCCGCTCTCGACCGCACTCAACATCGCCAGCAGCGCCACCACGGTCTTGCCGCTGCCGACATCGCCTTGCAAGAGCCGCATCATGCGCCGGGGCCGCGCCATCTCGGCGCTGATCTCGGCGACCGCCATCCGCTGCGCGCCGGTCAAGGCAAAGCCGAGCCCGGCTTCGACCTTGGCGGCGAGCGCACCCGAACCGACGATTGCCCGGCCCGGCCGGCGCTGGCGGCGGGCGCGCACCAACGCCACCGCGAGCTGGCTGGCCAACACCTCGTCATAGGCGAGCCTCTCGCGCGCCGGCTGCGAGGGGGAGAGCTCGGCCTCGCTCGCCGGGGAATGGACACGGCGCAGGGCGTCGGCCCAGCCAGGCCAGCCGCGACGCCGGCTGAGGGCGGGATCGATCCATTCGGGCAAATCCGGGAGCCGGTCGAGCGCCGCCATCACCGACCGCTGCACCAGGCGCGGCGTCAGCCCGGCGGTCAGCGGGTAGACCGGCTCGATCGGCTTCAGCCGGTCGAGCTCGTCGGGGCGCAGCGCCAGGTCGGGGTGCGGCATCTGCGCTATGCCGTTGTAGAACTCGACCCGGCCGCTGACGATCCGCTCGGCGCCGATCGGGTAGAGGCGCGCCAGATAGTCGCTTTTGACGTTGAAGTAGACCAGCACCAGGGTCCCGGTATCGTCGGCGCAGAACACCCGGTAGGGCCTGCGCCCGGTTCCGGGCTCGTGCGCCTCCACCCGAACATGGACCGTCGCGATCTGGTCGGGCGCCAGATCGCGGACCGGTGGTGCTGCGCGGCGGTCGACGATGCCGCAGGGTAGGTGCCACAACAAATCGATGAGCAGCGGCCCGGCCAGCCGCTCGAACAGCCGGGCGAGCTGCGGCCCGATGCCGGGCAGTGCGGTCACTTGGGCAAAGAGGCTGTCGAGGATGGCCGGACGCATATCGGGTTTGAGCGAAGAGGTTCGGGCTGACACTGCGCCCGGGGATCTCTATATCCCTCTTCGCACACCGCCAAGAGCGCCCGAGTGACACCCCCCTGCGAGATCCGCCGCAAACGCCTGATGTTCCGGTCCTGGCACCGCGGCACGCGTGAGAGCGACCTCATTCTCGGCCGCTTTGCCGAGGCCCATCTCGCCGGCTTCGACCGGGCGCAGCTCGATCGCTACGAAGCGCTCCTCGAATGCGCCGACCCCGATTTGTTCGACTGGGTGAGCGGCAAGGCATCGCCGCCGCGCGCGTTCGACCACGACGTGATGCGCCTGCTGCGCGCCTATAGCAACGCGCCAGCGATATGATCCGTCCAGCCCTTGCTCCCTCTCCGCCCCTTGGGGGGGAGAGGGTCGGGGTGAGGTGGGGGCGCTGCCGCACCGGCGGCACCCACCTCACCCTCCCACGCTTTCGGCGCGGGCCCCTCCCTCTCCCCCCAGAAGGGCGGAGAGGGATTTCGAGGCGCGCTGCATGACCCAGATGACCGCGATCGACCAGCTCGCGCGCTCGCTCGCCGAGCGGCCGCGCCGGGTAACCCTGTTCGGCGCGCCCGAAGGCTATGACGCGGCGGTCGTGGGGCGCCTTGTCACGACGGGCCAGGTTCGGCGGTGGCTGCATGTGTGCCGCGACGACGGCAGGATGGCGCGCTTTGCCGCCGCCCTCGCCTTCTTCCACCCGCGGATCGAGGCGCTGACCTTTCCGGCTTGGGACTGCCTGCCCTATGACCGGGTATCGCCCAACAGCGAGATCCTCAGCCGGCGCATCGACACCCTGACCCGATTGGCCGTCCGCCCTCACGTCGGCTCTCTCCCGCCAGTCGGGGACGGCCCCCACTCTACCCCTCCCCCGCGAGCGGGGGAGGAAAGGGAGGGGGCGGCCGAAGCGCCGCTCATGGTTTTGACCACGGTCAACGCACTGGTGCAGCTGGTGCCGCCGCGGCGGCTCTACAACGGACGGGTGCTGAGGCTGCGGCCGGGCGGACGGATCGGCCTCGACCGGCTGCAAAGCTTTTTCCGCAACAACGGCTACGTCCGCACCGACACCGTGCGCGAGCCCGGCGAGTTCGCCGTGCGCGGCGGCATTATCGACCTATACCCGGCAGGCGCGGCCCAGCCGCTGCGGCTCGATTTCTTTGGCGACACGCTCGAAAGCGTGCGCAGCTTCGACCCGCTGAGCCAGCGCTCGACCGGGACCGAGAGCGAGGCGGTGCTGCGCCCGGTCAGCGAAGTCCTGCTCGACGATCAGGCGGTGCACCGGTTTCGCCAGCGTTATCGCGAGCAGTTCGGCGCCACCGGCACCGACGACCCGCTTTATGAATCGGTCAGCGCCGGGCGGCGCTATATCGGCATGGAGCACTGGCTGCCGCTCTATTACGAGCGGCTCGAATCCCTGTTCGACTATCTGCCCGGCGCCGGCATCTCGCTCGATCATCAGGCCGACGAGGTTCGCGGCCATCGGCTCGACGCGATCGCCGATTTCTATGGGGCGCGGCGCAACGTCACCACGGCCGCGCGCGCCGGTTCGCCGGTTTATCGCCCGGTGCGGCCGGATCAGCTTTATCTTGGCGAGACCGAATGGCGCGAGGCGCTGGGCGGGCGGGCGATCGTTCAGCTCTCGCCCTATGCCGCGCCCGAAGAGGATCAGGGCCAGCTCGACGCCGGCGGCCGACCGGCGCGCAGTTTCGCCCTGGAGCGCGCCGACCCCAAAGTGGGGCTGTTCGACGCGGTACGCGACTACCTCGAAGCCGAGGGCAAATCCGGGCGCAAGACCGCGATCGCCGCCTTCAGCGAAGGCTCGGCCGAGCGGCTCCTGGGCGTGCTGCGCGAGCACGGGGTATCCGATCTGCGCCGCATCGGCGACGGCGAGGCGCTGGCGGCCTTGCCGGAATCGTCGGTCGGGCTCGCGGTCTTGCCGCTGGAGCAGGGCTTTACCGCCGACAAGCTGGCGCTGCTCGGCGAACAGGACATCCTCGGCGACCGCCTGGCGCGCACCCCGCGGCGACGGCGCAACCTCGACCAGTTCATCGCCGAGGCGAACAACCTCGCGCCGGGCGACCTCGTGGTCCATGCCGATCACGGGATCGGCCGATACGAGGCGCTGGAGACGATCGATGTCGGCGGCGCGCCGCACGACTGCGTGCGGCTGCTCTATGCCGGGGACGACAAGCTCTATGTCCCGGTCGAAAACATCGAGGTGTTGTCCCGTTTCGGCTCCGAGGCTGCCGGGGCGCAGCTCGACCGGCTCGGCGGGGTCGCCTGGCAATCGCGCAAGGCGCGGGTCAAGCAGCGCATCCGCGACATCGCCGGCGAATTGATCCGGGTCGCCGCCGAACGCCAGCTGCGGCCGGGCGAGACGCTGACCCCGCCGGAAGGGATCTACGAGGAATTCGCCGCGCGCTTTCCGTACCCCGAGACCGAGGACCAGCTCGGCGCGATCGCCGACACCTTGGCCGATATGGCCGCGGGCAAGCCGATGGACCGGCTGATCTGCGGCGATGTCGGCTTTGGCAAGACCGAGGTGGCGCTGCGCGCCGCCTTTATCGCGGCGATGGCCGGCGGCCAGGTCGCGGTCGTGGTGCCGACCACCCTGCTGGCCCGCCAGCACTTCCGCAGCTTTAGCGAGCGCTTTGCCGGGCTACCGCTGCGCGTCGGCCAATTGTCGCGGCTGGTCGCAGCCAAGGAGGCGCGCGCGGTCAAGGAGGAGCTGGCCGACGGCCGCCTCGACATCGTCATCGGGACCCACGCGCTGCTCGCCAAGGATGTGCGCTTTGCCCATCTGGGTCTGCTGATCATCGACGAGGAACAGCATTTCGGCGTCTCGCAAAAGGAAAAGCTGAAGCAGCTCAAGGCCGACGTACATGTGCTGACCCTGACCGCGACACCGATCCCGCGCACCTTGCAATTGGCGCTGTCGGGGGTGCGGGAGATGAGCCTGATCGCCTCGCCGCCGATCGATCGGCTGGCGGTGCGCACCTTTGTGATGCCGTACGACCCGGTGACGATCCGCGAGGCGATCATGCGCGAGCGCGACCGCGGCGGTCAGGTGTTTTACGTGGTGCCGCGGATCGCCGATCTCGACGAGGTGGCGCAGCGGCTGCGCGAGATCGTCCCCGAGATCAAATTCGCGATGGCGCATGGCCGCATGGGCGCGGCCGAGCTCGAAGCGGTGATGACCGCATTCGACGAGCGCAGCTTCGACCTGCTGGTGTCGACCAACATCATCGAATCCGGGCTCGACATTCCGTCGGCCAACACCTTGATCATCCATCGCGCCGACATGTTCGGGCTGGCCCAGCTCTATCAGCTGCGCGGGCGCATCGGCCGGGCCAAGGTGCGCGCCTACGCCTATCTGACCCTGCCGGAGAAAAAGCAGCTGTCGGCGACCGCGCAGCGCCGGCTCGAAGTCATGCAGACGCTGGACACGCTCGGCGCCGGATTTCAACTGGCGAGCCACGACCTCGACATCCGGGGCGCCGGCAACCTGTTAGGTGACGAGCAGTCGGGCCACATCCGCGAGGTCGGCATCGAGCTCTACCAGCACATGCTCGAAGAGGCGGTGGCCGCCGCCCGCACCGAGGGCAGCGATGCGCCGGCGCCGGAGGAGTGGAGCCCGCAGATCACCATCGGCACGCCCGTGTTGATCCCCGAAGCCTATGTCGCCGATCTAGGGGTGCGCCTGGGGCTCTACCGGCGCATCGCGGCATTGACCGACCGGCGCGAGATCGACGCCTTCGCCGCGGAACTGATCGACCGCTTCGGCCCATTGCCGGCCGAGGTCGAGAATTTATTGCAGATCATCGCGATCAAGCGCTGGTGCCGCGATGCCGGGGTCGAGCGGGTCGAGGCCGGCCCGAAAGGCGCGGTCATCACCTTGCGCCACAACCGCTTCGCCAATCCTGCCGGCCTGGTCGAGCTGATCCAGCGCAACGCCGCTACCTTGAAGCTGCGCAGCGACCAGAAG
>DASYNW010000197.1:0-4043 GCA_036008325.1 Allostellaceae bacterium
CGCTGCCCTGAGTTTGGTCGACCTCGCCGGATCGGTGGCGCTGTTGCTGTGGGGCGTGCATATGATCCAGAGCGGGATCCAGCGCGCGTTCGGCCCCCATCTGCGACGGGTTCTGGGCGCCGCGCTGGGCAGCCGCGGCAACGCCTTTTTCGCCGGGCTGGGGATCACCGCGGTGTTGCAGAGCAGCACCGCGACCGGGCTGATGGTCACCGGCTTCGCCGCCGGCGGGCTGGTCGATCTGGTGCCGGGGCTGGCCGCGATGCTCGGCGCCAATCTCGGCACCACGCTGATCGTGCAGGTCTTGTCGTTCGACATCACCCGGGTGGCGCCGCTGTTCATCCTGATCGGGGTCGTGATGTTCCGCCGCGGCGGGCTCACCCGCACCCGCGATCTGGGGCGGGTCGGGATCGGCCTCGGGCTGATGCTGGTGGCGCTCGGCCAGCTCTTGGCCGTTCTGACGCCGTACGAGCATGTGCCGAGCCTGCGGCTGCTGCTCGGCATGATCACGACGGTGCCGGTGATCGACGTGATCGTCGCCGCCGCGTTTACCTGGGCCGCGCATTCGAGCGTCGCCGCCGTGCTGCTGATCATGTCCTTCGCAGCACAGGGGGTGGTGCCGCCGCAAGCCGCCTTTGCCCTGGTGCTCGGCGCCAATCTCGGCACCGCCTTGAACCCGCTGTTCGAGGCCGGCTCGACCGGCGATCCGGCGGCCAGGCGGCTGCCGATCGGCAATCTCTTGAACCGGGCGGTCGGCTGCGTCCTCGTGCTGGCGCTGCTCGGGGTGATCGGCCCGCGGCTCCTCGCCTTGGAGCCGAACGCCGCCCGCGCCGTCGCCGATTTCCACACTTTCTTCAACCTGGCGATGGCGGCGCTGTTCTTCCCGCTGCTGCGGCCGCTCGCCCGGCTGCTGCGGCGGATCTTGCCGGCGCGCGCGGTCCCGACCGATCCCTCGCATCCGATCTATCTCGAGGCCGCCGCCCTCGAAATCCCCGCGGTGGCGCTCGCCGCCGCCGCGCGCGAGGCATTGCGCATGGCCGACGTCTTGGAGGCGATGCTGCGTGCCGCGCTGGAGGCGCTCGATCGCGGCGACCGCCAGCGCATCGCCGAAACCAAACGGCTCGACGATGTGGTCGACCGGCTCAACGGCGCGATCAAGGCCTATCTGACCTCGCTCGACCACGAATCCCTCGACGCCGAGGACGAACTCCGTTTGTCGGAGATTCTGGCGTTCATCACCAACCTCGAACATGCCGGCGACATCGTCGAGCGCGGCGTCGCGGCGAGCCTCGCCAAGCGGGCCAAGCGCAATTTGGCGTTCTCGACCGAGGGAACGTCCGAGATCCGGCAGATGCTGCGTCGCCTGGCGACCAATGCGCGCACCGCTGCCGCGGTGTTCATGACCGGCGATGTCCGCGCCGCGCGCGAATTGCTCGGCGAGAAGGAGGTGTTCCGCGACCTCGAAACCCGCGCCACCGAGGCCCATTTCGCCCGCATCCGCGCCGGACGGGTCGAGAGCGTCGAGACCAGTGCCTTGCACCTCGACCTGCTGCGCGACCTGAAGCGGATCAACGCGCACCTCGCCGCCGCCGCCTATCCGGTGCTCGAACAGCGCGGCGAACTGCTGTCGAGCCGCCTCAAGCAAGAAACATAGGTAGGTTTGCAGAAATGGCCCACTCAAAGGCGAAGAGATCGACCAAAAATTCTGTCCCTGATCAAATCAAAGAATTGGAAACCGCCATTGCCGATGTCCGCAACACTCGAAAGACCAGCCCGCGGACGACCCGGCTGCTCGCCTCGGGGCTGGCACGGACGGCCCAAAAAGTCGCCGACGGCTGCAGTTCACCGATGCGAGCCTCACCATTCTCGGTTTCAGCCCGGCGAGTGTCGCCGCCTAGCCCCAAGTGAACCGCGCTCGCGCGTGCTGCGCCAATGCCACCAGCAATTTGCGTACTGCTGGATGAAGGCCGTCACTGGACGCTACGATCTGGTCGTCGGCCAGCCCTGCTGGGTGAAGGCCGCCGGCGGCGCCGGCCGAACGCCTGGCCTTGTCGTGCAACCGGCTGCCGTCGCCGGCACCCGAGATCTTGCGCACCCTCGCCGCCGAGGGCGAGCGTTGTATGAACGCCGATCAGCTTGCGGTCAACTTGGCAAGAAGCCGACTGGCGGCCATTGGAATTCCGGCATCGCGGTGTTGCGCAATAATGGGCTGATCGAGACCGACGAGGGTTCGGCGCAGCGGAGCCGGCGCTATCGCGCGGCCCCGCTGTTGCGCGGATAATGGTTCTTCTGCTCGCCGGAAATCTTCTCCCGTGGTCATGCTGCCGCTGTTGACGGCGGTGTCGTCTCATATGTGCCGGTCATCAGGTCCACGCGCACCGCGCTGGCGATCGGCTCCGGCCTGACTTCCCGCCCCTCTCGTACCAATCGGATCAAACGGTGTTTGGCGAGCAGTTGCAGAGATCGCGATACATTCGGCTGCGCTCGCCCCGTCAGCGCCACCAATGCCGTGATGCTCGCCGGCCGCTCCCGCAGCAAGACCCCCAAGAGGTCGAGCGCGTCACGTGACAGGGCAGCGAGCGGCGGTGCCGCCGGGAGTGGCGACGCCTGGTGCTCACCACACGCGACCCCCCGCATTTCCTCGCGCAACTCAGTCAGGGAGGTCCGTGTCATCGTCCTCCATCTCCAACTCGACGTCTTCCGCTTCAAATCCGAACGGCGTGCTTTCCTGCCGGCAGGCTCGCTCGACGGCAGCGAAGAAGTCGCAGATCAATTCATCTGCTCCCCGGAAATCATAGGGCACCAGCTCCCCGGCGCGCCGGAAACGGTGTCGATGGTCGTAAGTCCGTTCGCGTGGGACGCCATGCGCGTTGTCGAAGCCAGTAGCCGTGACCCGTCCACATCGTGCAGCGTGATGGCTTACTTGACGCCCTGCGGCCTCGCCGCGGTAATCGCGACCTCGGCGACCCGGAACCGGATGGACCATCCGTTTACCAGCCAATATCGTCGACGGTCGTAGTCGAGAAGGCGGCGGATCGCCTCGTCAGGCACGCCACCTCTACAGCAAGCGGTGATATAAGTGGCAAGCCCCTAGCGACGAGGCCTCCCTCGCCCAATATTGCACTTCCCAACCCGAAGTGAGCGTATCGTCGCGCTTGCTGTCGATCGGCGCCCAAACGGGGTCCTTATTCGACGCCGATTTCACACCCAGATCGGCATGCAAAAGGCCTTTCAGTGCGCGGCGGCGGGAAGGTGCATCGGGTTGGGGTCGGCGCGGCCGGCGAAGGCGGGGTTGGTGAGGTAGTCGAGGCGGTCGAGCAGGTAAGGCGGCTCGCCGGCGATCATGACGATCGGCTGGCCGGGGCCAAGCCGCGTGATCTCATCGGAGGGTCAGCAAGGAGCGGCCATGGCGGTGCTCGCGGCCGGCGGTCGAGGTGCCGGGCTTGAACGGCCGGCTGGTATGGCGCGAGCGGTTGGCGGTTTCGAAGGCGATCGTGTAGTAGCCGAGGGCGTTACTGATGTAGTGGGCGGTGTCGTAATCGGCGCTCAACGCGGCCATATTGCGCAGCCCGGCCGGCAATCCGGCGACATGGACCAGAAACCCGCGCAGCAGGTCGCGGGCGGTGTGGTTCCAGTGCGGCTCGCTCTCGAAACCCGAGCGCACCACCAGCATGTCGGCGATGGTCCCGGCCCGGCTGACGACATCGGGATGATCCGGATCGAGCGTGTCGAGCCAGTTCCGCGCATGACCGGCGTCGCCGGTGATCGAGAACGGGTCGATCACAAAGACCTCCTGCCCGGCCTGACGGTGGGCGCAGGCGGTGACCGCGTAATTCTCCCCCTTGAGATCGAGGACAAAGGCCGAGCCCGGATAGTCGATCAGGTTCGGGATCACCGCACCGATGCCCTTGCCGGCGCCGGTCGGGGCGCAGGTCAGGATATGCCCGTTCTGACGGAAGCGGCGGTCACGACCGCGCGGCATGTTGGGCAGATCGCCAAAGACAAAGGCGTCAGCGCGCGCCTGCGGCGTCAGATGGCCGGCAGCG
>DASYNW010000198.1:0-3692 GCA_036008325.1 Allostellaceae bacterium
CCGCGAGATCGTCGACAGAAAGCGCTTCTCGCCTTTGACGTCGGTCGCAACGGGGCGAAAGACGGGCGGCTGCTTTTGGTTGGTGCGGTTCGAGCGGCCGAGGCCCTGGATCGCGGCGTCGGCCTTCCAGCCCGGCTCCAATAGGTAATGGATGCGCCGGCGCTGGTTCTTACAGCCGAGATCGGCGTGATAGCTGCGGCCGGTGCCGCCGGCATCGGAGAACACCAGGATGCGCTTGTCGTCATCCATGAAAGCGGCGGTCTCGGCGAAATTCGCCGAGGCGGGGCGACTCTCGACGCAGAGCCGGTCACCGCCTTCGCCGGTACGGCGCACGATGCGCCGAGAGCGGCCGGTGACCTCGGCAGCGAGATCAGTGCCGAAGCGGTGCAGGACCTGGTCGAGCGCGCCCTGCACCGGCGGCAAGGACGCCAGATGCTCGATCATCCGGTCGCGCCGCTCGACGGCCTCGCGCGAAATCATCGGATTGCCGTCGGCGTCGTAAGCCGGCCGCGAGAGAACGTTGCCCTCGTCGTCGCTGTAGAGCTCGAACAGCTGTGTCGGGAACGAGTGGCTCAGATAGTCGAGCACGTATTCCCGCGGGGTGATGTCGATCGACAGATCAGCCCATTCCGAAGTCGGGATTTCGGCCAGGCGGCGGTCGAGCAGGGCCTCATTGGTCGAGACGATCTGCAAGATGCAGGCATGGCCGTCATCGAGATCGCGTGCGATCGCGGCGATCAGGGTCGGGCATTTCATCGCCGTCAGCAGGTGATTGAAGAAGCGCTGCTTGTTCGATTCAAAGGCCGAGCGCGCCGCCGCCTTGGCGTTCCTGTTGTAGGTGCCGCCGTCGGCGCCGGTGATGTTGGCAGCCTTCAGCGCCTCATTCAGGTTCCGATGGATGATCTGAAAGGCGTCAGCATAGGCGTCGTAGATGCGGATCTGCTCGGGCGTCAGCTTGTGTTCGACGATCTCGTATTCGATGCCCTCGAACGACAAGGAGCGCGCGGCGTAGAGGCCGAGCGCCTTCAGATCGCGGGCCAGCACCTCCATCGCGGCAATGCCGCCGCCTTCCATTGCCGACACGAATTCGGCGCGCGTCGCGAACGGAAAATCACCGGTGCCCCAGAGGCCGAGCCGCGCCGCATAGGCGAGGTTCTGCACCGTGGTGGCGCCAGTCGCCGAGACGTAGAGGATGCGGGCATCATGCAGCGCGTGCTGCAGGCGCAAGCCGGCCTGGCCCTGCTGCGAGGGTTTCTTTTCGCCGCGTTCGCCTTTGTCGCCGGCGGCATTCGCCATCGCGTGGGCCTCGTCGAACACGACGACGCCGTCAAAACCTGCCCCGGCCTCCGAGCCGGGAGACTGCCCCGGACCCGATCCGGGGTCGCGGCCGAGCCAGTCGATGATTTGCTGCACCCGGCTGGGCTTGTCACCGCGCGCCTGGGTGCGCAGCGTCGCGTAAGTCGTAAAGAGGATCCCTTCGTCGAGCGCGATCGCTGCACCCTGGCGGAAGCGCGACAATGGCACGATGTCGGAGCGGTAGCCGCCGATTGCCGTCCAGTCGCGCTCTGCGTCTTCGATCAGCTTGTCGGATTTGGAGATCCAGAGAGCGCGGCGGCGGCCTTTGAGCCAGTTGTCGAGAATGATCGCGGCGACTTGGCGGCCCTTGCCGGCGCCGGTGCCGTCTCCGAGGAACCAGCCGCGCCGAAAGCGCACCGCGCCGTCGGCCGCTTCCGGGGCGGCCGAGACGGTGTCGTAGGTCTCATCGACGGTGTAGGAGCCGGCAAGATGGCCGGCATGCGCTTCGCCGGCGTAAATAACGCTCTCGAGCTGCGCGTCCGATAGGATGCCAGCCGTGAACAATCGCGGTGGCAGGTGGGGACGGTAGGAGGGGCGCGGCGGCGCGACCGCGGCCATCGCGGCCGATTGCACGAGCTTAGTCGGGTGCGGCCGCGCATCCGGGATCCGGATCGACTGCAGCGCATAGCCTTCGTAGAGGCTCGCGGTCAGACGCGCAGAACCGGCAGGCGTCCATTCGCAGGTGTCGTAGGTCAGTTCCGCGAAATCCGGGGCCGGTACCGGGCATTCGACAAAGACTTCCCCCGGACTAGATCCGGGGGCGAGCGGCGGCGCCGGAGTTTTCGACTGAGTGGTGAGCGCCGAGCGCAGCAGAAACGCGACGGGGGCTGGCAGGGGAGAGGGCGCGGTCACCGGCGGGCGGGGCGGCACTAGACGCGAGACCCGGTCGAGCAACTCGGCGGGATCGGCACTCAGACTAGCCGAGTCCGGAAAGACGCGCGGATCCTCGGCCGGAACGCGGTCAATGACCGTCAGCCGCGTTTCGATGCTCGTACCGTGGCGGACATAGGCTTTGCCTGCGATCGTGGCGGTGAAGACGACACGGCCTTTCTCCTGCAGGCGAATGAAGACATCGCGCCAAACCGGCTGGTCGGGACCGATATTGTGGCCGGTGATCGCGACGAGCCGTCCGCCCTCGGCAAACCGCGCCAGTGCCGAGCTGATGTGGCGCATCGCGGCTTCGGCAAAGCGCCCCTCGACCTTGGGCGAGGCCGAGAAGGGCGGGTTCATCAGCACGACGCTCGGCCGGATCGCGGCATCGAGATGGTCGTGGATCTGCCCGGCATTGTGCCGGGTGACGGCAACGTCGCGGAACAGGCGGCCGAGCAATCCGGCGCGGGTGTCGGCGACCTCGTTCAGGGCGAGCTGCGCTTTCGCAAGCTCGGCAAAGATTGCGAGCAGCCCCGTCCCGGCCGAAGGCTCCAGAACGACGTCGGTCGGGGTCAGCGCCGCCGCCTCGGCAGCGACAAAGCCGAGTGCGATCGGTGTCGAGAATTGCTGCAGGTGCTCGGATTCCTCGGAGCGGCGCGTCTGCGAGGCAAGCCGCTGCGAGAGGCGTGTCAGCATCTCGAGCATCGCCGCGGCCGAGCCCGCGCGCGAGCGCATCGCGCTGCCGAATTTGCACAGGAACAAGACCTGGGCCGCTTCGAGGGCTTCGTAGGCGTCCTTCCACACCCACGTTCCTTCGGCGTCCGTGCCGCCGAAGGCGGCCTCCATGGCGGAACGCAGAGCACGGCTATCGAGCGCGCGGCCCTGACCGAGCAATTGTGCGAGCAGTGTCGCGGCATGAAAAAGCCCCGAAACCTTGTCGGGCGGGGCTTGCGGCAAAAACAACGGGAGGGTTGCCGCGGCGGGTGTAAGGCCGAGCATGCGGGAGATCTCCGAGAGCGGGGTTCGGATGAGCCCGGCCAGGCGCTCTCTCTTCTCCGTCCGGGTTCACCCGCCTTCCGGCCCCCCTTTCGCTCTCGGCCTCGCGGCAGCGGCACGGTTGAATGAAAAAGGCCCGCGCGGCGGCGGGCCAGGGTTCGGCAGTTTTCAGTTATTGGCCGATGCGGCGGTCGATCGGCGTAACGAGGTCAGCGGCGGTCGGGCGCCCCTCCTTTCGGTCACCTGATCCTGCCGACCGGCAGGCACGACCGGCAGGTCCCTGCTACAGCCGCGTCCGCTGCGGCGTTCCGAAAATGCGCTCAGGGCGCCGAAGCGCCGTTGAGGTGAGCGCCGCCCGGCTCGTCCTCGGTCAGGAAGGCTGGCAATTCGGCCGCCGGGAGGTCGATTTCGGCGGGCTCGGCGTCGTCTGGATCGCCGGCCAATGGTGCTACTCCATCGCATTGCGGATC
>DASYNW010000199.1:0-68594 GCA_036008325.1 Allostellaceae bacterium
CGGCACCGCGACGACGCCGTTCAGCACCGCGGACCAGAACAGCGCCTTGATCGGATCGAGACCGACAAAATTGATGAAGATGCCGATCAAGGTCGCAACCGCGATCGTCGCGTAGAACGCCTTAGCGTCGCGCGGCAGTCGGCTGAGCCCGGTCGGCCAGCCGAATGCCTCGCCCAACGCATAAGCGGCGGAGCCCGCCAGCACCGGCACGGCGAGCAGACCGATGCCGATGATCCCGGCGGCGAACACGGCAAACGCGAACTCGCCGGCGATCGGCCGCAGCGCCTCGGCCGCCTGTGCCGAGGTTTGGATGTTGGTCAGCCCGTGCGCGTTCAAGGTCGCCGCTGTGGTGATAATGATGAACAGGCTGATCAGGTTGGAAAATCCCATCCCGAGATAAGTATCGGCGCGGATCCGGATGATCTGGGCGCGGGCTTCGCCGGGCGCCTCGCGCAGCGGGTGCGCGGCGGGATCGATCCGCTCATCCTCGGCCTCCTCGGAGGACTGCCAGAAAAAGCAGTAGGGCGTGATCGTGGTGCCGAGGACCGCGACGATGGCGACGAGGTAATCGGTGCTCCAGATCAGGTGCGGCACCAGGGTATTGTAGGCCACCTTGCCCCACGGCACATGGACCGCCAGCGCAGCTGCGACATAGGCGAACAGGGTCACGGCCGTCCATTTCAGAATGTGCACATAGTTTTCGTATCGGGCGAATATTTCGAGCAGCGCGCAGCCGACGGCAAAAGCAACGACATAGAGTTTGATCGGCCCGCCGAGCAGCAGTCCCAGCGCCGCCCCCATGGCGCCGAGATCAGCGCCGAGATTGATGATGTTGGCGCCGAGCAGCAGGGCCACGATGACTTGCAGCAGCCATCGCGGGTAGTGCTCGCGGATGTTGCCGGCGATGCCGTCGCCGGTAACCCGGCCGATGCGGGCGCTGACCTCCTGGATCGCGGTCATCAGCGGCCACGTAAACAGCATGACCCAGGCCATGCTGTAGCCGAACTGCGCGCCGACCTGCGAATAGGTGGCGATGCCGCTGGGATCGTCATCCGAGGCGCCGGTGATCAGCCCGGGGCCGAGAAACGCCAAGATCCCGCGTTGGCGCGGCCGGCGCGGCATCCAATGATGCGCGATTCGCCCGGCGAGCGGTCGGGCGCTTTTTGGATTGCGATAGGCGGTCGGATCAGTCTCCAGCGGGGTTTCGGTCAATCGTCGAGCGCCTCGGGAAATTCGAGCCGGAACTCGAGCATCATGCTCGGCCCCTGAAACCATTGCGGCAAGGGCGGGAAGCGTCCGACCGCGCGGATCATCTGCTCGACCCGCTGATCGATGTCGGGATAGCCCGAGCTCAGCTCGACGTTGAGCATCGCCACTGTGCCGTTGTCGAGCACCAGCACGTTGATGATCGTCTCGCCGCGCCGGCCGTCGACCAGCGAGTGGGACAACAGCCCGATATGTTGGCGCGCGAGATAGGCGAGATAGGCGAGATACTCGTCGCGCGTGGCGGCGGGTCCCGGAAACCGCCCCGGCCGCGGGTTGAGATGCTGCGCCCGCCGGAGCGATTGGCGCGCCGCCGGCGACGATTTCGGCGGCAATTTGGGGGCGAGCGACTGGTCGGGTTCGAGAGGCTTCGGAAGTGCCAATTCGGCCGGCGTCGGCAATGGCGGCGGCGGTGGAAAGAAAGCGGTCTGCTGGGTCGCTTCGAGTGGAGAGTCCGCGCTCGACGCGGGTTTGTTGTTGGCGACGGGCGCCCTGCTGCGCGCCTGATCCCGCCCGTGGGTCCGCGGGCTGCCCATATCCTCGGAAGCGATCCGGCCGGCCGGCCGCCGCCTCTCCGGCTTCAGCTGCGGCTTGGGCGCCGGCCTTGGCCGAGGGGTTGGCGGCGGAGGCGGCTCAAAGACCAGCTGCACCGGGATCGGCGCGATCTCGGGCGGCCGGTGCATCGGCCAATCGAGCAGCAGCAGCAGGGGCAGGAGATGCAGCAGCAGCGAACCGATCGGCCCGAATGGGTGCCGGGGCGACTGCGCTGCGACTGGCGGCTCGCGTTCGGGAAGCGGCGGCGATCCGGCCGGCATCGGCGCGGCCAGCGGAATTGCCGGCTCGCGGCGACCCTCGACCGGCAGATCGGCGGCGAGCGGGATCGGCGACCAGGATAGCAGCGGCCGCCAGCCCGGCGACCCGGACGAGGGCGCGAAGCCGGGCTCGCTGCGGTTTTCGTCGATTGGCGCGTCGATGCGGAACACCGCCCGCTATCATCCTGCCGTGCCGGCCTCGCTGGCCAGCGCCAGCCACCCCGCCTCGTCGAGCACGGCGACGCCGAGAGCCACGGCCTTGGTCGCCTTGGAGCCGGGATCGGCGCCGGCGACGACGTAGTCGGTCTTGGCCGACACCGAGCTCGTCACATTGGCGCCGAGCGCCTCGGCGCGGGCCTTGGCCTCGGACCGGCTCATGGCTTCGAGCGCGCCGGTAAAGACGATCGTTTTGCCGGCGAGCGGCGAGGCAGCACCCGCTCGTGTCGACCCGGACCGCGGCGCGTAATCGGCGACGGTGACCTCGCTTGCGAGATCGTCGAGCACCGCGCGATTATGCGGCTCGGCGAAAAAGCCGATGATGTCGGCGGCCATGTCCTCGCCGATGCCGTGGATATCGACGAGACCGGCCCGCGCCTCGCCCGCCGGGTCCTGTGCCGCCTCCATCTCGGCGCGCCAACGTGCCAGCGAACGGTAATGCCGGGCGAGCAGCCGCGCCGTCGCCTGGCCGACCTGCGGGATGCCGAGCGCGTTGATGAAGCGGTCGAGCGCGATATGGCGGCGCTCGTCGATCGCGGCGACGAGCTTTCCGGCGCTGACCGCACCCCAGCCTTCGCGCACGGCGATGATTGCCGGATCGAGCCGGAAGATGTCGCCCGGCCGGCGGATCAGGCCGTCGTCCCAGAACGCCTGAATGTGCTTGGCGCCGAGCCCCTCGATGTCGAAGCCGTCGCGGGCGACGAAGTGCTTGAGCCGCTCGACCGCCTGCGCCGCACAGATTAGCCCGCCGGTGCAGCGCCGCGCGACCATGCCGGGCTCGCGCACCGCGAGACTGCCGCAAACCGGGCAGTGCTCGGGAAACTGGTAGGGCTGCGCCTGCGGCGGCCGGCGCTCGGCGACCACCGCGACGATCTGCGGGATCACGTCGCCGGCGCGCTGGACGATGACGGTATCGCCGATGCGCACGTCCTTGCGGGCGATTTCGTCCTCGTTGTGCAGGGTGGCGCGTTGCACCACGACGCCGCCGACGGTGATCGGCTCGAGCGCCGCGACCGGGGTCAAGGCGCCCTGCCGCCCGACCGAGATCAGGATGTCGCGCAACACCGTCTGCGCCTGCTGGGCCGGGAATTTGTGGGCGAGCGCCCAGCGCGGCGCCCGGCTGACCATGCCGAGCCGCTCTTGCAGGGCGAGATCGTCGACCTTGTAGACGACGCCATCGATGTCGTAGGGCAGAGCCGCGCGATCGGCGGCGATGTCGCGGTAATAGGCCAGCACCTGATCGACGCCGCGGCACAAGCGCGAGCGATCGTTGACGGTCAGCCCCCATTTGCCGAATTGCGCCAGAGCTTCCGCGTGAGTGCGCGCGAAGGGGGCGCTCGCCTCGCCCCAGGCATAGGCGAAGAATTTGAGCGGCCGGCGTGCGGTGATCGCGGGATCGAGCTGGCGCAAGGAGCCGGCGGCGGCGTTTCGCGGATTGGCGAAAGCGGGCTCGCCGGCGGCGGTCCGCTCTTCGTTCAGGGCAAAAAAGCCGGGGCGCTCCATATAGACTTCGCCGCGGATCTCGATCACCTCGGGCCACCCGTTCCCCGCCAGCGCCGCTGGCACGCTGGGCAAGGTACGGATGTTCGCGGTGACATCCTCCCCGGTGATGCCGTCGCCGCGCGTGGCGGCCTGCACCAGGCGGCCATTTTCGTAGCGTAGCCCGAGCGAAAGTCCATCGATCTTGGGTTCGGCCATAATCTCGATCGCATCCTCGGCGACGAGAGCACTGTCGGCCGGACGGCTGAAGAAATTGCGGATGCCGGCGAAAAAATCGCGCACATCGGCTTCCTCGAACGCGTTTTCGAGCGACAGCATCGGCCGGGTATGGGTGACCTTGGCAAAGCCGGCGGCAGGCGCCGCCCCGACCCGGTGCTGCGGGCTGTCGCCGCGGACCAGTGCTGGAAAGCGGGCCTCGATCGCGGTGTTGCGCTGCCGCAATGCGTCGTAATCGGCATCGGAAATTTCCGGGGCGGCGTCGGCATAATAAAGCCGGTCGTGCCGCCGGATCTGCTCGGCCAATGCCGCCAGCTCGGCCCGCGCCTCGGCCTCTGTCAGGTCCTCGGCCGGGCTCGGATCGGGCTCGGCCTGGCGCCGTCGCGAGGCGCTCACGCCCGGCCTCCGGCGATCAGGCTCGCCGCGGCGGCTCGCGCCTCGGCAGTCACGACGCGGCCGGACAGCATGCGGGCGATCTCCTCCTGTCGCGTATCCGGATCCAGCTCCTCGACCAGGGTGACAGTTTGGCGTTCCGAGAGCCGCTTGGCGACCCGCCAGTGGTGGGCGCCGCGGGCGGCGACCTGCGGCGAGTGAGTTACGACGAGGACCTGCAGGCTGGTGCCGAGCCGCTGCAAGCGTTCGCCGACCGCGGCCGCGACCGCGCCGCCGATGCCGCTGTCGACCTCGTCGAAGATCAGGGTCCGCACCGAGGACGTGCCGGCCAGCACCAGCTTCAAGGCCAGCATGAAGCGCGACAGCTCGCCGCCCGAAGCGATGCGCGCGAGGGGCCCGAACGGTGCGCCGGGGATGGTGGCGATCTCGAAATGCACCCGCTCGCAGCCATGCTCGCCCCAATCGGGTTCGGCAAGCTCGGTCAGCACCGTGCGAAACCGCGCCTTGTCGAGCCGCAACGGCTTCAGCTCGGCGGCGACCTCGGCGTCGAGCCGCTGGGCCGCCTCGGCACGTGCCCGCGAGACCCGTTTTGCGGCCCCGACAAATTCGCTGCGAGCAGCCGTAGCCGCGCGGGAAAGTGCCTCGGCATCATCGACCCCGGCTTCGATCGCGGCGATCCGCGCGGCCAGCGCCTCGCGCAGCGCCGGCAGATCGGCGACCGCGACCTGGTGCTTGCGTGCGACGGCTCGCAGGGCGAAGAGGCGCTCCTCGACCATCTCCAGCTCGCGAGGATCAAGCTCGAGGCTGCGGGCGACGGCTTCGAGGACGGCCAGCGCCTCAGTGGTCTCGGCGGCGGCGCGCTCGGCCGCGGCCAAGGCTTCGTCGAGAAGGCCTTGAGCGCGCTCGCGTGCCCGCTCCAGCCGCCGTGTTGCCCGCGCCAGCGCCGCCTGCGCGCCGGCTGCGCCGCCGAGTTCGCCCGCGGCTTCGTTCAAGGTTTCGGTCAAACGCTCGGCGTTCTGCAACAGGCTCCGGCGAGCGGCGAGGCGGTCGTCTTCGCCGGCCTCGGGTGCGAGCGCGTCGAGCTCGGCCAGATGATGGCGCAGCAGATCCTCTTCGTCGCGGCCGGTGGCGGCGAGGCGCGCTGCCTCCGCTTGGCGCAGGCGCGCGGCACGCCACTTGTCCCAGGCCTGGCTGATCGCCGCGGCTGCCGCCATGTCCCCGGCGAAAGCGTCGAGGATCGCGCGATGATTGGTCGGGTCCAAGAGGCCGCGCTGCTCGAACTGACCCTGGATCTCGACCAGGCTGTCGCCGAGCTGGCGCAGGAGGCCGATGCTGGCCGGCTCGTCGTTGACAAAGGCGCGGCTGCGGCCGTCGGCGCGCAGCAGCCGGCGCAGCACGATCGTTTCACTATCATGGTCAAGGCCGGCTTCGCGCAGCATCGCAAAGGCCGGGTGATTGCGCCCGACCGCGAATTCGGCGGTGACCGCCGCCTCGCCGGCGCCCTTGCGCACCAGCCCGGCCTCGCCCCGCCGCCCCACCGCCAGACCGAGCGCGTCGAGCAGGATCGACTTCCCCGCCCCGGTCTCGCCGGTCAGCACGCACAGCCCCTGGCGAAAGGCCAAATCAAGCCGATCGATCAAGACAATTTCGCGTATGGTCAGGCCGAGCAGCATTCCCCCAATGATATAGGCGCCGCGAGGGCCAAACCAGGGAGCGCCTGCCGGTCCCGGGCGGCAAAAAAAGGAGATCCGGCTCCGGTGCGGAGATAGCGGCCCAATAGCGGGCGAGAAGCCGGCGCCCGCATTCCCGAACACTCCGAGCTTTTTTCCGGTGCATCCTGGCTGCAAGGGTTAGGGGGCGCACCAAACCCAGCCGGACGGCCTGAGGGCGCGCTCAGATACCTCAGCCCGCTGTCGGAGCGACATGAACAATTGTTAATCTTGGGACGTGCCTGATCGGGACTGGCTCTGGGTCAGAACAGGCTGCCGACGGTGCGGCCGAACCAGCTTTGCGTCTGGGCGTCGGGCTCTTGGCTTCCCTTTAAGAGGGCGTAGGCGTCACCGTACCACTCGCTTCCCGGATAATTGTAGCCGAGGACCGCGGCATTGCGTTTTGCCTCGGCGGTCAGCCCCAGCGCCAGGTCGCATTCGACGAGCCGTTCGAGCGCCTCGGGGACGTGGGTCGTCGTCTGATATTTCTCGATAACGCGCTTGAAGCGGTTCATTGCCGCCAGATACTGATCGCGAATCAGATAATAGCGGCCAATCTCCATTTCCTTTCCGGCCAGGTGGTCGAGCGTGAAGTCGCGTTTGAGCTTGGCGTCGCGGGCGTATCTGGTGTCGGGAAAGCGGCGGATTACGTCGTCGAGCGCCTTCAGGGCGAGCTCGGTCGTCTTCTGGTCGCGGCCGACATCGACGATCTGAACGTAATAGGAGATCGCCTTCAGATAGTAGGCATAATCGACGTCCCGATTTCCCGGGTGGAGCGTGATGAAGCGATCGGCGGCAATGATCGCGTCGTTATAGCTGCCTGCCTCGTAGAGGGCGTAAGCCGCCATCAGCTGGCTCTTGGTCGCCCAGATTGAATACGGATGCTGGCTTTCGACCTGATCGAAGGTCTTGGCCGACTGGTCGTAGCGCTCCTCGACCATCTGGTCCATGGCCTGGTTGTAAAGATCGTCGACCGGTTTTTCGATGTAGGCGTCCTTTTGGGCGCCCCCGCAGGCGGTGAGCCAAGCCATCAGCGCGGCCACGGCAAGCGGTCGGGACAGGGCAAGCGGTCGGGACAGGGATAGCGAGCGCATCGGCAAATCCGACCTGATCCAGCGCTTCACGTCTGTGGCCGATTTATGTGCGCGGCACCGAAGATTGGCAAGATCGACAAATCCTTCGCGCCGATCATGCTCGGGCGCGCTGCCTCTCACCCTCGTGATCGATCGTTAGAGGCCGGAATGCCGCCGCCGGGGCCGTCCAGGTCCAGGCCTCGGGATCGGAGAACAACGCCGCCAGCAGGCGCCTGGTATGCGCGTGGCCCGAGCGCACCCCGCGGAAATGGCCGATAAGCGGTGCACCGGCCAGATAAAGGTCGCCAACCGCATCGAGCAGCTTGTGACGGACGAACTCGTCCTCATAGCGCAAGCCGCCGCTGTTCAGCACGCGGTCGCCATTGACCACAATCACATTGTCGAGCGAGCCGCCACGCGCCAGGCCAGCCTCGCGCAGGCGAGAGACTTCGTCGAGCAAACCAAAGGTGCGAGCGCGGCTGAGCTGGGATTTGAAGGTTTCGCGGTCGAGCAGGACGCTCATATCCTGCCGCCGAATCAGCGCGCTTTCAAAATCGATTTCGAAGCTCATCGAAAAGCCGCGGCCGGGAGAAAGCACCGCCATCGCGCCGTCGGCGACGACGCTGACCTGCTTCAGCACTTTAACCGCACGCCGCGGCGCTTCTTGCTCGACGATGCCGGCGCATTCGATCAGGAACATAAAGGGAGCGGCGCTGCCATCCATGATCGGCACCTCGGGTCCGTCGATCTCGACGATTGCGTTGTCGATCTCGGCTCCGGCCAGCGCCGCCATTAGATGCTCGACCGTGCCGACATTCGTTCCGATACCGTCGGACAGCATCGTGCAGCGCGACGATTCGACCGCATTGATCCAGTTTGCGCGGATCTCGACGGCGGCGTCGGTGCGACGGAAGACGATTCCGGTCCCCAGCGCCGCCGGCAACAAACCCATCGCTACCCGTCGGCCCGAATGAAGACCGACCCCCCGGCAGCCGATCGGATTTTTCAAGGTTTGCTGCGGCGGCGCCTCGATTTCCCCCAACATGCGACTGACTTCTCAAAGTTGCCCCCAACCCGATGAAAACCTATCGATGCGAGCTGATCGCCTCAAATCACTCTTTGTTGCGGATTGTTACGCTGCGGTACGAAGAAGCTCGCCAAGATCAGGCGCTTAGTCGTGATCTTTGCGGCGGTGCGGCAGCCGCTAAGCCGCCGCACCAAAGCCAGGATCGGGGCAGCCTCGAGCGCTTCAGTTCGCCTGACGCCGCAGAAAGGCCGGGATGTCGAGCAGATCGTCTTCTTTGGAGCCCGGGCGATCTTCCGGCTCCAGCGGGGCGAGCCGCGGCTGCGCCGGTTTGATGGCGGGCGGGATAGGCTGGCGCAACGTGCGCTCCGTTTCGGGCTGCGCCGAGCGGGCGCGGCCGACCCCGGTAACGCGTTCGATCAAGCTCGGGACGCGGCCCTTTGGTTTCGGTGCGGCATCGCGCGGCGGCGCCGTCACCGGCACTGCCGGGTGGGTCAACGGCACCGGGCGGGCGGGCCCGGGGTCGACCGGTTTTGGCGCGATGAAGGCGCCGTCGCGCATCGCGACGTTTTCCGCCGCCGCCGCCTCCTGCGGCACCGACTCGCCATCATGCTCGGCGCGGGCTTCGTTGTGCCGCCCGTCGAGCGCCGCCGCCGCATTCTGGGTCAACACCGGCTGGGTGTAGCCGCCGGTGGTCGCCTCGCGCATCGCCGGCGCCGCGGCAGGCTCGCGGCTGCTGACCAGACTGATCGCCGGCCGCGCCTGAGCCAGGGCCTCGGCGTCGATGCCGGTGGCGACGACGGAAATCCGCATCTTGCCCGACAGGGTTTCGTCAAAGGTCGAACCGAAGATGATGTTGGCTTCGGGATCGACCTCCTCACGGATGCGATTGGCGGCCTCGTCGACCTCGAACAAGGTCATGTCGGGGCCGCCGGTGATGTTGATCAGGACGCCCTTGGCGCCCTTCATCGAGACATCTTCGAGCAGCGGGTTCGAAATCGCGGCCTCGGCGGCGTCGATCGACCGGCGGTCGCCTTCGGCCTCGCCGGTGCCCATCATCGCCTTGCCCATCTCGCTCATCACCGTGCGGATGTCGGCGAAATCGAGATTGATCAGCCCGGGCATCACCATCAGGTCGGTGACGCCGCGCACCCCCGAATGCAGCACGTCGTCGGCCATCTTGAAGGCGTCGGCAAAGGTGGTGCGCTCATTGGCGACGCGGAACAGGTTTTGGTTCGGGATGATGATCAGGGTGTCGACGAATTTCTGCAGCTCCTCGATCCCCGCCTCAGCAATCTTCATTCGGTGGCTGCCCTCGAAATGAAAGGGCTTGGTCACGACGCCGATCGTCAAAATGCCCGATTCGCGGGCGATGCGGGCGATCACCGGCGCGCCGCCGGTGCCGGTGCCACCGCCCATTCCCGCGGTGATGAACACCATGTTGGAGCCCCCCATCGCCTCGAGGATCTCGTCCAGCGCCTCCTCAGCGGCAGCCCGCCCGACATCGGGCCGCGACCCGGCGCCGAGCCCGCGCGTCACCCCGATCCCGAGTTGAATCTTGCGATGGGCGCTCGATTGCTGCATCGCCTGCGCATCGGTATTGCAGACGACGAATTCGCACCCGACCAAATTGGAGCGGATCATGTTGTTGACGGCGTTTCCCCCGGCGCCGCCCACCCCGACCACAGTGATTCGGGGCTTCATCTCCTGCTCGTCCCTGGGAATGCTCAGATTGATCATATGTCCTCCACTGCGCGGCTCGATCATGCCCGGAGCGTCCGGGCTTCCCCCTCTTTTGGCCGACATCGGTTTAGCCGGCTATCTTCGCTGCCGGTAACCGCGCCAGCATCAAGACGATAAATCCTCTCAGATGTTCTCCCGCAACCAATGGCCGAAGCGGCCAAAGATGCCGCTTGGCGAGCCAACCGCGGTGCGCTTGGCGGGCGGCGTCTCGGCGTGCTCCGACGTGGCGAAATGGAGCAGGCCGACGGCGGCCGAAAAAGCCGGGCCGGCGGTCGCCTCGGCGAGGCCAGCGACCCGCAGCGGGCGCCCGATGCGAACCTGCTTATCGAGGATCAGGCCGGCAAATTCGCGCGTGCCGTGCAGCTGACAGGCCCCGCCGGTCAGCACCACGCGCCGCCCCGCGACCTTGTCGAACCCGCTCGCCTCGAGACGGTTGCGCACCATTTCGAAAGTCTCCTCGATGCGGGGAGCGATAATCCCGACGAGCAGCGATTTCGGCACGTGATTGACCTGCCCGTCTTCCTCCTCGCCGATCTGCGGCACCGCGATCATCTCGCGTTCGTCGGTGCTGGCCGAAATGGCGGTGCCGAACAATGTCTTCATCCGTTCGGCATGGGCAACCGGGGTCGACAGCCCGCGCGCAATGTCGTTGGTTACGTGACAGCCGCCGACCGGCACCGAATCGGCAAAGATCAGATTGCCGTCGAAAAAGACCGCGATCGTCGTGGTTCCACCGCCCATGTCGATGACCGTCACGCCGAGGCCGATCTCGTCCTCGACGAGGCAGGAGAGGCCGGCGGCATAGGGGCTGACGGCCAGTGCCTCGACCTCGAGATGCGAGCGCCCGATCGCGGCGGTGTGATTGCGCACCCCGGCGGCGGCGGCGGTCACCACATTCATGTTGACGCCGAGGCGCTCGCCATACATGCCGCGCGGGTCGCGGATGCCGCGGCTGTCGTCGATCGAGAACCCGACCGGCACCGAGTGGACGATCTGGCGGTCGCCCGGCTCGCGCAGCAGATAGCCCTGGTCGAGCACGCGCTGCAATTCGGCCTCGCCGACCTCATGCCCGGCGATGCCAATCTCCGCCTTGATGATGCGCGAGGCAGAAAACCCGCCCGACAGATTGGCCACCACCTGCTCGATGGTTTCCTTCGCCATTTCCTCGGCGGCGTGCACCGCGTTGGCGATCGAGGCGCCAGCAGCTTCGAGATCGACGATCGCTCCGTTCCGCAGACCGCGCGAAATCTGATGGCCGATGCCAATGACCTGCGGCCGATCCGGCTCGACCCGGGCGATAAAGCAGCACACCTTGGTGGTGCCGATATCGAGCGCGGCGACAAGGCTCCCCTGCGCTCGGTGCCGCGGTTTGGGCGGCCGCGGCGCCCGGCGCGGCTTGCCGTTTGCGCGCGTCGCGGCTGACGCAGACTGCCTTGGATCTGTCGCGCGGGTCCGCACCTCGTCGATCGCGCTCATGTATTTTTCGCCGGCGGGCGTCCTTTCTTGGTTGTCGGGGGTTCCTTCGCAGGCTCCGGCGCGACCCGCACGACGAGCCGGTCGGGCAGACGCAGGTCGATGGCTTGAACATCGCGCTGGAGAATGGCGCTCGAACGTTGCAGGCGGGCGAGATCGGCCCATGCGGCCTCGGGGTCGTCGGCGGGCAGCAGCACGTCGATCGCCGTATCGATGCGCAGGTTCCAGCGCCGGCCGCCGACCCGCACCGCCGCCGTGACGCGCGAGGCGAGGTCGGGCTGGCTCGCCAGCATTTTCAACAACTGGGCGGCGTGGCTTGCGGCGTCGGCGCCGACCACCAACGGCAGTTTGGCGAAACGGTCGAGGCGGGTGACCGGGATCACCGCGCCGGTGCGGTCGATCAGCTCGATCTTGCCGTCGTGCTGCCACAGCGCCAACGGCTCGCGCTCGACCAGGCGCACGTACAGGGTGTCGGGAAGGCGGCGCTCGATCAGCGCGGAGCGGACCCAAGGCAGGCGTTCGAGCTTTCCTTTGGCGCGCACCGGATCGATCGCCAGGATCGGGGTGCCGAGCCTGGCGCCGAGCGCATCGAAGATGGTTTCGCGATCGGTCGTGCGACGTCCCTCGACCCGGATGTCGGCGACCCGCAAACCGAGTGCCGCGGTGGCTTCGAGCAGACGGTGCGAGGCGCTGTGCACCAGGGATTGGCCGAATGGCGCCCGGCTGAATTCCGCAGTCCCGAAAACCGCGACCGCCAAAAGCGCTGGAGCGCAGGCCCACCGGGCGAGCCGCCAATGCCGCTGCTGCCTCCCGGAACGGCGGTGCATCGCGGGCGCGGGGCCTACCCCTCGCATGCCGCGTTCTCCACGATCCACACCACCAGTTCGTCAAAGCCGATGCCGGCATGCCGGGCGATATCGGGCACCAGCGAGGTCGGGGTCATGCCGGGCTGGGTGTTTACTTCCAGCAGATAGAGCCGGCCGCCACCTTCGGGCGTGTCGTCATAGCGCAGATCGGCCCGGCTGACGCCGCGGCAACCGAGGCAGCGATGCGCGCGCAAGGCGATGTCGAGCGCCCTCTCATAGATCCGGGGCGGGATCGGCGCCGGCACCAAATGGGCGGAGCCACCCTCGGCATATTTCGCCGTGTAGTCGTAAAAGCTGCCGCGCGGGACGATCTCGCAAACACCGAGCGCGCGCTCGCCGATCACCGCCACGGTCAGCTCGCGCCCGGGAATGAAGCGCTCGACCATGATCTGCCGCCCGAAGCGCCAGCCCAGCACCTCTTCGCGCCAAGAATTGTCGCCGACCCGGACGATGCGCACGCCGACGCTCGAACCCTGGTTGACCGGCTTGACGACAAAAGGCGCCGGCAACGGGTCGCACCGGGCCAGTTCGTCGGCGGCGGCGACGACATCCTCGGCGACTGGAAGGCCGGCGGCGCGGAACAGCATTTTTGCGGTGGGCTTGTGCATGGCGAGGGCCGAAGCGAGAACCCCCGAATGGGTGTAGGGGATCGCCAGCATCTCGAACAGGGCCTGGATCGTGCCATCCTCGCCGCCGACCCCATGCAGGGCGTTGAAGATCGCATCGGGGCGCGGATCGAGGCCGCGCAACAATGCCGGCAGGTCGCGGCCGACATCGATCGCGGTGACCCGGTAGCCATGATCGGCGAGCGCCTTCACGCATTCGCGGCCGCTCGACAGCGAGACCTCGCGTTCGGGCGACCAGCCCCCCATCAGCAAGGCGATATGCTTGCTCATGGCTTTGCGGCTCCTGCGGCGATCGGTTCGATGCCGGCAAGCGGACGCCCGATGCGCTCGATCTCCCATTCGAGCGCGATGCCGCACGCCTCGTGCACCCGACGCCTTACCTCCTCGCCGAGATCTTCGAGATCGGCGGCGGTGGCGCCGCCGGTGTTGACCAGAAAATTTGCGTGTTTGGTCGACACCATCGCCCCGCCGCGGGTAAGACCGCGGCAGCGAGCCTGGTCGATCAGCCGCCAGGCGCTGTCATCCGGCGGGTTGCGGAAGGTCGAGCCGCCGGTGCGGCTGCGGATCGGCTGCGTGGCTTCCCGCGCTTGCCTGATCTCACTGATCCGCCGGGCGATCGCTTGCGGGTCGCCGGCCGCACCGCGCAGCCGGGCCTCGATAAAGATCCAGCCGGGATCGACGGCGCAATGGCGGTAGGAAAAGCCCATCGCCGGACCATCGATCACATGACAGGCGCCGCGGCGATCGATCGCCGTCGCCGCCACCAGCACATCTTTGATCTCGCAGCCATAGGCGCCGGCGTTCATGCGCAGGCCACCGCCGATCGTGCCGGGGATGCCGGAGAGGAATTCGAACCCGGCGATCCCCGCCTCGGCTCCGGCCAGCGCCACATTGAGGTGAAGCGCCGCCGCGCCAGCCACGATATCGGTTCGATCAATGGTGAGGCCGGCGAATTCGCGGCCGAGACGGATCGTAACTTGAGGAATCCCGCCATCGCGCACCAGCAGGTTGGCGCCGCCGCCGATCACCGTAACCGCAGCCGAGGGCGGGAGTGCCGCGAGAAAGGCGGCGAGGTCTTCGCCATCGGCAGGGCGAAACAGCATCTCCGCCGAGCCGCCGACGCCGAACCAAGTGCGCCGCCCGATCGCCGCGTCCGCGGTCAGTCGGCCGCGCACCGCCGGCAGCGCGAGCGCCGGCCTCGCCGCAGAATCAGGCCGCGCCGCAATCATCGGGAGTGGCTCCGTCTTCCGAGCGCCGCGAGGTCGCCGGGCAGATTGTTGGCCCACAGAGTGATCGAACCGGCGCCGAGGCACACCACCATGTCTCCGGGCCGGGCCAGCTCAGCCACCAGCGGTGCGAGATCGCGCGGATCCTCCAATGCGCGGACATTGCGATGCCCGTGCTCGGTGAGCCCTGCGACGATCGCATCTCGGGTCACCCCCTCGATCGGGGCCTCGCCGGCGGCGTAGATATCGGCGACGAGGACAAGGTCGGCATCGTTGAACGCGGTGCAGAACCCGTCGAACAGGTGGGACACGCGGCTATAGCGATGCGGCTGCACCACGGCGATGACCTTGCCGGAAACGATGGCCCGCGCCGCCTTCAATACCGCTGCGATCTCGACCGGGTGATGACCGTAATCGTCTATTATCGTCACCCCGTTCCACTCGCCTATCTTGGTAAAACGGCGCTTGACGCCCTTGAAGTTGCGCAAGGCCCCGCGCAAGGCGTCGTCGCCGAGCCCGAGCGCCTCGCCGACCGCCGCTGCGGCCAGCGAATTCTGCACGTTGTGCTGTCCGAACATTGGCAGAAACAGGTTTGGGATGGTACGCCCGCGCTCTGCCAGCCCGTCCGACACGACGACGTCGAAGCGCGCCCCGTCGCGCCCGAGCTTGAGATCGACGGCGCGGATGTCGGCCTGCGGGCTCAGCCCGTAGGTCAATACCCGGCGATCGGAAAGCTTGGGGATCATCCCCTGCACGACCGGGTGGTCGATGCACAAGGCGGCAAACCCGTAGAACGGGATGTTGCCGATAAACGTCTCGAACGCCTGACGCAACTCGTCGAAGCCGCCGTAGAAGTCGAGGTGCTCGGGGTCGATGTTGGTGACGATCGCGACCGTTGCCGGCAGCCGGGTGAAGGTGCCGTCGCTCTCATCGGCTTCGACCACCATCCAATCGCCGGCGCCGAGCCTCGTGTTGGTGCCGTAGGCGTTGATGATGCCGCCGTTGATCACGGTCGGATCGAGCTGCGCGGTTTCGAGCAAGGCGCCGATCAGCGAGGTCGTCGTCGTCTTGCCGTGGGTCCCGGCGATCGCCAGCGACCATTTGAGCCGCATCAGCTCGGCCAGCATCTCGGCGCGCCGCACCACCGGGAGGCGCCGCCCGCGCGCGACGAGGATCTCGGGATTGTCGGGGCCGACCGCCGAGGAGATCACAACGACCTCGGCCGCCCCCAGATTGGCCGCGTCATGCCCGACCGCGACCGGGATGCCGAGCCCGGTCAGGCGGCGAACATTGGCGCTGTCGGCAACGTCGCTGCCCTGCACGCTATAGCCGAGATTGTGCAGTACCTCGGCGATGCCGCTCATGCCGATGCCGCCGATGCCAACGAAGTGCAGCGGCCCGATGGTCAGCGGCAATGCCCTCATGCCGCGCGCCCCCGCACTGCGCCGCCGGGTTCGAGCGCCAGAGCCAACCGCGCCAAATGTCGGGCGGCATCGCGCCGGCCAAAACCAAGGGCGCGCTGCGCTGCGATGGTCAATGACGCGGCGTCGGCGAAATGGCTGTCGAGGCGGGCGGCGAGCGTATCGGGGCTGACATCGGCCTGGGCGATGACCCAGCCGCCCCCGGCGGTGGCGAAGGCCTGGGCGTTCGCGGTCTGATGGTCGTCGGTCGCGTGCGGGTAGGGGATCAGCAGGGCCGGCCGGCCGATTGCTGCGAGCTCGGCCACGGTCGAGGCGCCGGCGCGGCAGATCGCCAGATGCGCCCGCGCCAACCGCTGCGGCACATCGGCGAAGAAACTGTCTACCTCCGCGGCGATGCCGGTCTCGGCGTAGGACTTGGCGACGGCGGCGAGATCTTCGCGGCGCGCCTGCTGGCTCACCCTTAGGACCGCCCGCAGGCCGGATGGCAGCGCGGCCAGAGCGGGTGGCACGATCGTGCTGAGAATGTGGGCGCCCTGGCTGCCGCCGAGGATCAGCAATTCGACCGGCCCGCCGGGCAACGGCGGCCGATAGCCGGACCAGCCGGCCGCCAGGATCGCCGGCCTGACCGGGTTCCCGGTTTGGACCGCACGGATTCGATCGAGCGGACGTAGGCCAATGGTCTCGGGAAAGCCGGTGGCGATCCGCCACGCCCGTGGCGCCAGCCGCCGGTTGGCGCGACCGAGCACCGCATTCTGCTCGTGAATGAGAGTCGGCAACCCGAGCGATGCCGCGGCCACCATTGTCGGTAACGACGGATAGCCGCCAAAGCCAATCACCGCCTGCGGCGCCAGCCGGCGCAGCAGGCGGCGCGCCTGCACGGCGCCGGCGGCCAGTTCGGCCAGGCCGTAGGCAGCGCGAACCGGACCGCCGCCGATCCGGCCGGAGCGCACCTCATGGATCGCCACATCGGGCAGGCTCATGGCAAAGGCATCTGCGCGCGAATCGGTCAGCAGGTGCACCCGCGCGCCGCTCTCGATCAATTCGACGGCGAGTGCCTCGGCCGGGAACAGATGGCCGCCGGTTCCGCCCGCGGCAAGAACGAAGGCGGCGCTCACAACGCACTTCCTGCGAGCCGGCGGCGGGTCAGCGCCAACAGCATCCCCATCCCCAATCCGAGCGCCAGCATCGAGGAGCCGCCATAGGACAGAAACGGCAGGGTCATCCCCTTGGTCGGCATCATACGCAAGGTCGAGGCCATGTTGATGATCGCCTGCAGCCCGAACTGGATCAACAGGCCGGTGGCCGAAAGCAGCACGAACAGGCTGCCCTCCTGGCGCAGCCGCGACAGTCCGCGCAGCACGACAAAGGCGAACAACGCGACTACGACGAGGCAGACGATCAGGCCGAATTCCTCGCCGACGACGGCGAAGACGAAATCGGCGTGGGCGTCAGGGAGCACATATTTGACCGTGCCCTCGCCCGGCCCACGACCCCACAATCCGCCATTGGCAAAGGCTTCGAGCGAACGGGTGACTTGGTAGCTGTCGCCGGCGGTCGGGTCGAGAAAATGATCGACCCGGATCTTGACATGCGGCAGCCAGGTATAGGCGGCGGCCAGCGCCCCGACCCCGCCGAGGCCGAACAGCGCCGCCCAATAGAGCCGCAGCCCGGCCATGTAGAACTGCCCGAACCAGACCGTCGCCACGACCGCCGCCATGCCGATATCGGGCTGCGCGATCAGCATGCCGAGGACCAAAAGCATCAGCGCCGCGCAGATCAGATTGCCGGGAAAGCCGCGGCGCAGCTTTTGCTCCGAGAACAGCCAGGCGGAGACGACGGCGAAACACGGCTTGACGAACTCGGAGGGTTGCAGCGCCACCAGCGGAAAATTGATCCAACGGCGCGCGCCCTTGATATCGGCGCCGACGACAAAGGTCAGCGCCAGCAGCACGATCCCGATGCCGAAACCGATAAAGGCGATACGGCGCACGGTCCGCGGCGTCTGCAGCGAAATGACGAACATGAGCGCGATCGTCACCGGCAGCAGGGCAAGGTAGCGGCGCACGAAATGGAGCGCGTCATAGCCGATCCGCTCGGCCACGGCCGGGCTTGCCGACAAACTCATGACCACGCCGAAACCCATCAGCACGATGAGGGCGGTGAGGCTCCAGCGATCGACGGTCCACCACCATCGGGCCACCGGGCTCTGGTCGATGCGCGCGAACCTCATCAGGATCGGCCCTCGCCATTCGAAGCGGGTCGGCTGAACGGGTCGGCCGGCCACCTCCCGGCGGCTCCGCAGATATAGCGGATCTGAACGTCCCTGGCTGCCAGATGTGCGAAGTGGCTGAGTAACATCCTGAGCTACCGCAGCTTGAGCGTGGCTAGCCCGGCAATCGCCAGGATCGAGGCGATTATCCAAAAGCGGATGACGATCGTCGGCTCCTGCCAGCCTTTCTGCTCGAAGTGATGGTGCAGCGGCGCCATGCGAAAGACGCGGCGCCCGGTGATCTTGAAGCTGGCGACCTGGACGATGACCGAGACCGCCTCGAGCACGAAGAGGCCGCCGATGATCACCAGCACCAACTCGTGCTTGGTGACGATGCTGATGGTCCCGAGCGCGCCGCCGATCGCCAGCGAGCCGGTATCGCCCATAAAGACCATTGCCGGCGGAGCGTTGAACCACAGAAACCCGAGGCTGGCCCCGACCATGGCGCCGCAAAATACCGTCAGCTCGCCGGCGCCCGGCACGTGGTGGATCTGCAAATAGTTGGCAAAGATCGCATTGCCGACCAGATAGGCGATCAGGGCAAAGCAGCCGGCGGCGATGATCGCCGGCACGATGGCCAGCCCGTCGAGCCCGTCGGTCAGGTTGACCGCGTTCGAGGCGCCGATGATGACAACGACGCCGAACGGCACGAAAAGCCCATCGAGATCGATCAGCACATTCTTGAAGAACGGCACGGCCAGGGTATCGGCCAGCGGCGCCGGGGTCACTCGGACGAGAACGACACAGGCGACCGCGCCGACCCCGATTTCGAGGACAATCTTGGTCCAGCCGGACAGCCCGCGGTGCGAGTTGCTGGTGAGCTTTTTGTAATCGTCAAAAAAACCGATCAGCCCGAAACCGACGGTGACCAGCAACACGATCCAGACATAGGGATTGGTCAGATCCGCCCAGAGCAGGGTCGCCACGGTCAGCGCCAGCAGGATCAGGAACCCGCCCATGGTCGGCGTTCCCTTTTTGCGGGTCAGGTGGCCCGCCGGACCATCAAGGCGAATCGGCTGGCCGTTGGTCTGCTTGGAGCGCAGCCAGGCGATGATCGGCCGGCCAAAGACAAAACTGATCAACAATGCGGTAACGACCGCCCCGCCCGAGCGAAAAGTGATGTAACGGAACAGGTTGAAAGCCTGGAAACGATCGGCGAGCGGGTAGAGCAGCGGGTAGAGCATCGAATCAGGCCTCACGCTGCGCCGATTCGGCGATAAGCCGCTCGACAATGTAGCCGAGGCGCACCGCCCAGGAGCCTTTGACCATCACGATGTCGCCGGGACGAAGGAAATCGAGGAGAGGTGGGATAGCCTGATCGGCAGACCGCCACAAGCCGCCGCGGCGGTGCTCGGGCAGCGCCTCGTCGAGCGCCGCCATTTCGCTGCCGATCAGGAACGCGCGATCGACCCCGGCCGCGTCGAGCGCTCCGACCAACTCGCGATGCAGGCGCCCGGCGGCATCGCCAAGTTCGCGCATGTCGCCGAGCACCGCCACCCGGCGGCCGCCGGCGGCAGGCATGGCGGCGGCGAGCACCGCGAGAGCGGCGGCCATCGACGGCGGGCTCGCATTATAGCTCTCGTCGATCAGGGTCAGGCTGGCGCCGCGCCAGGCGAGCTGGTGGCGGCGACCGCGGCCGGGCATCGCCTCGAGACCCGACAGCGCCTCAGCCGCCGCTCCCAGGTCGCAGCCGGCGGCCAACGCCGCCCCGAGAACTGCGAGCCCGTTCATGACCCAGTGCCGCCCTGGAAGCGGCAAGCGAAAGCGCAGCTTCGCGCCGGCGGCGGCCGCATCGACCGCGCTGCCATCAGGCCCGAGCACGCAGTCGACGAGCCGGATCGTGGCCTGCGGATCGGCGCCGAAGCCGATCAGCCGGGCCACCCCCGCGCGCGTCGCCGCTTCGGCCAGGCGACGAAATTGCGGGTTGTCGCGATTGAGAACCGCGGCGCCGCCGGGTTCGAGCCCGAGAAAGATTTCAGCCTTGGCGTCGGCAATCGCCTCGAGCGAGGCGAAAAAGCCGAGATGAACCGGCTCGACCGTGGTGATCAGCGCAACGTGGGGCCGGACCAGGCGGCTTAGCGCGGCGATTTCGCCCGGGTGATTCATGCCTAGCTCGAAGACCCCGTAGGCCGCGCCGGGTGGCAGCCGGGCCAGCGACAGCGGGACGCCCCAGTGATTGTTCAAACTGCCGGCGGAAGCGAAAGCCGGGGCGCAGGCGCCGAGCGCCAGGCGCAGCGCTTCTTTGGTTCCGGTCTTGCCGACGCTGCCGGTGACCGCGACGATCCGGGCATCGCTGCGGGCGCGGGCAAAGCCGCCGAGTGCTGCGAGCGCTGCGAGCGTGTCGCCGACCCGCAGCAATGCCGCCTCGGCCGGCAGCCAGGGAATTTCGCGATCGACCATCGCCGCCGCGGCGCCGCGCGCGAATGCCGCGGCGACAAAATCGTGGCCGTCATGGCTGGGTCCGCCCAGGGCGACGAAGAGGTCGCCGGCCGCGAGCGTGCGGCTGTCGATCGACACGCCGGTTGCCGCCCAATCGGCAGCGCTCGTGCCGCCGGTCGCGCGGACGGCGTCCGCCCTGGTCCACAGCGGCGTCATCCGCCGACCCGCCGGCAGCCGGGGCTGGGGCCGTGCCCGGCGATCTCGCGGGCGATTTCTGCGTCGTCGAACGGGATCGTCTGGCCGCCAACGATTTGTCCGGTCTCGTGGCCCTTGCCGGCGATTACTAAGAGGTCGCCCGGGCCGAGGCCGGCGATCGCGACCTCGATCGCATCACGGCGGTCGCCGATCTCGATCGAGCCGGGTGCGGCGGCGAGGATCGCACGGCGGATCGCGCCCGGGTTTTCGTCGCGCGGATTGTCGTCGCTCACATAGACCCGGTCGGCCGCCTCCGTGGCAATGCGCCCCATCAGCACGCGCTTTCCCGGGTCGCGGTCGCCGCCGCAGCCGAACAGCACGACGAGCCGCCCGGCCGCGTGCGGGCGAAGGGCGGCCAGCACCGCCGCAAGTGCATCCGGGGTGTGCGCATAATCGACGACGATCGGGGCTCCGAGGGCGGTTTCGGCGACGAATTGGAGCCGGCCCGGAACCCCGCTCAGCCGGACGAGGGCCGCGATTGCCGCCTCGGCCGGGACCCCGGTCGCGATCGCCAGACCGAGCGCCGCCAGCGCGTTCAGCGCCTGGAATTGGCCGAGCAGCGGCAGCCGCAGATCATAGCGTCGACCGAAGATTTCGAGGACAAGATCCTGATCGCGCTCGCGCGGCCGCGCGGTCACCAGCCGCAGTTCCGCCGCCAGATCGGCGCCATAGCCGATAACCGGGTGGCCATGGTCGCGGCAGAACGCCTCCAGATGCGCAAATTCGCCGCTGTCGCGGTTCAGGATCGCCGGCCGACCCGACCCCAATAGCGTTGTGAACAGCCGTTCCTTGGCGGCGCGGTAGCCCGCCATGTTGCGGTGATAATCGAGGTGGTCGCGGGTCAGATTGGTAAAGGCGGCGGCCGCGACCGACAGACCGTCGAGACGGAATTGGGCGAGACCGTGGCTCGACGCCTCGACCGCGAGATGCTCGATCCCGGCGTCGCACAGGGCGGCAAGATCGCGGTGGAGGCAGATCGGGTCGGGCGTCGTCAGCGCGCCGTTGCTGCGCCCCGCCGGGGTCACCAGGCCAAGGGTCCCGAGGCTCGCGGCAGGGAGGCCGACGGCGGTCCAGATTTCGCGGGTGAAATGGGCCACCGAGGTCTTGCCATTGGTGCCGGTAACGGCGGCGATGGTTCGCGGCTGCCGGCGGTAAAAGCGCGCCGCAAGCTGGGCCAGCCGGCGATGCGGATTGGCGTCGGTGACGATCGCCACTTGGCCGCGCTGTTCCGCCGCGAGGTTGAGCGCTGCGGCATCGTCGGTCAGGATCGCGACCGCGCCGCGGGAAGCTGCCTCGCCGGCGAACGCCCGGCCATCAAGCTTGGAGCCGGGCAATGCGGCAAACAAGAAGCCCGGAAAAACGGCGCGCGAATCAGCCGTGAGCCCGACAATTTCCGGATCGGCCTGTGGGTCGGCCATGGGCCGGCCGGCGGCATCGATCAGCTCAATAAGCTTCAATCCGCTTACCTTGCAGGCTTACCGGCATCAATGCCTGGACCACGGCGGGCGAGGATTCGTCGACCGGCTGCACGCCGAGCAATGGCGCAATGCGCACGATCGTGCGGCCGACAGCCGGGGCCGCGGTCCAACCCGCGGTGGCAAAGCCGTGGCTCGCCTTGGTGCCGTGCGGGTCGTCGACCATCACCAGGACCAAGTATTTGGGGGCGGTCATCGGGAACGCCCCGACAAAGCTCGACCGCACCCGGTCGGCGGAATAGCGCCCGCCGATGACCCTGTTGGCGGTGCCGGTCTTGCCGCCGACGACGTAGCCTGGCGCGTCGACCATCATGCCGGTCCCGTACTGGACCACCAGCCGGAATAGCTTGCGCATGTGCGCCGAGGTTTCCGGCGAAATGACCTGACGGCCTTGCGGCGCGTCGTCGGGCGGCAGCTTGAGCAGGGTCGCCTGGCGCAGCACCCCACCGTTCACCATCGCCGCGGCTGCGCTGGCGAGCTGCAGCGGAGTTTCGGAGATGCCGTGGCCGAAACCAATCGTCATGACGTTGACCTCGCGCCAATGCACCGGATCGGGAAAGTGGGGTCGGCCGATCTCTTTCAGCTCGAAGGTCGGCGAGGTCAGCAACCCGAAGCGGCGCAGGTATTCCTGCTGCCGCACGCCGCCGACCGCAAGCGCGATTTTGGCCTCGCCGATATTGGACGAATACATCAGGATTTCCGGCACGCTGAGCCAGCGCCGCTTGCCGTGATAATCGGAGATCGTGAAGCGCCCGATGTGGATCGGGTTGGTCGCGTCAAATCTGCCGGTCATCGTCGTGGCGCCGCAGTCGAGCGCCATCGCAGTTGTAAAAATCTTGAACATCGAGCCGATTTCATAGTCGCCGAGAGTGACCCGGTTGAACATCCGCTGGGCGATCGGAACGTTCGGATGGTTCGGATCCGGCATGTCGGGATGGTTCGGATCGAAGTCCGGCAAGGACACCATTGCCAGCACCTCGCCGGTATTGACGTTCATGATCAGCCCGGCGGCGCCCTTGGCGGTGAAGTCGTCGAAAACGCGCTGCATTTCTTCGTGGAGGATATATTGGAGGCGCAGGTCGATCGACAGCTGCACCGGCTCCTGCCGGCCGCGCAGTTGGTTGTCGAGACCGCGCTCGATCCCGGCCAGACCGTTGTCGTCGATCCCGGCATAGCCGATCGCGTGCGACAACAGGCTGCCATAGGGATAGACCCGGCGCTCTTCGTGGGCGAATTGCAATCCCGGAATCCCCAGTTGGTTGACTGCATATTCCTGGTCTGGGGTCAGGTGGCGCTTGATCCAGACGAAGCCCTTGCGGGATTTGAGCTTGACCTGGAGCTGGGCGCGGTCGAGACCCGGCAGGGTGGCCACCAGCTTGCGGGCCACCTCGTCGGCGTCGGTGATCTGTCGCGGGTCAGCGTAAAGCGAGGGGCTGTCGAGCGTCGTCGCCAACAGCTTGCCGTGGCGGTCGATGATGTCGGCGCGGCCGGGTGGCGGCGGCGGAGCCGGGTGGAAGCGCGCAATGTAAGGGACGGTGACGGCGCCGGGGAACAAGGTGACCTGAACCAGCCGCCCGGCGATGATCGCGAAGAGAAGGACGAAAGCGGTGCTGGCCACGAGGAGGCGGCCGCGGCCGCCGTCGAGCGCCCGCCTTGCCGGGCCGTCCGGGACCACCGGGGCGCAGGGCGGCGGCTTGAAATGCCGCGGCCGGCATGGATTGTCCTTGAACTGATGGACCGCGCTCATCACCGGCTCTCCGCAATCTGAGCAATCAAGGCGTCGAGCGACCGAACCCGCGGCGCCGGGTTGTGGCGCGCTGCGGCTTTGATCAGGATCGGGCGCGCCGGCTCCGATGCCGGCGCCCGAGCCTGAACCGCGGCGGCGGCCACCGGCGCCGGGCTCTGCGCTATCGGCTTTGGGGTCGCCGATTGTTGCGCGGGCGCAGAAGCTGGGGATTGTGCGGCGACAGGACCGCTCGGGACCAGCGATCCGCCCCGCTGCGGTGTGGTTTCGGCGACGACTGCGGCGGCCTCGACAGGCGGTGGCGGTGGCGGCCGCATCGGGATGTCAGCGACGCTGGCGATCAGCTGCTTCGTCGCAATTGGCAGCAAGGATAGATAACGCTGATTCATCGCGGCCAGCGCGTCCGGCCGGTTCAGGTATGCCCAGTCGGCATCGAGCACGCGAACGTCGCGCTCGGCGTCGTCCGCCTGCCTGCTGGTATGGGCGAGCTGGTCGGCCAGCGCCTGAACCTCGTACTTGACCGCGAACATGGCAAACCCGGTCGCCGAGACCAGGATCAGCCAAAACAGGGTGGAGAGCCTGATCATGCGGCGTTCCGTTGCGGAGGGCCGTGGTCCGGCGGCCAAGGCGGGGCGGCGGTTCGTTCGGCAACGCGCAGCCGCGCTGCCCGGGACCGCGGGTTGCGGGCGATTTCCTCGGCGCGGGGTTTAATCGGGCGGCGGTGCGGCAGCCAAAAGCTCGGCGCGGCCGCGGCGGCGGGAATGGGGTCGTGGCGCGAGGCGCGCGGCGCCGTGTCGCTGCGCCGCCGCAGGAAGTTCTTGACCCGGCGGTCTTCGAGCGAATGGAACGACACGATTGCGAGCCGCCCACCCGGCATCAGCAGCCGCTCGGCCGCCTCCAAACCGCGGTCGAGCTCGCCGAGCTCGTCGTTGACGGTAATACGCAGCGCTTGAAAGGTCCGCGTCGCGGGGTCGAGCCCGGGCTCAACCCGCGGCACCGCGGTGCGGACCACGCGGGCGAGCTCATGGGTGCGCTCGATCGGCTGGCGCTGCCGCGCCGCGACGATGGCTCGGGCGATCCGGCGGGCAAAGCGCTCCTCGCCGAAGTCGCGGATCAGCCGGGCGAGATCGTCTTCGGCAAGGACGGCGACGAGATCGGCGGCGCTCTGTCCGGTTCGGCTCATGCGCATGTCGAGCGGCCCGTCCAAACGAAACGAAAACCCGCGAGCGGCGCTGTCGAGCTGGTTCGAAGAGACGCCGAGATCAAGCGCGATGCCGGCGATCGGCCCCGGCGCCATCGGCCCGAGCGCGGCCGGCGTCAACAGCCGCTCCATGTCGCCGAAACCTCCTTCGACGACGGCGAGCCGGCCGCCTTGGCCGCATGCCAGCTCACGGGCGCGCCGCACCGCATCGGGGTCGCGGTCGATTGCGGCGACGCAGCAGTCAGCCGCGGCGAGCAGTGCCCGCGTGTAACCTCCGGCGCCAAATGTGCCGTCGACATAGAGCCCACCGTCGCGCGGCGACAACGCGTCGACGACGGCCGCCACCAGCACCGGCACGTGCCCACAACCGCCATCGGCGGCGTTGTCGGCGCGCCCCGGCACGGCCGCCGGCGGCGGTGGAGGCGGGGCACGGCGCCGCATCATTCGCGTCGCCGACCGGGAGCAGCGCCGAGCGGTGGGATCTTGGTCTCCTGCTGGCGGGCGCGTTCGCGCAGACTTTCCAGATGTACGGCAAAGCGGCCGGGCTCCCAAATTTGAAAGCTCTTGCCGAGGCCGACAAAAGCGGCGCTGTCGGTGATGAAGGCATGCTCGGCCAGATCCGGCGGCAGGACGATGCGTCCCTCGGTGTCGAAGGGCAGCCGCTGCGAGGAGGCGAACATCAACGCCGCCAAGTTTTCGTGCTCGTCGGAGAATTCCTCGAGAGTTTCGAGGCGCGCGCTCAGCTCCTCCATCCGGTCGATGCCGTTGCCGTCGATCGCCCGATATCTGTATGACGGAAACGCAACGATCCCGGCAAAGCGCTGGTCTGCCAGGGAGGCGCGAAAGGTCGCCGGCACCGAAACTCGCCCCTTGCGGTCGACCTTGTTCACGTAAGTGGACAGAAACATGCCACTTCTTCCCCCAACGCTCCCCACGGACGCTCGGCAAGGGGCGCCCGATAAATGCCGCCGAAGTTCCCCCCATCAGCTGCACCCGTTCGTGGGTAGGGATGGGATACCATGGGTCGCCATGGGCGTCAATGGGTTTTAGCAATGAAACTTCCGATTTTGTAGCTAGTGTCTTGTCTCCTACCTTGCCACTGCATGTAGTCGTCAGATCGGTATCGGCACCCTGGCAGAAAAACTCTCTCGCCATGTTGTCCGCTGCAGCGCGGATCGGATCGGTGGCAGCTCTCGCTTGCGCCGGCTCGGAAAGCCACAGAGGGTGGCAAGCCAATCGGAGTGCGCATGGCTGGCACCTGCCGGGACCAAGGATCCGCTGCCGAAGCTGGCGATCACGTCGGCGGCGGGAATGTTTTGGAGCGCGGCGACCAAAAGAAACGGGCGACCTTCATGGCCGCCCGCTCTGTCCCCCCGAGTGTGGCGCGCAGGCTCGGCAAAATCGCCCGCAGAGGCGCCGCCGATCGTCGGGCCGCAGCCGCGAGGACCAGCGTCACGACCACACGCTGCGAGCTTAGACGCATGAGGTCGGGCGGCAACCGCGCAATCGGCGATCCACAACGTTTTCCCCAACAAAGCGCAGTTATCCCCCGTCGGTGCGCCGAATCGCTCACTCCCGAAGCAGCTGACGCCGCCATGGCGGCGGCCCGTAGCGCGGTACGGCGAAAAAGCGCGGCACCAGACGGCGCGTAAGCCGGGTTCTGTACCGCCCCCGGCCCCTCACCGGGTTCGGGTGCAGTGACGGCCATTCCTCTGGGACGCCCGTTGCCGGACGCCTCGTGCAACCGACCCGAGCGGCGGCGCGAAGGTCCGCCCGGCGCCGCCGGATCGCTCCCCGCAGGGATCGACCGGCGACGCCTGCCGCTCCTACTTGGTCTTGCTCCCGGTGGGGTTTTCCATGCCGCCGCCGTTGCCGGCGGCGCGGTGCGCTCTTACCGCACCATTTCACCCTTGCCGCCCGCCGGGCAAGCCGGAACGGGCTCGGCGGTATCCTTTCTGTGGCACTATCCCTGGGGTCGCCCCCGCCGGGGGTTACCCGGCACCGTACCTCCGTGGAGCCCGGACTTTCCTCTCCCCGCTGAGGGCGGAGAGCGGCCGCCCGGCCGTCTGGCGCCACCTAGATTTGGGCCGGGGCGCGGCTTTGTCAAAGGCGACGATGGCTTTGCAATCGCGCTTCTCGACCGATCGCCTCAGGGGCTCGCGGCAACCCCGACCGACGCGGCAAACTCCTTTTTGACGTTTCCGGCGAACAGCGGGTTGACGAGATTGGTGGTGCGGCCGGCGGTCGCGTCGATCGCTGTCGGGCAGGCCATATAAGGCGAGATGAAGGTGTTGTGCGCGGCGTTGCGGGCGTCGATCAGCAGGCAGGTCGGTGCGACTTCGAGGTCCATCGCGTCGATCGTGTTGGCAAAGCTGTAGCCGTTCTCGATCAGCATCGCCGCCCCGCCTGTGCCGGCGGCCGAGCCGGCGCCGCTGAGCCGGGAGATTTGCGTTTGCTCGAGCGCGATCCCGGCTGCGCCACCCGCAGAATCGGCGACGGCGAAGATTTCGGAGTTCAGCACGTAATTGAGCTGCAGCCCGCCGGCGCGCGCTCCGGTGCTGGCGTTGTTGACGATCAGATGATCGATCTTCAGCGAATTCTGCGCGTCCGAGAAATCATCGCGGCCGATGACCACGGCATAGCCGTCGGTGCGGGCATTGACGAACAGTGTGCCCTGCTCATTGAAATAAAAGCAGCCCTTCGGCGCAATCGGGGTGCCGCCGGAACACAGGATTTCGAGCACCGGTTGCGAGGACATTGTGCGGCCATCGAGGATCGCGCCCATCGAGATCAGGCGAAATCCGGTATCCGAGCGGATCCTGTAGTCGATGACTAAAGGCCGCGTCAGTTTGAACGTGCCGTGCGGAAGCAATAAGGGCTGGTCGGAGGCGAGCGCCACGGCCAGCGCCCGGTCGATCGCGGCGGTATCATCGGCACTGCCGTTCCCGGCGGCTCCGTAGCAGCGCACATCGATCCAGGTTGCGGCGGCGGTGCAGGCAGACGCGCCGACCGATGCCGGACTGGCCCCGCGGGCTTCGCTGGGCGATGACAGCGCCGTCCCGAACAAAAAGAGAACAAAATAGGCGATAATCTGCCGGTGGTCCATGAGTTTCCCCTCTTTTTGCGGGATCCGCTCGTTCACCCTACGCAGGGTTATATCTCAGGCGTTCATGTTCTGTCTCCAAAAATCTCGCTATCATGGTAAACATTTCGGGCACTCCTAAAAACGAGCAATTTGGGACAACTGGGAGGAGGGCTTAATCCGAATTTTCCGGCGAGCGAGCGACCTTTCGCAGGTCAACGCCGTTTCAGCGCGTTGAGAAGGCCGTGCGAGAGGATACCGGAGAGAATAAGGCCGGCGCCGATCAACCGAGCCATCGTTAATTTCTCTCCTAATGCGAGCACGCCGATCAGGATCACAGTCAAGAGCTCGCAATTGGCGATGACCGCATAGCTGGCGGGGCCAAGCCGAGGCACGCTGTAGGAAAAGAGGGTGACGGTCAGCGCGCCCGGCCCCAAGGCAATCAGCAAAACCAGGAGCCAGGTGCTCGCCCTCGCCGGGACATCGAGGCCGAGATAGAGGCTGGCGCCGGCAAAGCTCGCGGCCAGCCCGAGATAGAGAAAGACCGCGCCGATCAGCGGCGGGTGCGGCCGCATCAGCACCGAATTGGCAGCGAGATAGAGCGCGTAGATCAATGGCGACGGCAGGATCCACGCGAGCCCGCGCGGGTCGATGCCGCCGCCGTGCAGCCCCGGCAGCGCAACCAGCCCGGCGCCTAAGAGGATCATCGCGACGCACAGCGCCGCCCGCCAGCGGATCGGGCGCTTGAAGATCAGCCGGTCGAGCCCCAAGGTCAGCGCCGGGTAGGTGTAAAATAAGAGGATCGCGATGCTGGTGTCGATTGTGTGCAGACTCTCCCAGAAACACAGGGTCTGTCCGGCCCCGAGCGTCGCCCCGACCAAGCTGATCCGCCATGCGCCGCCGCGCAGCGCCGCGCGGAAACCGTGCCGCGCCGCCGCCGCCGCGGTCAACGGCACCAGCGCCAAGCCATAGCGCCACACCAGCATCGAGGGGGCGCTGATCCCGGCCTTGTAGAGTTGCAAGGCGATCAGCGGCATGAAGCCGACCAACACGCTGCCGGTCACCGCAGCCAGCGCCGCCGGCCACTGGAGCGCCGGCCTTAGGCTGACTGCGGTAATTTCCGTCGGGGAGCCCGAAGCGCTCATCGACCCGGTGTGCGTCGGCTCAACCGCGAGTGTCCACCGCCGATGTCAGGGTCGCGGCTGCGGCTCGCCGCGGCCATGCCGAGCCAGCCTTCGATGAAAGCTTTCGCCGCCGGGCCGCCGCGCGTTCGCCGCCGCCCCGCACCTTATTCTCCGGCTCATCGGCGTCATCCGTGGCGCGGCTTTGCCTCATTCGCCCGGCCGCTCGTACCACACGCGCCCGTCCTTGATCGTCACCTGGGCGAGCAGGCGGCGCTTGGCGGCGACGGTGTTGCCGTCGCTGTCGCGCAACGGGAAATTGCCGTCGCGCAATTCGAACACGGCGATGTCGGCGTTGGCGCCGGGCGCGAGCGTGCCGACCGTGCCCTCATAGCCGAGGATCTTGGCCGGCGCCGCGGTCGCGCGACTGACGACATCGTCGAGCGACATGCCGAAATGCAAGAGTTTCGACATCGTCGTCGGCAGGTCCCATGCCGGCCCCTGGGTGGCGCTGGTGAAGGTCAGGTCGGTCGATATCGTATCGGGCAGAAAGCCCTGGTCGAGCGCCTTCTCGATCAGCGGAAAACTGAAATGGTTTCGGCCATGTGCGCAGTCGAAGATGATGCCGTGGCGCTGGGCCTCGACGACTTCCTTCAGCACCAATTGCTTTTCCTGGCCCATGATGCCGTGGGCGCGGCCGTGATAGCAGTGGGTGACGATGTCGCCGGGCTTCATGTGGGCGAGCAATTCGGGCAACGGGATCGGAGAATCGGTGATGTGCATCATCATCGGCACGCCGCCGGCCATATCCGCGGTCCGGCGCGCCAGCTTGACCGGCTCGGTGCTGTATTCCCAAACGAGGCCCGGCCCGTAGCGCAGCTTGACGCCGATCGCCAAGTCGGGGTTTTCGCTGATCGTCCGGGCGCAGCCCTCGGGGTCGGCATAGGGGAAATGCGCCAATTCGCCGCCCCGCGCGGTGCCGACGATGCCGATCGCCGACAGGTTGACAAAGGCGCGGGTGCGGGTGCGCACCTCGCGGTCGATCACCTGGCGCAGCCCGGCAAAGGTGGCCGAGCCGGTGCTGCCGGCGTCGCACAGGGTGGTGACCCCGCTCGCCCGGCAGAAGCGGTCGGTGTCGCCGGCCATATCGTGCGCGTTGACAAAGATATGGGCGTGGATGTCGATCAGCCCCGGCGTCACCAGCCGGCCCTTGGCGCTGATCGTGCGGCGCGCCTCCGCCGGGGGTAGCGACGGCGCCACCGCGACGATCTTGCCGCCGGCGATGCCGATATCCATGACTTCGCGCAAACCGGCGGCCGGATCGAGCACATCGCCACCCGTCAGCAGAAGATCGAATTTCATCGCCGCCCCTTTCGCTTCCACGGATGCGGCATGGTCCGCCATCGGTGCGGTGCTGGCAACCCCAACCGGCGCCGGTGCGCAGGCCAGCGTCGCGACGCGCGCAGCCCCTCTTGCATTGTCCTGGTGCACCTGCCCGCCCTAAACTCGGGCCTTTGCCCAAGGTGGAGGCACGGTTTGGATCAGGCCCTTGCTCAGCAGCACCGGCCCACGGTCGTCGTTCCACGCCGCGGCATGGTGTTGATGGCGGCGCTGATCGCGACCTTCATGGCCGCGGTCGAAAGCACTATCATCGCCACCGCGATGCCGACGATCGTTGGCGATCTCGGAGGGTTTCGGCTGTTCAGCTGGGTGTTCGCCGCCTATCTCTTAACGATGGCGGTGTCCGTGCCGATCTATGGCCGGCTCGCCGACATCTACGGCCGCAAGCGGATCTTTTTTGTCGGCACCGGCATCTTTCTGGTCGGCACCACGCTCTGCGGCTTTGCCCGCACGATGGTCATGCTGGTGATCTTCCGCGCCATACAGGGGATCGGCGCCGGCGCGATCCAGCCGATCGCCAGCACCGTCATCGGCGATATCTATACCCCGGCCGAGCGCGCCCGGGTGCAAGGCTATCTATCAAGCGTGTTCGGGGTTTCGGCGATCATCGGCCCGGCGCTCGGCGCCTTTATCGTTGATCACATGCATTGGGCGTTGGTGTTCTGGATCAACCTGCCGATCGGCGCGATCGCGATTGCCATGTTCGCTATTTATCTACCTGAGCGGGTCGAGAGGCGCCAGCATCGCATCGATTATCTGGGCGCCATCCTGCTAGTCGTCGGCGTCGGCGCCCCGATGCTGGCCCTGGTCCAAGCGCGCACTCTCGGCGGCGGCGACATCGCCTCCCTGATCGGGCTCGGCGTGGCGACCTTGCTCGCTCTCTTCGTGCACGAGGCGCGCGCGCCGGAGCCGATGGTGCCGTTCCAGCTGTGGCGCAACCGGGTCATAGCGCTGGCCAATTTCGGCATCTTCGGCACCGGGTCGACGATGATGGCGGTCAGCGCCTTTCTGCCGACCTATGTGCAGGGGGTGATGGGCCGCAGCCCGGCGATTGCCGGGCTGGTGCTCGGCTGCATGTCGGTCAGCTGGATGTTCGCCTCGTTCGCGGCTGGCCGGCTGATGATCCGCACCTCCTACCGCCTTGCGGCAGCCTTGGGTGGCGTGGCGTTGGCGATCGGCGCGGCGATGCTGAGCCAGATGCAGCCTTCGAGCGGCATCCTTTGGGCGGCGGCGGGCTCGCTGGTCATGGGCGTCGGCATGGGCGCCTGCAACACCGCCTTTCTGGTGTCGATCCAGGCGAGCGTCGGCTGGGGCGAGCGCGGTGTGGCCACCGGCGCCAACATGTTCATGCGCATCATCGGCCAGTCCTTTGGCGCCGCGCTCGGCGGCGCTGTCCTCAATTTTGGCGTTTTCCGTCGCGTGCCCGATGCGGCGGACGCGGTCAACCGGTTGCTGGAGCCGGCGTTGCGCCAAGGTCTCGGCGCGGCCGAGATCACGCGATTGACCGACGCGGTCGCCGCCTCGCTGCACGAGGTTTATCTGATCGCGATCCTGCTCGCGGTCCTGACCTTTGTCGCCGCGTTGGGCTTTCCGGCGCATTTGAGCCCGGTCCGTCCGGCGGCGCCAGCCGCGCGTTGAGTGGTCGCCCGATTGCCCTATAATCGCGGCAAATCCTTGGGAATGGAGGAAGCGCCATGACGGTCATTCTGGGGACGGACGGCTACCGCTACGAGGTCGTCGACGATTGGGCCAAATTGCCCGAGGGCTGGAAGTGGGACGCCGACGTCGCCGCGGTCGGGGTCGACCGGCACGACAACGTCTATGCCTTCAGCCGCGGCGCGCACCCGATGATGGTGTTCGACCGCAACGGCAACTTCTTGCGCTCGTGGGGCGAAGGCGTCTTTCATCGACCGCATGGCGTCCACATGGCCGCCGATGACACGGTGTTTCTGACCGATGACGGCGATCACACGGTGCGCAAATGCACGCTCGAGGGTAGGGTGCTCTTAACCCTCGGCGTCGCCGGCAAGCCCGCGCCCTATATGAGCGGCGAGCCGTTTCATCGTTGCACCCACACGGCGCTGTCGCCGCAGGGCGAGATCTACGTCTCCGACGGCTACGGCAATTCGCGTGTTCACAAATATTCGCCCGACGGCAATTTGCAGATGGCGTGGGGCGAGCCCGGCACCGACCCCGGCCAGTTCAACATCCCGCACAATGTGTGTTGCGATCCCGATGGCTGGGTCTATGTCGCCGACCGCGAAAACCATCGCATCCAGGTGTTCGACGGCAACGGCAAATACGAGGCGCAGTGGAACAATATGCACCGGCCGTCCGGGCTTTACATGGAGAGCGGGACCAAGACGCCGCGCTTTTACATCGGCGAGATCGGCGGCGGCATGGGCGTCAATTATGATCTGCCGAATATCGGGCCGCGGGTCAGCATCTATTCGCACACGGGCGAGATGCTGGCGCGGCTCGGCACCCGCCCGGCCGGGCTCGAACCCGGCCAATTCATGTCGCCGCACGGCCTCGCCGTCGATTCGCGCGGTGACATCTATGTCGGCGAGGTGTCATTCACGAATTGGGGCAACCGCTACCGCGGGGAGGGCTTCCCGCCCGGCCTGCGCGCCCTGCAAAAGCTGGTCAAGGTCGATTGATTTAGGCTCGCCGCCTGGCGCCACGGCCGGGAAAAGCGCCTAGGGCTGCGCCTTACTCGGCGGCTTGGGCGAGCGGGCGCAGCGCGGCGCGGGTCTGCGCTTCGTAGGCCTCGCGCCAGCCGATCTTTTCGTTGGCGAGGAAATCGCCGCTGCGCACGTTGACATAGAGATCGGGGTCGTCGACCCCGGGCGGCACCGCGCCGTCCTTCTTGAGCGCGCGGGCGGCGCGTAAGAGGCGGCGGCGGGTGCGGGTGATCATCCGGTCGCTCGGCCCCAGATGCTCGAAATCGTGGTCGGTGATCGGACCCATGCTCTCGGTCACTGCCTGATCCTGTGCCTGGATGCCGGTGATGCCGGTATAGATGCCGCCGTCCTTCTGCGCCTGGCGGTCGATCAGCCAATCGTTGGCCCCATTTCCGGCGAGCCGCCAGCGGCCGTACCAGTCGCTGGTGTTCGGCACGAAATCCATCGTCAGCTTGGAGCCGGGGAGCACCCGGCTGTTGCTGAGCGCCGCGCGCGCGGCCGGCAGCCCCTTCCAGGACAGGCTGACGAACATCGTATGGGTGTCGTCCATCGGGACCCAGCCGCGGCTGTTGACCCGGTCGAACGCGCCCTGCGGCGTCTGCGTCCAGAACGGGAACAGGAAATTGGCGAACCGCCAATAAGTCTGGCCTGCCATGGCCGGCCGGTAGGCGGCGTACATCGTGCCCCAATCGGTGTCGGTCACGTGATATTCGGGGGCGCGGTTGGCCACCGTCCAGCGGATCAGATTGTCCTCGGGCACATTCTCGGGGTCGACCGAGCCCGCGTGCAGAAAGCCGAAATGCGAGGTGTCGATGTCGCCTTCGAGCGCCTGCAACCAATTGCATTCGCGCTGGGCGAAGGTGATCTGCAATTCGGTTTCGGGCAGCAGCGAGGCTTCGATCCCGGGCAATGGCGGGGCCTCGGCGCGCTCGCCCATATAGACCCAGACGAGACCGTTGCGCTCGGCGACCTTGTAGGCCTTGGCCTTGACCTTTTCCTTGTAGTCCTGATGCGGCGGCGCGTTCGGCATGTCGACGCAATTGCCGGCGGCGTCGAACTTCCAGCCGTGATAGACGCAGCGGAGGCCGCCTTCCTCGTTGCGGCCGAGAAACAACGAGGCACAGCGGTGCGGGCAACGGTGGTCCATGACGCCGACCCGGCCGGAGCTGTCGCGAAAGGCGATCAGCCGCTCGCCGAGCAGAAGGAGGCGCATCGGGGCGCCGTCGCGCTCCAATTCCGACGACATCGCCGCCGGCAGCCAATAGTGCCGCATCAGCCCGCCCATTGCGGTGCCTGAGCCGACCCGAATCAGATCCTCGCGGTCCTTCGATTTGCTCATCGCGACCTCACGACCAGAGGGCAAAACCGAGCCCGGTGCCGGACCCGGCCGGGGTGCGGTAGCCCGGCACGTAATGCGACCATGTCATATCGAGGCGCTCGACGGCGCCGCCGACCGCGATCCACATGCGGATTTCCGAGCTGCCGGAATTGAGCTTCTTGCGCGGCAATGATTGCAGGGCCTCGCCGTCTTTGCGCTTGAGCGCATCGATGACGCCGCGATCCAATTCCTCATCGACGACGAAATGGCTGAGCCCGCCCGAGCCGACGATGCCGATGCGCGCGTCGCCCGGCCAGCTCTCGACCGCGTCGCGGATCGCCTGGCCGAGCTTCCAGCAGCGGCGTGGTGTCGGCTGGTTCGGCGGGTAATAGGTATTGAGGAACACCGGCACGACCGGCAGGTCGGGGTTTTCCATCAGCCGCTTGCGAACGAACGCGTGAGCGTGGCCTTCACCATGCCCTGGCGGAAGCCCGTTCGATGTGGCGATGTCGAACTCGCGGTCGATCAATTCGCCGGTCAGGTGCAGCGCCAACCGAGCATCGACCGGGTAGTCGCGCGGCTCCTTCTCCTCGTAATAGCGTGCGGTGGCGAGCCGCGACCATTCCGGGCCCTTGAAGTTGGGCGAGAGCGGCACGTTGCGGATCGTGTCGCCGTAATAGACGAGGATCGACGGCAGGTGATCCTCGTAGAACAGCTCCTTCTGATCGTCGCCGACGACGATCAGCGCATCGAGCTCGGCGCGGCGGATTGCGCGCTTCAACTCTTCGATCGCCGTCTGGGCCGCGTCGTGGCGGGCCGCGAAGCGCTGCGGCGTCAATTCCGGCAGCGCCCTGGGATCAGCACGGCCCAACAATTCCGCGTAGGTGGCCGGGTCGCCCTCCTTGTCGAGGAATTCGCGGACCCCGTCGCGGTCGATGAAGCTTGGCCAATCCTTGGCCGGGGTGTTGAGCATCGGGGTGTGCGAGGTGGCAATCCCGAGGACGATCCTGGCCATGCCGTCTGCTCCTGCCGCGTGTCGCGGGCATCGTGAGGCAGCTCCGAGCGTATAGTCGAGCGCAGGCGCCCGTCAACCTGGGAGGTGTTTTGAGGCAGGATCGGCGAACCCGATCGTCGCCTTTGTCTCGACGCGATCATGATCCTATAACTTGGCCGAGGCGGGATCGGCGGGGCCGGGGAACCATGCGCAAGCCGGTGCTGTGGACTGGGGTGATTGGCGGCGCGTTCGTCGGTGCGTGCAGCCGGGTCATGGGGTTGGCCTTTGGCAAGACGATCGCATTTACCTATGCCGTGATCGTCAGCGTCATCGCCAACGTCGTGTTCGATTTCGTCCGCGAGCCGCCGCACAGCCAGATGCCGCAACCGCTCACGCCAGCGGCGGTCGCCATCACCGATGGCGCGCCCGCGGCCGGAGCATCCTTGCCGGCACCGGCTATGACCACAAGGGCGCCGGTAGCGGTGCCACAATCCTCCGTCCGGCCAGCCGCGCCGCCGCCGGCCGGCAATTCGCGGCCGGGACCGGGCAGCGGCGGCCTCTACTGACCAGGATTTGCCAATGATCGACATCGCCAAGGCGAGCCGATACATCGATCGATGCTGGGACGGCGAGATCGTCCCGGCCTTGGTCGAATACATCAGGATCCCGAACAAATCGCCGGCCTTCGACCCCGATTGGGCGGCACACGGCCATATGGACGAGGCGGTCGATCTGTTCGAGCGCTGGGCGCGGGCGCGGCTGTCCTCGCTTCCCGGCGCCACCCTCGAAACCGTCCGGCTGCGCGGGCGCACCCCGGTCATGATCATCGACGTGCCCGGCGCGGGCGGGCCGGGCGCCAGCGCCGACACCGTGCTGCTCTACGGGCATCTCGACAAGCAGCCGGAGATGATGGGCTGGACCGACGGCTACGGCCCGTGGACCCCGCGTCTCGAAGGCGACAAGCTCTATGGCCGCGGCGGCGCCGATGACGGCTATGCGATGTTCGGCGCCTTGAGCGCGCTGTTGGCCCTGCGCGAGCAGGAAGTTCCGCACGCGCGCTGCGTGATCTTGATCGAGGCCTGCGAGGAATCCGGCAGCCCCGATCTTCCTTTCTACGTCGATCATCTGGCGGCCCGCCTTGGCAGCCCATCCCTGGTCGTCTGCCTCGATTCGGGCTGCGGCAATTACGATCAATTGTGGCTGACGACCTCCTTGCGCGGCATGACCGCGGGCACCCTGGAGGTTCGGGTGCTCGACGAGGGGGTGCATTCGGGCGACGCCTCCGGGGTGGTGCCGTCGAGCTTTCGCATCATGCGCCAGCTGTTGTCGCGGCTCGAGGACGAAGCGACCGGCGCAGTCCAGCCGTCCGAATTCTATGCCCAGATCCCACCGGAGCGGGTGATGCAGGCCCGCACTGCCGCTGCTTCCTTGGGCGACGCGGTCTATACCAAGTTTCCGTTCGTACCCGGAATGTTGCCGGTGACCGACGAGCCGACCGAGCTGGTGCTGAACCGCACCTGGCGGCCGCAACTGGCGGTGATCGGCATCGACGGATTGCCAAAGCCGGGCGACGCCGGCAACGTGCTGCTGCCCTATACCGCGGCGCGGCTCAGCCTGCGCCTGCCGCCGACCTTGGACGCCGAAATGGCCGGCGAGCGGGTGCGCGCATTATTGGAGCAGGCCCCGCCCCGTGGCGCGCAAATCGTGTTCGAAGTCGGCTCGAGCGCCTCGGGCTGGAACGCGCCGGCGTTGGCTCCGTGGCTCGAAGCCTCCCTGGCGCGGGCCTCGCAGGCGGCGTTCGGCGCGCCGCCTGCCTATATGGGCGAAGGCGGCAGCATCCCGTTCATGGCGATGCTCGGCGAAAAGTTCCCGCGGGCCCAGTTCGTTGTCACCGGCGTGCTCGGTCCGCATTCCAACGCGCACGGCCCCAACGAATTCCTGCACATCCCGACCGGTAAGCGGGTCACGACCGTGATCGCCCAGGTGCTGGCCGACCATTACGCCCGGCCCGAGGCAAGATAGGGCCGAACCTTTCCCGTTTGGGGATAACACGGCGTTTTCGTCGCCATATGCCCGATCCGGAGCGCGGATGGGCCGATCCCAATCAGGTCCTAAAGCGTCCACCCGGAGACTGAACGGTCCGCAGACATTCCGCATAGGTATCCAAAATCCATTTTCGATCGGCACTTTCCGCGAAACCTGGATGGAATTTTTTCGCTTCCGCCCGGACGATGGTTTGAAACAACGCCATGGCGACGCTCTCCGGGGTGGAAACGCTGGGGGTAACCACGAGCTGAGTCTCATCAAGCATGGCGTCTTCCTGGGCTGAGAGTTGAGTTTGTAACCGCAAGCGGCCGACCCCAGCCGCGCAGCCAGGATGGTTGCAACCTTTTCTTCAAGCTGGCTTTTCTTCAAGCTGGCGCAACCGATCGCCAAAACAGTGCTGCTGCGTCGTCATCGTCCGTAATTGGTCGAGCACGGCTTTGAGTGTATTTTCCTGGCGCACGCCGATTGCGGTCAATACCGTGATGTCGTCACGGATCGTCACGAACTCGGTGCGCATGACGGCCATCTCGACGCGGATCGCGCCTAATTCGTCGAGCGTGCGACGTTGCTGCGCGGCAAGAAATTCGAGGGTGATCGTTTCAGCCATCGGCTTTTTTCCTTGCCGAAAGATAGCGCGTCTTCACGGGAGATTGAAGGCCGTGGTTCGGGTCGGCCGCGCTTGCACACCGTGATAGTCTGCAAAATGGGTTCGAGCTCAGCGGAGGCGCTGGAGATGATCGAGACTTATGAAGGCAGCTGTCATTGCGGGCAGGTGCGGTTTCGCGTGCGCGCCGATCTGGCGAATTTGCTCGAATGCAACTGCTCGGTCTGTACGAAGAAGGGCATCCTGCATCTGATCGTGCCGCCGGAGGAATTCGAGCTGCTGCAGGGCGGCGAGGAGCTTGCTACCTATCAGTTCAACACCCACACCGCCCGGCACATTTTTTGCCGGCATTGCGGCATGCACCCGTTCTATGTGCCGCGATCGGACCCGGACAAGATCAGCGTCAACGCCCGCTGTCTCGACGCGCTCGATCCGGCGGCGCTGCGGCCGAGCCAGTTCTTCGACGGGCGGAATTGGGAGGCGGCGCAGCAGGCCCGGCGCGCGGCCGAGGATAGGTAAAGGCCCCTCACCCAGGCCCTCTCCCCGCCTCGCGGGGCGAGGGAGCGACCTGAACCGCGGGAGGAGGTCCAGGAGCTAACCTGATCGGCTGGGTCGCCTCGGCGAGCCAGCGGGCCGTGTCGGAATCGACGAGCGGGGTCAGCACTTCGCGGACGCGGGCGTGGTAGCGGTCGAGCCAGGCAATCTCGTCGTCGTCGAGCAGTGAGGGATCGACCAGGGTGCGGTCGATCGGGGCCAGGGTCAGGGTTTCGAAGCCCAGCATCTCGCGCTCGGCCGCACCGTCCGAGGGCTGCACCAGCACCAGATTTTCGATTCGGATGCCGTAGGCGCCGGTCTTGTAATAGCCGGGCTCGTTCGAGACGATCATGCCGGGTAAGAGCGGCTGGGTGCTCGGCGCCTTCGAGATGCGCTGCGGCCCCTCGTGCACGCCGAGATAGCTGCCGACACCGTGCCCGGTGCCGTGGTCGTAATCGAGCCCGACCTGCCACAGCCCGCGCCGCGCAAAGGCATCGAGCTGGGTCCCGCTGGTGCCCTTCGGGAACCGCGCCAGGGCCAGCGCGATGTGGCCCTTGAGCACGCGCGTGAAGCGGTCGCGCATCTCGGCCGAAGGCTCGCCGATCGCTACCGTGCGCGTCACATCGGTGGTGCCGTCGAGATATTGCGCGCCCGAATCCAACAGATAGAGGGTGCCGGGTTCGAGGTGCTTTTCGGTTTCCGGCATCGCCCGGTAGTGGACGATGGCGCCGTTCGACCCGGCGCCGGAGATCGTCGGAAAGCTCAGATCGCGGAAATATTCGCCCCCGCGGCGAAAAGCTTCGAGCCGATCGCTGGCGGCGATCTCGGAGAGGCCGCCCTTCTGCGCCTCTTGCGCCAGCCAGGCGAGAAAGCGGGTCAATGCCGCACCGTCGCGGCGGTGCGCCGCGCGGGTGCCCTCAACCTCGACCCTGTTCTTGCACGCCTTGGGCAAGGTGCACGGGTCGGCGGCGCGATGGAGCTTGGCCCCGGCTGCTTCGAGCCGGTCGAAAAGCCACGCCGCGGCACTCGCCGGATCGGCCTGCACCCGGCCACCTTCGCCGGCGAGCGCATCGAGCGCCGGCCCCAGTTGATCGGGCTCGGCCACGGTCACCGCATTACCGAGATGGCGGTCGAGGCCGGGGGCGAGCTTGCGGTGGTCGACGAACAGGGTGAGCGTGGCATCGCCGCGCAGGATGGCGAAGGACAGCGGCAAAGGCGTGTGCGGCACGTCGCCGCCGCGGATGTTCAGCAGCCAGGCGATCGATTCGGGCATCGTCAGGATTACCGCCGCGACGCCTTCCTCGGCCAGGGCGCGGGCGAGCCGGGTGCGTTTCGCGTGCGCGGGCTCGCCGGCAAATTCGTCGGGGTGCGGCACCACCGGGGCCAGGGGCGCGGCCGGCTGACCCGGCCAGACCCGGTCGAGCGGGTTGTCGGCGACCGCACGCAAGTTCGCCCCGGCCTTCTCCGCCGCGATGCGGAACCGCTCGACCTCGTGTGGCGTGTGCAGCCACGGGTCGTAGCCGAGCACGGCGCCGGCGGTCAGGGCGCGGCCGATCCAGTGCTGTGGCGGGTCGTCGACCAGATGGTGGATTTCGAACAGTTTCTCATCGACCTGCTGCGCCGCCTGCAAGGTGTAGCGGCCGTCGACGAAGAGAGCCGCGCGCTGGCCCACCACCACGGCCAGCCCGGCCGAGCCGGTAAAGCCGGTGAGCCACGCGAGGCGCTGGCCGCGCGGCGGCACGTACTCGCCCTGATGCTCGTCCGAGCGCGGGACGATGAATCCGTCGAGGCGCCGCGCCGAGAGCTCGTAGCGCAGGCGGGCGAGCCGCTCGGCGGACGGCAGGATTGCGAAATCCTCGCGGGCGAGACCGTCGCGATAGCCGGACGCGATCTCGTTGCGCAGCGCTTCGAGCGCCCGGGCCAGGGCCGGCGTCACCGGGTCGGCAACAAGCATGTGCCAGCTTGCGCCGACCTCCTGCGGAGCGCCGAGGACACCGGCGATCAGCGCTTCGACACCCTGGGGATCGTAGGCCGATTGCGCCTCGCGCAGCAGTCGCGCGAACTCGCCCCGCTTGGGGGCCGATCCATTCGCCGAGCCGTTCAGGGTCATCGCTTGCTCCTCATCCCGCGCTGCGCATGCAATCAGAAACCGGGCATAGCTGAATTGCAACAACGCTCTGGCAGATGCTGCGATGCAACACCAGATTTTGGTGCAGTGCAGCAGAACGATGCACGGGGAGTATGCATGATGTCGTTTCTCAACCTCTTCATCTCGGCCGGGAAGGCGGTTTCAGCCTGGCGGCGCCAGCAACGCGCTTATGACGAACTGATGGCGCTCGACGACCGCTCGCTGGCCGATATCGGCATCTGCCGCTCGGAGATCCGAGCGGTGCTGGCAGCCGATCGGAAGGCGGCCCGGTCGGCGACGCCCGCAGCGTCGCGGAAGCCGGCGGCTTTTGGCCGGCGCAAGGCGGCCTGACCGGCGTTTCGCCGCGAGCCAATCTCAAACCTGATCGATAGATGGGGGCCGCGGCCCCCATCGTCATTTCTCGGATCGATCCCGCACGCAATATCAGGGTCGACCAACCGTCGATGACGATACGGCGCTCGAGCACGATGCCCAAGCCGCGATGCGGGGCCAGCACGATCGGCTCCTGCCGACGCAGCAATCCCGACAGCACCGCCCGGCCGCCGGGGGCCAGCGCACGGGCCAGATCGGCGGCCAACAGCGCCAGCGGGCGCGCCAGGATGTTCGAAAGGATCAAATCGTACCGGCGCCGGCGCCGCCCGCAACCGCGATAGCCGGGGGCGCGGCGCACCCGCACCAAGGACGCGACGCCGTTGCGCGCGATGTTGTGGCGGGCGACCGCGACCGAACCCGGATCGATATCGCTCGCTCGGACTTTTCGCTGCAGCAGCTTGGCTGCGGCGATCGACAGTATTCCGGTGCCGGTGCCGATATCGAGCGGAGCGGCGATGCGCCGCTGCCGCGCCAGGGCGTCAAGCGCGATCAGGCAGCCGCGGGTCGAGGGATGCTCGCCGGTGCCGAACGCGGTCGCTGCGTCGAGCACGATCCCGATCGCGCCCGCCGGCACCTTGCCGCGGTAATGCGAGCCGTAGACAAAAAACCGGCCGATGCGCAATGGCGGAAACGCGAGCTGATTTTCGGCGAGCCAGTCGCGGTCGAGCAGTCGTTCCTCGACGATTTCCGCCACTTCGCCACCGGCCGCGGCGGCGGCAAGCGCCAGGCGCGCCGACAGCTCCGGGGTCAGCACCGATGCGTGGGGATAGGCTTCGAGCCGCCACTCTTCGGGCGCGTTCTCGAAAGCGGAGACGGCTGGGGCAAGCTCGTCCAGCATCGCAAAGACGGCGCCGGCGGCTGCGGCCCCGCGCACGCGCGCATGGAGATGCAGCACCCCTGCGCTCACCGGCAGATATCCCGATGCGCGCCGGCAAACCGCTCACGCCCCCGGCGGCAGGTGATCGGGACCGATGAAATTGTCGAACTTGGTGGTTTCGGCCTCGAAATGCAGCTTGATCGTGCCGATCGGCCCGTGCCGCTGCTTGGCGATGATGACTTCGCCGAGCCCGTAGACCTCGTTGAACCGGTCCTGCCAGCGCTCGTAGCGGTCGTTGTACTTGTCATCGGTTTCATCGGCTCGGCGCAATGGCTGTCCCCGCGATAGATAGTATTCCTCGCGGAAGATGAACATGACGACGTCGGCGTCCTGCTCGATCGAGCCCGATTCGCGCAGATCGGCCAGCATCGGCCGCTTGTCCTCGCGCAGCTCGACCGCGCGAGACAATTGCGCCAGCGCCAGCACCGGCACATCGAGCTCCTTGGCCACCGCCTTCAGGCCGCGGGTGATATCGGAGATTTCCTGCACCCGGTTTTCCAAGCTGCGCACCTGGACCGAGGGGCGCATCAGCTGCAGATAATCGACGACGATCAGGCCGAGGCCCTGCTGGCGCATCAGCCGCCGTGCCCGCGTACGCAAGGCGGAGACGCTGAGCGCCGGGGTGTCGTCGATGAACAGCGGCAGCGACTGAAGGTTATGGCTCGCCTGCACGAAGCGGTCGAAATCCTCATGGCTGACATCGCCGCGACGAATGCGGTCCGAGGAAATCCCGGACTCCTCGGCCAGAATACGGGCAGCCAACTGCTCGGCCGACATCTCGAGGGAAAAGAACCCGACCACGGCGCCGTCCTCGGCGACGACCCGGCCGTCGGCGGCGCGGCCCGCCCGGTAGGCCTTGGCCGCGTTGAAGGCGATGTTGGTGGCGAGCGCCGATTTGCCCATCGACGGCCGGCCGCCCAGGATGACCAGGTCGGAGGGATGCAGCCCGCCGAGCTTCTGGTCGAGATCGACAAAGCCGGTGGCGACGCCGACTGTCTTGCCACTGCGTTTGAACGCCGCCTCGGCCATGTTGATCGCACTGGTCAGCGGCACGGTGAAGGGGTGAAAGCCGCCTTCGCTCTGACCCGCGGTGGCGAGATCGAACAGTTTTTTCTCGACCCGTTCGATCTGCTCGGTCGCCCGGTCGTCGAGATCGTGGCGAAAGGCGTCGTTGACCACATCCTCGCCGAGCGCGATCAGCTGACGCCGCAGGTAGAGGTCGTGGATCGCGCGGCCGTAATCCTCGGCGTTGATGATCGTCACCGCGCCGCTGACCAGATGGACCAAGTATTGCGCCCCGCCGATCTCGGCGAGCGCGCCGTCCTGATCGAACAGGTTTTTGAGAGTGACGGGGTTGGCGATCTGCCCGCGCTCGATCAGCTTGCCGATCGCGGCGAAGACGCGGGCGTGCACCGCGTTGCCGAAATGCTCGGGCAGCAGAAACTCCGACACCCTCGCGAACGCCATGTTGTTGATCAGCAGCGCGCCCAACAGCGCCTGCTCGGCTTCGGTGTTGTAGGGTGGGGTGCGGATCAGTTCGGGGTCGGTGTCGCGCAGCGGCGTGACCCGAGAGGCCAACATTGTTTCCATGGCGGCGAGGCTATCACCGCGGGCGAGCGGAACGGCCGGCAATAACGATCCACAAGCTGTGGAAGACGGGGGTGGTCCGGCACGGCGCCGGCGCTACAGCCTCGCCGATCGGCGAGGCTTCTGCTAAAGCCGCCTTCTACTGCGGAGAGGTGGTCGTTTTCGAGCGGGTTGTCGTGGTGCCGGCGCCCGGGTCCGTCTCGGACCTGGTCCGTGTTTCCGTGCTGCCGGAGATGCCTTTATTGTAGGAGTGCTTTGCAGTGACTTGGTTCCCGTTGATGTCGACGCCTTTGTGGGTTGTCGACGTGTGGTAGCCCCCATTTGGTCCAGGTGCCACTCTGGTTGTCGTCGACGTGCTCGAGCCGGCGATCGGAGCGGGCGGAGCGACCGGCGTCGGGGCGGGAGGATAGGTCTGAGCGAACGCGGCGCCAGGCATCATTCGTCTGCGTCCTTGCGGTTGACTACGCGCTTTAAAACAGCCGGCGCCTTCCGCCGGTTCCCAGATCGGCGAGAGGTCCGGACGGCGCGCCCTTGGCAGTTACGACGACGAATGAGGGGTGCGCTTCTTGTCGCGGATTGCCGATTGGGAAGCGCGCAGCTTCATCGGCCGCCCCACGAGCTTTTGGCGTGCCTGGTTGAGTTCTTCGAGGCTCGCGAGCGTTTCGTTCGGCCGTTTTGTCGCCACTCCGACGAGCAGCGCTTCGACGAGGCCGAGGGTGGCGGTGTGCATGCTCAGCATCTCGGCGTGCCCGCGCGCCACGGGAAGGACCAGGTCGACTCGGTGTCGCAGGGGGGCGGCGAGGGTGTCCGTAAACAGGAACGAGCGCAGCCCGAGCAGGCCGATTTCATCCACAAGAGCGGCCAACTCGGCATAGACGCGCCCATAGGCCAGCATGATGACGAGATCGCCCTCACGCAGCTTGCGCAGATCGTCGGCAAACAGCAGGCCGGTGTTCGTCAGGCTGGCGGCATCGAGACCGAAGCGGCCGAGCTGGATAACGAGATAGTCGGCGATGGCGCTCGACGGTCCAATGCCGAAGACAAGAGTTCGCCGCGCCATCGCGATGGCGTCGACGACCTGCTCAAATTGCTGGAGAGAGATCGAGCGGCGAAGGCTTTCAAGGCATTGCAGGTGGATATCCAATGTGGTCTCGAAGGCGGCCGACAGGCTGCTGCCAACCTCGCCCAAGGTTCGATTGAGGCGTTCGGCCGGTGATAGTGAGTGGCGCAGTTCGTCGGCCAGGGTCCGGCGCAGATCGTCGAGACCCGAAAAGCCGAGCGCCTTGGCCGCGCGCACCACCGTGGCGTCGCTGGTTTGCGCCTTTGCCGCCAGTGCCGCCGCCGAGGCGATCAAGACCTCCTCGCGATGGTCCCGAAAGAACCGAACGACGCGTTGCTCGGCCGGGCTCATCTGCCCGAACCGTTCGGCAATTCTCGCCTCGAAGCTTGGCACCGCCGGCACAGGCTGCTCCTTGTTGACATGCACCCGTATTGACGTGCGTCGCGTTCGCTACCATTATGTGGTCGTTGTCGTCGTATGTACTACGGCTCTCGAGGATTGCAAATGGACCCAATAGCCTGGAGCGTGGCGGCACCCGCCGTCGGCTCTGCCTTCCTCGCGTCGCTGGTCGAGGCGGTCGAGGCCTTCACCATTGTTCTCGCGGTCGCAACGCTGCGCGGCTGGCGGCCGGCGGCCTGTGGCGCCGCCGGTGCGCTTGGCGTTCTGGGAGTGCTGATCGCCGGGCTCGGCCCGCTTCTCGACCGGGTTCCGCTTCATCCCCTCCAGCTCGCGATCGGGGTTCTGCTTCTTCTCCTCGGGATGGGATGGCTGCGCAAGGCGATCCTGCGCGCGGCAGGCGTCATCCCGCTCCACGACGAGGCGGCGATCTTCGCGTCCGAGACAGGGCAACTGGCGGACTCCGCCCGTCATCAGCCGACCTCGCTTGATTGGATCGCCGGCCTGACCGCCTTCAAGGCGGTCCTGCTGGAAGGGCTCGAAGTCGTGTTTATCGTGATCGCCGTGGGCGCCGGCCGCGGCCTTCTATGGCCGGCCGGGGTCGGGGCGCTGGCGGCGTGCCTCGCCATCCTCGCCATCGGCGTCGCCGTCCGCAAGCCGCTCGCGAAGGTGCCCGAGAACACCCTGAAATTCGGCATCGGCGTCATGTTGTCGGCCTTCGGCGTGTTCTGGACCGGAGAAGGGCTCGGCATCAATTGGCCGGGCCAGGATTTCGCCTTGGGGGCTTTCGCCGTCCTGTTTCTCTCGGTCGGCATTGCCGCTGCATCCATGCTCCGGCGGCCGGCGGCGGAGGCAATTCAATGAACATCATCCGCGAGGTTTTGAAAGAGCTCGTCGGCATGTTCCTCGCCGACGCCAGGCTCACCCTGGCTACTCTTTTCCTGGTGGCGGTGGTCGCCGCCCTGGTCGGGGTATGGCGGGTCGGGCCGCTAGTCGGCGGCGGCATTCTCGTTCTCGGCTGTCTCGCCATCCTCGTCGAAGCAGCTAGCCGAGAAGCACGACGGGTGAGCCGCCAATGATTGGCGGCTCCAAGCGGGAAAGCGTGACAGATTTTGGAGAAGATAGGGCTCCGGCCCCGTTCCCGGCCCAGCAGAACATCGCCGGGCCGGGTGGGAGTGGGCTCAGTTCGGGTGGAAGACGAGGGTGCGCAGCTCGATGCTTTCACGCGGGAAGGCGTCGGGCGGGGTCGTAGGATCGGTGAACGAGGTGTGCGGCATAAAGCGCGCGCGACCATCGGTTTTGGTGTCGGCGATCTTGAGCAGAAGCGCCTGGTCGCGCCGCATCTGCGGCACGTAGTACCATTCATGCGCCGGGTTCCACGTGACCGAATAGGTCTCGCCGACCCGATCGCGATAAACCAGGTCTGACGGCACCAGATCCTTCTGATCGACTGTGCGGGCATCGCACACCGCGAGCGGCGCGTCTTGCAACGGGCCGCGGATCGGGCGCCACAAATTGATCACCTGGACCCGCCCCTTCAGCAACTCCTCGGCGTCGTCGCCCATCAGGTCGCGAACCCGCTGTGGGCCAGAGCGCGCGGTGTGGTCGACATGGACCCGGGTCGCCGGCTGGCGCGGCCCGCCGGCCGAGCGGTCGCCCTGGCCCGCCACGCGGCGGCGCTGCAGATGGTCGAAGATGAAGACGCGGCTGGCGCCGGTCTGCTCGGCGATAAAGCGCTCCGCCTCCGGGTAGTAGACCCGGCGCACCTCGTCATCATCCCAGAAGTCGCGCACCGCGGTGTTCTGCTCGACCAGGGCGAAGCCCTGGCGGTCGAGCTCGATTTCCGAGGCGACCGGCCGCATGTCGCGGATATGCATCCGATGCGGCTCGTGGGTCATGTTCGAGCGGACCTCGCCTGGTGCCGTCTCATAGGCGTAGTAGCGCGGGCGCTCGGCCATCGGCGCGAGATAGTTCAGCTCGCCCTCGACATAGGGCAGATCGGCAAAACCAGTCATCGTTCGATCCTCCGTTGGGGTTGTCAGATTGCGGGTCGACGGGTCGAAACAAGCCGGAGCGCGTCAAAAGCACAGGAATTTGCGCCATTCCGGCGAATGTTGGAACTCTTTCGATAGGTTCGGCGCCGGCGAAACCGGGGCCGATCGAAGAACCAAGGTGCTTACGGCACGGCGAACGGCGTGGAGCGCGCCCGTCGCCCAGCCACCGGACGGTGTCTGCGTTCCCGGCCGGGCCCATCCGGCGGTCGTCCCGATAACCGGAGGCATCACTCCCTCCAGAACGGCTTGTTGGCCAGAAACTCGGCATCGGCTCGGCTGATCCCGATATCGGCGAGCATCCTGTCGTCGAGGGCACCGAGACTGGCGCGGTCACGGGCGCGCCGGCGCCATTCGCGTGACGTCGCCAATATCCGTCGCGCGCCAGCGCTCGCCCGTTGCAGCATGGAGCCCTCCCGGGCCCCGGCGAACTGCTCGCGCGCCGCTTCGAACCGGATCGCGCTCATATGAAATCTCCTAAACTCAGCGTTCATTCTCGACATACCGGTCGAGATCTTGCCTGCGGTGGATGTAGGGGGTATAGACCGCCCCCACAAACGAGAGTTTTTCAGGGATGCCTTAGATTCACTCATGCCTGATAACGACCGTCTGCCCCCGCTCGGGGCGCTGCGCGCCTTTGAGGCGGCGGCGCGCCACATGAGCTTCAGCAAAGCCGCCGAGGAGCTGTTCGTCACCCCGGCGGCGATCAGCCATCAAATTCATGCCCTGGAGCAGGATCTCGGGGTCAGGCTGTTTCATCGCCTCAGCCGGTCGGTCGAGCTGACCGCGTCGGCGCGGGTGCTGTTGCCCGGCCTGTCCGAGGCGTTCTACGGAATTCAGTCATCGGTCAGGCGCTTGCGGGCGCACAACGACACCGGGACATTGACCGTGACCGCGTCGCCCTCGTTCGCCGCCAAGTGGCTGGTGCTGCGCCTGCATCGGTTTCAGGAAATATGCGCCGAGGTCGATGTGCGGATTTCTGCTACCGATGAGGTCGTCGACCTAACCAAGGGCGATTTCGACATCGCCATCCGATATGGGACTGGGCACTACCCCGGGCTCGAGGTCGAGAAGCTGTTTACCAACGAGGTGTTTCCGGCGTGCAGCCCGCAGCTGCTCGCCGCCGGACCGCCGTTGCGCACCCCGCACGACCTCCGCCACCATGCGCTGATTCATGATCAAGCAATCGAGCGCGATCCGCTGGTGCCGACCTGGCCGATGTGGCTCAAGGCCGCCGGCGTCAAGGATGTGCCGGCGACCGCCGGGCTCAGTTTCAACAACATGCACCTGGCGCTCGATGCGGCGATCGCCGGCCATGGCGTGGTGCTGGCCTATAGCACGATCGCCGCCGCCGATCTCGCCGCCGGGAGGCTGGTGCGGCTGTTCTCCTTGGCGCTGCCCGACCAGTTCGCCTACTACATCGTCACCGCACCGGGCGCGCTCGAACGGCCCAAAATTCGGGCGTTTCGCAAATGGCTGCGCGAGGAGGCCGATCGGCGCCCGGAGGCGGTAGCGTCAAGGCCGGAATGAGAGCCGCCCGACGGCCACCGGCGCCTTACACACTGGCAGGGCTCACCGCAGCAGAGCGGGTTGGCGCAGTGCGCCGCCAGCCGAACATCCCCAGCGCGAGCAAGGCCGCGCCGAGCAGCGACAGCGATGCGGGCTCGGGCGCATCGACAATAGCGGCATCGATGCTCGTCAGGCTGTTCGAACCCGCGGTTATCGTCAGGATCTCGGTCAAGGAGTAAGGCCCGGTAATCGGCGGCAGCAAGACGAGGCTCGCCTGATTGTCGGATAATCCGCTGGATAGTAGCGTACCCGTGCCAAATTGCGTGTTCGCCGTATCGTAATAGGTCGTCATCTGCGCGCTGCTGTTCGAATAGATGCCGGTGATGCTGCTCAGGAATTCCTTGGAGGCGGTGGTGGTGAAATTGGTCTCGGTCAGCGAAACCGTCAGGGTGCCGCCCGACGTGCCGGTGGTCAGATCGAGCGACGTCAGATCGAGGATCGGGTCCGACGCCGCTCCGATCGCTGGGAACCCGGCGCCGATGTCGATACTGGCGGTGAAATTGCCGATGGTCCCGGAATAGGACGCAGTTCCGGGGCTTCCGGAATCATTGGTCGCACCGGTGTTGACGCCATCCGTGGCCGACAGAAAGATCTCTGCGCGCGCCTGGGATGCAAATCCCGCGGCGGTGGTCAATACTGCGATCGTCAGCGACTTGCGCAGGATGTTCATAACACTGGTCCTCTTGGGAATTCTTATGCCGCTGGCGGTCTTTGCCCGCGACGTACGAATTTACCGAAGAGAAGCCGATTTTTCGATAAAATATAAGATTAATAAATCTATATTCGTAATTAATTTAACTATACTTAGATTTTCCGCTGGCGCCTGGCCGTCGCCGCTGCCTCACCAGCGGCGGTTGGCCATTCTCCGGATCATAGCCGGTTCAGAACCCGCCTGCCGCGGACCGGGCGGGGCCGCCGGACCGGGCGGGGCCGCCGCTCAGCGCTAGGCGACGCCGGGGCCGGCGGCGCGGGCTTTACCCCATCGTCGAGTTGAAAGCGCCGCCGTCGAGCAGCAGGTTCTGACCGACGATGAAGCCGGACGAAGCACCGCACAGAAAAGCGCAGGCATCGCCGAACTCGGCCGGATCGCCGACCCTTCCGGCCGGGTTCGCCTGGCCGCGTTTGGCCAGCAGCTCTTCGAAGGTGATGTTCTGCCGCCGCGCCTCGTACTCGATGCCTGAACGCAGCCGGTCGGTCAGAAACGGGCCGGGCAGGAGGCCGTTGATCGTCACATTGTATTTGGCCACCTGACGCGCGATGCCGGCGCAGAAAGCGGTGAGTCCGGCGCGCGCGCCGTTGCTCATGCCGAGATTGGCGATCGGCGACTTGACCGAGCCCGAGGTGATGTTGACGATGCGGCCGAATTTCCGCTCGCACATGCCGTCGACCGTAGCCTTGATCAGCATGATCGGGGTCAGCATGTTGGCGTTGACCGCCTTTTGCCAGTCCTCGACCGACCATTCGCGAAAATCGCCATGCGGCGGCCCGCCGCAATTGTTGACCAGGATGTCGGGCGCGGGGCAGGCGGCGAGCGCGGCGGCGCGGCCGGGTTCGGTCGAGATGTCGCCGGCGACCGCGGTCACCTTGGCGCCGGTTTCCTTGCGGATCTCGTCGGCGGTCTCTTCCAAGGTCTCGCGGGTGCGCGCGGTGATCGTCAATTCGACCCCGGCGCGCGCCAAGGCCGTGGCGCAGGCCCGCCCCAGCCCTTTGCTCGCCGCACACACGATGGCCTTGCGGCCGCGAATGCGCAAATCCAGCATCCCGTCCTCCCGCCTCTAGATCAGCCTTGCCGCCACGGTGTAGCCTGGATCGCTGTTGTCGGCGAACTGAAAAATGGGGTTGGCGACCGGAGTGAACGGGGTTGGCGACTGGAAAGAACGGCGCGAAAGGCGGCTCTCGATGAAGCTGACGCTGACCCTCGATCTAGCGCAGGCCGGCGTGTGTGCGAGCCTGGTCGAAGAGTGGGAAGACAATGGCGGCACGGCCAAGATGGCGCCGATGATCCGCCACTTCGACACCGACGAGGAGGCGGTCGTCTGGGCGCGCTCGCTGGCGCGCCGCCGCGGTCTGGGCCAGGTTTATCTGACCGACAACCGAAAGAGCGGCCACCGCTGAGCCCGGCGCCCCCGATCGGCCTGGACACGGGTCCGTGCTCAATAGGGCGGCGGTGCGTAGCCCGGCGGGGAATAGCCGGGCGGGCCGCCATAAGGCTGCGGCGGTGCATAGCCCGGCTGCCCGGAAAACGGCGGCGCGCCCGGCGGCGGCGCGAAGCCGGGCACCTGATTGCCGTGCGCTTGCATACACTCGCCATAGATCACGTCGTATTGCTGCTGCAGCGACATCTGCGCGTAGGCCGAACTGTTGGCGCCCACCACCGTGCCGAAACCTGCGCCAGAGGCGGCGCCGATCGCAGCGCCGCGGCCGCCGCCGATCGCGGCGCCGAGACCGGCGCCGATCGCGGTGCCGATGATCGCGGTGCCGACCGCCTGGTTGTTGGCGGCAGCGGCTGCGGGAGCGGTTTGCGAGGCGGCGTATTGACCGCAGAAATTCTGATCGGCGGCAAACGCGGCGAACGATTTTCCGGGTCCAGGTGCGACCGGGATTGTCGGCCCTGGCGGCGGGGCGACACAGGCCGCCAAGGAGACCAGCAGCGCCAGCGCGCCGGCGGCGCGCGGATCGATACGCTTCATGTTCATGGCCTGTTCCGTAAACCTCAAACGATCATGCGGCGGCAGGTTGTTCCAGGCAAGCGCTAACAGCAGCTGCCGCGGCCCATTGCACGCCTTTCGCCGCGATGATGGCTTAGCCCTTCTTAAGGGCGGGTGAATTCCGGCATGATTTCGCGGGCGAAGGTTCTGAGCGCCGCGCGCGAGCCGCCGACATCGATGACCATCACGTATTCGACGCCGCCCGCCTGAAGCCGTTTGAGCCGGCCGACGATTTCTTCGGGTGTGCCGATCAGCGCGTCGGTCTCGGTGGCCCGGCGCATGTCTTCGACCGACATCGCGCGGCGCGGGCGGCCGATGGTCGGGGATTCGCCTGTCGGCGACAGCGACAGCTGCTGCACGTTGCGCATAAAGGTCATGCGCAATTCGTGCGCCGCCTCGCGCTCGACCGGGTTCGTCGCGATATGCAATGCCCGGGTCAGCCCGACACTCATCGGGTCGAATTGCCGGCCTTGCGCCTCGATCGCCTTGCGGTAAATCCCGATGTTCTCGGCGACGAGATCGGGGCTGCCGGCCTGGCCCAGCAGCAGGTTGAACCCGTCCTCGGCGGCCTTGCGGACAGAGGGCGCGCTCTGGGCGCCGATCCATAGCGGCGGATGCGGCTTTTGCACCGGCGCGGGCTCGATCACGACATCCTCGTAATTCCAGCGCTTGCCGTGATGCGAAAAGCGGCCTTTCGTCGTCCACGCCTTGCGCAGAAATTCGACCGCCTCGTCGTAGCGCTCCTGGGCGTCCTCCATCGGCATGCAGAAGCCGTGGAACTCGCCCCAGCGATAGCCTTTGCCGATACCGAGATCGAGCCGCCCGTTGGACAGCAGGTCCAATGTCGCCGCCTGCTCGGCGAGCAGGGCCGGGTTGTGCCACGGCAACACCAAGACGGCGGTGCCGAGCCTGATGCGCGAGGTTTTCGCGGCCAGGTAGGTCAGAAAGCTCAGGGTCGCCGAGATCTGGCCGAACCCGGTGAAATGGTGCTCGACCAGAAAGACGCTGTGAAAACCGAGTGCCTCGGCTTCACAGATATAATCGATGTAATCGGTGTAGATCCGGCTGTCGCTAGCCTGCTCGCCGATCTCGGTGCGCGCGCCGCCGAACAATCCGAAACGCATGATGCACTCCCTATATTACGCCCGGTCAGTCCGGTGCCAACGCCGACCCAGAGGGTGGCCGAAAAGACGTGCCCCCCATGGATCTGTCAACTGTTCCCAATCCCCTATCATCGTGTTCAAGCGCCGCCCGACCTCCGCGGACGAATCATGAAACGAGGTCAGAACAGCAAACTTCGTGCGTACTTCCGCAGCGTGACCGTATTGGATCCCTCCCCACCCGATCGCTGCTCAACGGGGTTCTTCCGGGAGCCGGCCCGGAGGGCCGGCCACAGCGGCAAGTCGTTGGATAACGGCCGGCCGCGGCTTGCTGACCAAGCCTTGCTCGAAGGCGACGATCGTGAGGCTGGCGAAGGCCGCGAGCAACTCGCCCGGCCGCAACAGGAAATCCGGATTGCGCGGATGTCCCAGGCGTTCGTTGCCAACGGCGAAGGTCTCATAGATCAGAACCCCGCCCGGGGCGAGTGCCTGGCCGATCGCGGGCAGCAGCGGGCGATGCAGGTAGTTGGCGACGACGATGCCGTCATAGCCGCCGCCGAGCGGCCATCCGGTCGCGGATTCGAGGTCGAGCTCGACGATTTCACAACCGGGTTGGGCGGAGGGGATCAGAGTCGAGGCGTCGCGATCGACGGCGCGGACGGCAAAGCCGCGGTCGCGCAGCAGCCGCACGTGACGTCCGGCGCCAGCCGCCAGGTCGAGCACCAGCCCGCCTGGTCTGACCAGCGACAAAAACCGCGCGATCCAGCCCGACGGAGCTGCCGAGGTTTTGGATTGAGCAGGATTTTCCAATGTTATCGTCCCAGAGTTGCAGGAAACTGGGATGCCGGTGTAAAACGGTCGGCGAGGAGTTCGGCTCGATGATTTTGTTCACTTTGCGCTGCGCCCGGAACCACGAATTCGAGGGATGGTTCCGTGATGGCGACGGGTTTGAGGCGCAGCACGCGGCGGGCGAGATCGCCTGCTCTTATTGCGGCGACACCTCGGTCGAGAAAGCGGTGATGGCGCCCCGGCTCGGCCGCTCGCGCGAGACGCCGCCGCCCGCGGTGGCGCTGGCCCAGATGCGCAAGGCGCTGATCGAGATGCGGCGGCAGGTCGAAACCCATTGCGATTACGTCGGCGGCCGGTTTGCCGAGGAAGCGCGGCGCATTCATTACGGCGAGACCGATCCGCGCGGCATTTACGGCGAAGCGAGCGAGGCCGAGTCGCATCAGCTGGCCGATGAGGGGATAAGCTTTGGCCAGATCCCGTGGATCCCGCCCAGCGACGGCTGACGAGGCGGGCAGACGGCTCACTGCCGCACTGCCATTACCATATAGTTGACCCCGATATCCGGCGACAGCACCCACTCGCCGCCGCCCGGATCGTAGCTGACCCCGGCGACCTCGGTGGTGCGCAGATGATTTCGGCGCAGACCGAGGATCAATTCGGAGGGGCGCGAGAACTTGCGCCAGTCGTGGGTCCCGCGCGGCAGCCAGCGCAGGATGTATTCGGCGCCGACGATCGCCAGGCCGAATGATCGAGCGGTGCGGTTGAGGGTCGCGGCGATGACCGCCCCGCCCGGCGCCGCCAGCAATCCGAGCACTCGGCAAAAGGCGTCGCGATCGGCGCTGTGCTCGATCACCTCGAGCGCCAACACCGCATCGAAACGCTCGCCGGCCTCGGCGACCGCTTCGGCGGCGGCGAGGCGATAGTCGATTTCGAGACCGGCGCTCTGCGCGTGCGCCCGCGCCGCCTCGATCGCTTCGGCGCCCGCATCGATGGCGGTCACCCTAAAGCCGAGACGCGTCATCGGCTCGGCCACGAGGCCGCCGCCGCACCCGACGTCGAGCAGGGTCAGCCCGGTAAACGGCTGCAGCTGAGCGGGATCGCGGTGGAAATGCGCCAGCAGCCGCGAGCGGATGAAACCGAGCCGGGTCGGATTGAGCCGGTGCAACGCGCGGAAGCTGCCCTCGGGGTCCCACCAAGCATCGGCTTGCGCGGCAAAGCGCACCAATTCCTTGTCATCGACGGTGGCGCCGCTTGCGAACACGGCTTGATCCTTCCTCTTCGGCCCTTTGCCGGATGGCTTGATCGCCCAGAAAGGAGTATGTGGTCGAAATCGCAACCCGGCAACGGCTCGAACGGTGTTCACAGGGACATGGCGCGACTCGTGCAGAAATACGGCGGCACCTCGCTCGCCGATGTAGAGAGAATCAACAACGTTGCCCGGCGGGTCGGACGCGAGGTCGAGGCGGGGAACGAGGTCGCGGTTGTCGTCTCGGCCATGGCAGGGGTGACCAACCAGCTTGTCGACTGGACGCGCGAGATGAGCCGCCTGCACGATGCGCGGGAATACGACGTCGTCGTCTCTTCCGGCGAGCAGGTGACGGCGGGCCTGCTGTCGCTGGCGCTGCAAAATCTCGGGGTCGATGCGCGCTCATGGCTCGGCTGGCAGATCCCGATCCGGACCGATGGCGTGCACGGCAAGGCGCGGATCGAAGCAATCGAGGTGGACGAGGTCAGCCGTCGCCTGGCTCGTGGGCAGGTCGCGGTGGTTGCGGGGTTCCAGGGCATCGACCAGCGGGGGCGAATTACCACGCTCGGCCGGGGCGGCTCGGACACTTCTGCGGTCGCCCTCGCGGCGGCGCTCAAAGCCGATCGCTGCGATATCTTCACCGATGTCGACGGCGTATATACCAGCGATCCGCGGATCGTTGCGAACGCGCGCAAGCTCGGTAAAATTACCTACGAAGAGATGTTGGAGATGGCCTCGCAGGGGGCCAAGGTGTTGCAGACGCGCTCGGTCGAGATGGCAATGAACCACCGGGTGCGGGTCCAGGTTTTGTCGAGCTTTGTCGACAGCCCGGGAACCCTAGTGGTTGACGAGGACGAGATTGTGGAACACCAGGTGGTCAGCGGCATCGCTTATAGCCGCGACGAAGCCAAGATCACGGTTCAGAAAGTGGCGGACCGTCCGGGGGTAGCGGCAGCCATCTTCGGACCGCTCGCCGACAACGCGATCAATGTCGACATGATCGTGCAGAACATGGCGGAGGATGGTCGCGCAGACCTCACCTTTACAGTCGCACGGGCCGATCTGGAGCGTGCAGTCTCGGTATTGGAGGAGAGGCGTGGGCTGCTCGGGTTCGCCGCGTTGAGGCCCGACTCCAACGTGGTTAAGATTTCGGTGATCGGGGTCGGAATGCGCAGCCACGCGGGGGTCGCCAAGCAGATGTTCCAGACCCTTTCCGAGAAGGGGATCAACATTCAGGTGATCTCGACCTCGGAGATCAAGGTGAGCGTCCTGATTGCCGCTGAATACACCGAGCTTGCCTTGCGGGCGCTGCACACGGCGTACGGGCTCGACGCGGTCGGATGAGCGAGGGCATCGCTGCGGCCGAATTTACACCAGCAGGCGGGCGGCGTGCGGCGGGTGGGCAAGGTTCGGGGCCCGAGGGTTTTCGCGAAGAGCTAGACCGGCTGTGGGCGCGTGGCCGGGCGGTGCTCGGCTGCGATTTTGCCATTATGGGCGGCGCGATGACCTGGGTGTCGGAGCGCAATCTGGTTGCCGCCATCTCCAATGCGGGGGGCTTCGGGGTGATCGCCTCGGGGTCGATGTCGCCGGAGCTGCTATCCGCTGAAATCACCGCGACCGGAGCGCTGACCAAGAAACCTTTCGGGGTCAATCTGATCACGCTGCACCCACGGCTGATCGAATTGATCGAGGTCTGTGCCCAGCATCGCATCGGCCACGTCGTGCTGGCGGGCGGCCTGCCCAGTGGTGCGGCGATGAGCCGGATCAAAGAGAGCGGCGCGCGGGTGTTTTGCTTTGCGCCGGCGCTCGGCTTTGCGCGCAAGCTCGTGCGCATGGGCGCCGATGCGATCGTCATCGAAGGCAGCGAGGCCGGCGGCCATGTCGGGCCGGTTTCGACCGGGGTGTTGGCGCAGGAAATTCTGCCGCATCTGGACGAGGTCCCGATATTCGTTGCCGGGGGCATCGGGCGCGGCGAGGCGATGCTGGCCTATCTCGAGATGGGCGCTGCCGGGGTTCAGCTCGGCACCCGATTTGTCTGCGCCGCGGAATCGATTGCCCATCCGCGGTTCAAGCAGGCATTCATCCGTGCCGCGGCGCGCGACGCGGTCACCTCTCTGCAGCTCGATCCCCGCTTCCCGGTGATCCCGGTTCGGGCGCTGGCGAACCCGGCGACCGAAAAATTTCGGACCGTCCAGCGCGCGATCGTCGAGCGGTTTGCGCGCGGCGAGCTGTCGCAGAAAGCCGCACAATTGGAGATCGAGCACTTCTGGGCCGGCGCGCTGCGGCGCGCGGTGATCGAGGGCGATATCGACACGGGTTCGCTGATGGCCGGGCAGAGCGTCGGATTTGTGACCCGGGAACAGAGCACTGCCGAGATACTCGAGGAGCTGATCGCTCAGGCGTCCGCGGCGCTCGCCGCTCGCCGCCCGAGCAGCCAGCATCCGGTGATTTTATCCTTGCAATCTTCGTCACAAACTTCGGCGGGGAGCCGGGGCGCCGCGGAATGAGCGAGGTTTCGGGCGGCGTCAGCGGAACCCGCCGCTTGTTGCGCCGCTTGCGCAACATCATGGCCGGCTCCGCAACCGCCCAGGAGCGGCTCGATCGCATCGTTCGCATCGTCGCCGCGGAGATGGTCGCCGAAGTCTGCTCGGTCTATGTCATGCGAGCGGGAGAAGTACTCGAACTGTTCGCCACCGAAGGGCTGCGACCGGAGGCGGTGCACCGAACCAGACTTCGGGTCGGCGAGGGCCTCGTCGGATTGATCGCGGCGACGGCCCGCCCGCTGGCCTTGGCCGACGCGCAGGCTCACCCAGAATTCGCCTATCGGCCGGAGACCGGCGAGGAGATCTATCACTCGCTGATGGGGGTGCCGATCCTGCGCGGCGGACGGGTCCTCGGCGTGCTCGCCGTTCAGAACCGGACGTTGCGCCACTATGCCGAGGACGAGATCGAGGTTCTGCAGACGATCGCGATGATCGTTGCCGAACTCGTCGCCAGCGGGGAACTCGTCAATCCGCACGAAATTGCTCAGAGCCATGCCGGTGGAATGCTCCCGGTCCGGCTGGTCGGCGTTCGGCTCAATTCCGGGCTGGCGATCGGCCCCGCGGTGCTGCACGAACCGCGTCTTCCGATCCGGCAGGTGGTCGCCGAGGACGTCAACTCGGAACTCGAGCGGCTGCGGCATGCGCTCGCGGCGATGCGCGAGTCGATCGATCGGCTCGTGGTGGCGAGCCAAGGGCTCGGCGACGGCGAGCATCGCGACATTCTGGAAACCTACCGGATGTTTGCCGCCGACCGCGGCTGGGTCGCCCGCATCGCCGCCGCGATCCGCAGCGGCTTGACCGCGGAGGCCGCGGTGCAAAAAGTTCGCGACGAGACCAGAACCCGCATGATGCAGGCGAGCGACCCCTATTTGCGCGAACGGCTCGTTGATCTCGAGGATCTCGCCAATCGCCTGCAGCAGCATCTGTCGAACCAGCCGCCGAGTGCGGCATGGGCCGAGCTGCCCGCCGAGTTCGTCCTGGTCGCCCGCGCAATGGGTCCGGCCGAGCTGCTGGATTACGCCCATCGCCGGATCGTTGGCCTGGTGCTCGAAGAAGGTTCGCCGACCGCGCATGTGGCGATCGTCGCCCGGGCTCTCGACATTCCCGTCGTCGGCCGGGTCGAGAACGCGGCGAGCCGGATCGAGAACGCCGACATCATCATCGTCGATGGCGATCATGCGCAAATCCTGATCAGGCCCAGCGCGGATATTCAGCACTCGGTGGCGGCGGCGGTCGAGGCGCGAACCCGCCGGCGCGCGCTCCACGACAGCCTGCGCACCGCCCCGGCAATCACCCGCGACGGGGTCGGAATCAAGCTGCTGCTGAATGCGGGATTGCTGATCGACATGCCGCAATTGGCGGCAACCGGCGCCGAAGGCGTCGGACTGTTTCGCACCGAAATTCCGTTTATGGTGCGCGATACTTTTCCGGCAGTCGACGATCAGACCGAATTCTATCGCAGCGTCTTCGATCAGGCGGACGGTCGCCCGGTGGTGTTCCGCACCCTCGACATCGGCGGCGACAAACTGCTGCCCTACCTGCCGCATGCGGCAGAGGACAACCCGGCGATGGGTTGGCGGGCGATCCGCATCGGGCTCGATCGGCCGGCGATGCTGCGCGAGCAATTGCGTGCCTTGGTGCGTGCCGCCGAGGGCCGCGACCTGCTCGTCAAGTTCCCGATGATTGCCGAGCTTGCGGAGCTCGAACGGGCTCGTGCGCTGCTCGATATGGAGCTCGCCCGCGCCGCCGTCGAAGGCCGCACGCTACCCGCATCGGTCAAGACCGGCGTCATGCTCGAAGTGCCGGCGCTGCTGTGGCAGCTGCCCGCCCTGTGCCAAAGGATCGACTTCCTGTCGATCGGCACCAACGATTTACTGCAGTTTTTGTTTGCCTGCGATCGCGGTAACCCACGGCTTGCCGATCGTTACGATTCGCTGTCGATGCCGATGCTGGCGTTGTTGCGCGAGGTCGTCGCGCAGACTTGCGCGGCTGCGGTGCCGCTGAGCATGTGCGGCGAGATGGCGGGCAACCCGATCGAGGCCATGGTGCTGATCGCTCTGGGATTTCGGACATTGTCGATGGCCGGGACGGCAATCGGCCCGGTCAAGACGATGATCCGCAGCCTCGATGCCGCCGCGGTCGCCGAGTATGTCGGCGAAATCGGTGAAAGACCTGACCATTCGCTCAGGCCAAAGCTCGAAGCCTATGCCCGGGACCATGCGATCGCATTGTGAGATCAGGGAGCGCGAGCGCCCCGTGGACGGCTTGTGATCGATCCTCGCCGCCTCGCCCCGGCCGGAGCACCTGGCGGCTCGGATATGGCTGGAGCAGGCAAAAGGTCGGGTCGGGGCGATTGGACACGGGGGAGCCCGTTGGTTAAGGTCGCGCCGCAGGGCAACCCGTTTGACCGCTTTGTTTCACCGGACCAACACCCCGCGGGCGAAGATTGGAGCCGAAGACGAAACCCCGGCTCCGGCCGGGCCGCGCTCGGCCGGCGATGTTCTGCGGCAACAGCGTGCCGCGCTCGGCCTCGATCTCGGCGAGGTGGCGAGGGAGCTTCGGATCAAGCCTGTCTATTTGGCCGCGCTCGAAGAGGGTCGCCCGGACCGTCTGCCCGGCCCGGCTTACGCAATCGGTTTTCTGCGGGTCTATGGCGATCATCTGGGGCTCGACAGCGGCGAGATCCTGCGCCGCTTCAGGCTCGAGGCCGCGGGGCTCGACGCTAAACCCGACCTCTCGTTCCCGATGCCGTTGGGCGAGCGCAGCCTACCCGGCAGGACGGCGCTGCTGGTGGCGGTGGTCCTGACTATCTGCGGATACGCGAGCTGGTATTACCTGGCAACTGGCGAACATTCGCGGCCCGAGCGGGTGACCGAGGTGCCGGCAAACCTCCTGCTGTCAAATTCGGCTCTGCCGGCGAATTGGTCAAAACCGGCCACAGCGCCGATAACCGCGCCGGCAGCTCCCGCCGCGCCGACCCTCCCCGCTACCCCGAGCACGAGCACAGTCCCAAGCCCAGTCTCAGCCATCGTCAACGCGCCGCCCCCCACCCCCGCCAGCAGCCAGGATGCGGCGGCCGGCGGCCCACCGGAGTCGCAGAGCGCAGCACCGAGCGCCTACGGCACCGTCGGCGTACCGGCGCGGATCGTCTTGCGCGCTACCGCTGATAGTTGGATCCAGGTGCGTGAAGCGGATCACAGGGTGCTGTTCAGCGGCGTCCTGAAGGCCGGGCAGAGCTATCCTGTGCCCGATCGGCCCGGCTTGTCGATGCGAGCCGGCAACGCCGGCGGGCTCGATGTCACGGTCGACGGCAAACCCACGGCATCGCTGGGTCCGACCGGCGCCGTGCGCAATATCGTGCTCGATCCGCGATCGCTGGCGGCGACGACCACGGGCCAGAATTGAGCGCCGCTCGGTTGCCTGCGTCTTTTGTGCGCCGCCGAAACGATCTATATGCGTGTTCCAAGAGATCACCCGAGCGAGGTCGATGATGAGCGTCAGGCCCTACCGCGACATCCACCGCCGCACCTGCCGCAAGATCTACGTCGGCAAGGTGCCGGTCGGCGGCGACGCGCCGATCACCGTGCAGTCGATGACCAACACGGTGACGAGCGACGTCAAGGCGACGGTCGGGCAGGTCCAGGCGCTCGAACGCGCCGGTGCCGACATCGTCCGGGTGTCGTGTCCCGACCAGGAATCGGCGCTGGCGCTCAAGGACATCGTGCGCCAGGTGACGGTGCCGATCGTCGCCGACATCCATTTCCATTATCGCCGGGCAATCGAGGCGGCGCAGAGCGGTGCGGCCTGCCTGCGCATAAATCCGGGCAATATCGGCTCGTCCGAGCGGGTGCGCGAGGTGATCAAGGCGGCCAAGGATCACGGCTGCTCGATGCGGATCGGGGTCAATGCCGGCTCGCTCGAGCGCGACCTGCTCGAGAAGTATGGCGAGCCCTGCCCCGAGGCGATGGTCGAAAGCGCGTTGAACCATGCCAGGATCCTCGAGGACAACGATTTCTTCGAGTTCAAGATCTCGTGCAAGGCCTCCGACGTGTTTCTTGCCGTCGCCGCCTATCAGCAACTGGCCGAAGCCTGCGACTATCCTCTGCATCTCGGCATCACCGAAGCCGGAGGGCTGCGCAGCGGCACAGTTAAATCATCGATCGGGCTCGGCATGCTGATGTGGTCGGGGATCGGCGACACCATCCGGGTGTCGCTGTCGGCCGACCCGGTCGAAGAGGTCAAGGCCGGGTTCGAGATGCTGAAATCGCTGAATTTGCGGCGCCGCGGAGTGACCGTGATTTCGTGCCCGTCCTGCGCGCGCCAGCAATTCGAGGTGATCAAGACTGTTGAGCGCCTCGAAGAGCGCCTCGCCCACATCACCACGCCGCTGACCGTCTCGGTGATCGGCTGCGTCGTCAACGGCCCGGGTGAAGCGCGCGAGACCGACATCGGCTTTACCGGGGGCGGCAATGGGACCCATCAGGTGTATATCAGCGGCCTGACCGATCATCGCCTCAAGGGGGCGGATATCGTCGATCACCTCGTCGAACTGATCGAGAAGAAGGCGGCCGAGATCGAGGGGCAGCGCAAGGCGGCCGAGCTGGTTGCGGCGCCTGCGCAGTAGCTCTGTGGTCGAGCCGGTCGTGGCGCGCGGGCGTGCGTTGCGGCCGAGCTTACTCGGATTGAGGTGTGGATATCGAGGCCGGCCCTGCGGCAAGACTATCCCGCCGCGTGCGCGCAAGGATCACCAGCACAAGGGCGGCGACAGCGCAGGGGGCGAGCAGGACGTGCGTATAGGCGCCGAGTGGCCGGGAAACGAGCGGCGCTATCGCGTTTGCCGCCAATATGGTCCGTTCCCAAGGTCGCGCGCCGCGGCGTCCCTGTATTTGAACGAGCCACGCCATGACCAGGGCGACGACCACGAGGTCGTAATCCAGAAAGAACGGCGAGGCGAGCGGCAACGCCGCTGCGAGAGAGGCGCCCCTGATTGCAGTATCGGGCGAATGCCGCCAACACCAAACGATGATCGCCGCCAATCCCAAGGCGGCGAGCGCCTGGATGGCCGCTGCCGCGGCAGGCGTCCCGCCGAGAAGACGGACTGCGGCAAAGACCGACGCGAATTTGTAATAGGGAACCAACCCGGATTCGAGCATTTGCCCGGCGAACGGCAGATTGGCGCGGAATCCGGCCCAGACACAGCTTCCGAACAGAACGTCGCTCGTAATCGCGAGAACGAGGAGGGTAAACATCGCCGCGCCGATTGCCCGCCATTGGCCGATGGCGATCAAGGCGACCGGCACCAGCAATGCCAATTGCGGTTTGAATGCGAGTATGCCGAACAGTATCCCGGCCGTGACCGGTCGCCGATCCAACAGCAGCACACCCCATCCGAGCAGACCGGTGGTCAACAATGCGTTCTGACCATGGCCGATGGTCACCAGCACGGCGGGATAGGCGAGACCCGCCCAAAGCGTCAGCGGCCGGGGCAAAATTCGCCACAGCGCGGTCAGATATAGGGCAGCACCGAGGACCAGCCAAAGCGTGAGGGACCACAGATAGGGAAGAAGGGCCAGCGGGTACACGATCAGCAGCGCATTGGGCGGGTATTCCCAGGCATAGAAAGCCGTGCGCGCGGGGTGGATCATCGCCTGCTCCAGGCCGGCGAGCGCCTCGGGATGGTAGATCGTATGCGCCTGCCCATGGAGCAGCGCCCACGATACGGTCCAAAAGCTGAGGAAATCGGTGCCGACCGGTCGTCCGAGCGGGTCGGTGATGCCGGGTCCGGCCAAGGTCCAGGCGATCATCGCAACGGCAGCGAGGATCAGGATGGTCGCGTAGGCGCGCAGCCGATCCGGTGTGAGCCACGGAGCGTCTCGCAAAAAAGCGGCGAACAAGGGGTACCTCGCGCGGCAGCCGATAACGGCGGCTCGGCAACGATAGCCGGCGCTGGTTAGAAGATGGTTGAGAGCCGGTAAAAGGCCTAGCCGCGGGCGAGCGTTGCGTCGACAGCCGCCGCGACGCCCACTATGTATTGGGCGCCACCCTTCCGACGGCGGACGAGATGGCCGGAGAATTCGCCTATGCCACCCTTGCAGCCGGCTCGCGGCACCCAGGACCTACTGCCCGAGGCGGCGCGGCGCCACCGCCGGGTCAGCGAGACGGCGCGCGCGGTTTCCGAGCTCTACGGGTTTGCCGAGATGGCAACCCCGATTTTCGAGTTCACCGAGGTCTTCGCCCGTCCGATCGGCGAGCACACCGACATCGTCGCGAAGGAAATGTATACATTCGCGGACCGTGGCGGCGAGGAGGTCACCTTGCGCCCGGAGAATACCGCCGGCGTGGTGCGCGCCGTGCTCTCGAACGGGCTGACCCAGGCGACGCCGCTGAAGTTTTTCTATAGCGGCCCGATGTTTCGCTATGAGCGGCCGCAGAAGGGACGATTTCGCCAATTTCACCAAATCGGGGTCGAGCTGCTCGGTGTGGCCCAGCCCCAGGGCGACGTCGAGATCATCGCGCTCGGCAATCGCATCCTCGCCGCTCTCGGTGTGCGCGAGCGCACCGTGCTCGAGCTCAACACCCTGGGAGACCCGGCAAGCCGCGCCGCCTATCGCGAGGCGCTGGTCTCCTATTTCTCGGCCCATGCTCAGAATTTATCTGAGGATAGCCGGCGCCGGCTCGAGCGCAACCCGTTGCGAATTTTTGATTCGAAGCACGATGCAGATCAGCGCATCAGCGCCGATGCACCAGCCTTTGCCGAGTATTTGAACGCGGCCGCGCGCGATTTCTTTTCCCGCGTGCGCGACGGGCTCGATCGGCTCGGCATCGAATATCGGCTGAACCCGCGTCTGGTTCGCGGCCTCGACTACTACACCCATACGGCCTTCGAATTCATTACCTCCGACCTCGGCGCGCAGGGGACGGTGATGGGCGGCGGCCGGTATGACGGGCTGGTCGAAACAATGGGCGGCCCGGCAATGCCGGGCGTAGGGTGGGCCGCCGGGATCGAGCGCCTGGCCATGCTGATCGCCGCGCCGCCGGCAGCGCCGCGTCCGGTCGCGGTCGTGCCGCTGGGGGAAGCTGCCCAATCGATGGCGTTGAACCTGGCCGAGGAGCTACGCGAGGCGGGGCTGGTCGTAGAGCTCGGCTATTCGGGCAATCTGCAGCGGCGGTTGGGGCGCGCCAACCGGATGAACGCGCGTGCCGCGGTGCTGATCGGCGAGGACGAAATGAAAATCAATTCGGTGTCGCTGCTGGATCTCGATAGCCGCGAGCAGGAAACTGTTCCGCTCGGCGAGCTGCTGCCGCGACTCCAGGTACTCTGCAGCTGAGCCGGGGCGCATGGAAGCTGGGCTCGAAGCGCGTCTGCAGCAGCTGCGCCGGCGCCATGCTGAACTGGGTGCTGCGCTCAGCGGTAGCGGGCTCGGGGGCGCCGCGATCAAAAAATTAGCAAAAGAATACAGCGAGCTGACGCCGATCGTTGCCGAGCTCGACGCGCTCGCCCAAGCGCAAGGCGAGATCGTTTCGCTCAGCGAAATGGCGCAATCGACCGACGATGCGGAACTGAAAGGACTGGCCGAGGAGGAGCTGCGATCTTGGCGCCAGCGGCTGCCGACCCTGGAGAGCCGGGTCAAGCTCGCGTTGTTGCCCAAGGACGCGGATAATGCCCGGAACGCGATTCTCGAAGTCCGCGCCGGCACCGGCGGTGATGAAGCGGCGCTGTTCGCCGCCGAGCTGTTTCGCATGTATCAGCGCTATGCCGGGCTGCGCGGCTGGCAATTCGAGGTGCTCGATCTGTCCGAGACCGGGATCGGCGGGTTCAAAGAGGCGAGCGCCTCGATCAGCGGAAGGGACGTGTTCGCCCGGCTCAAATTCGAATCCGGGGTGCACCGCGTCCAGCGCGTGCCCGAGACCGAGGCGGGCGGGAGGATTCACACCTCGGCGGCAACCGTCGCGGTGCTGCCCGAGGCCGAGGAGGTCGACGTCAGGCTCGACGACAAGGATCTGCGCATCGATGTCTTTCGCGCCAGCGGGCCAGGCGGCCAATCGGTCAATACCACCGACAGCGCGGTGCGGATCACCCATCTGCCGAGCGGTCTTGTGGTTATCCAGCAGGATGAGAAATCGCAGCACAAGAACAAGGCGAGAGCGCTGAAGGTGCTGCGCTCGCGACTCTACGAGATGGAGCGTCAGGCGCGCGACGATGCGCGCGCGGCCGACCGCAAGAGCCAGGTCGGCAGCGGCGACCGGTCGGAGCGCATCCGCACCTATAATTTTCCGCAGGGTCGGGTGACCGACCACCGCATCAACCTGACCCTGTATAAAATCGACAAGGTGATGAGCGGCGAGGCGCTCGACGAGATCATCGAGGCGATTTCGGCCGAGGACCAGGCGGCACGGCTGGCGGCGGTCGCGGAGTGAGCGTTGGGGTAACGGATACGCTCGGCTCGATCCTGGCCGAGGCTGCTGCGGCGCTAAGGACGGCAGGAGTTGATGAGCCGCGCCGGCGGGCGCGCCGGCTGATTGCTGGGGTGTTGGAGCTGTCGCCGAGCGAGCTGGTGAGCCATCCCGAGCGTGAGGTCGCGGCGGTGGAGGGCGAGCACCTGCGCGGATCGCTGGCGAGGATGGTGGGCGGCGAGCCGTTGAGCAGAATTCTCGGCTGGCGTGAGTTCTGGGGACTGCGCTTTGCCTTGTCGCCCGATACTCTTGACCCCCGGCCGGAGAGCGAGACGATCGTCGAGGCGGTGCTCGCCCGGATCGGCGAACGCGCCGCGCCCTTGACCATTCTCGATCTGGGCACCGGAACCGGCTGCCTATTGCTGGCGCTGCTGTCGGAATTCCCTTCCGCCAGCGGCATCGGGATCGACCTTTCCGCCGGCGCGGCGGCGACCGCGCGCCGCAATGCGGAGGCGCTGGGTTTTGGCCATCGCGCCCGGTTTGCTGTCGGCAGCTGGGGCAGCGCATTGTCGGCGCGGTTCAACGCAATCGTCGCGAACCCTCCTTATATCGCCCGCGCGGCGCTGGCCGGACTGGCGCCGGAGGTGGTTCGCTATGACCCGCGGTTCGCGCTCGATGGCGGCGACGACGGTCTTGCTGCTTATCGGCAGATCGCCAGGGAAATGCCCGACCGGCTGGCCGGCGACGGCGTATTTGTGGCCGAGGTCGGGTTTGGGCAGGCCACCGCAGCGGCCGAAATTTTCGCGAGCGCGGGTCTCTTTATCGATGGGATCGAGCGCGACCTCGCTGGGGTCGAGCGCTGCGTTGTGGCGCGCATGGGCGAGAGCGGCTGGGCGGTCGCGTCCTTGCGCGGTCAAAAAAATCTTGGAATGTGCCGTGGTCGCGTCTAGGGTGGGCGCTGGAGAGTTCGAAGCCGCGCGGGGACGCGCCGGAAATATTTGCCAGACCGCCTTCGCCCGAATTGTGCAGGGCGCAGGGACCCTCCGATCGGACAAGGTCCGACAGTGTTCACCGAGATCAGACAGGTGCCATGAGACCAGGCCCAAACAAGCGATCGCGCGGCCGCAATAATGGGAACAATCCGCATCATAATCGTCCGCGGTTGCCCCCCCGAATCCAGAATTTCGAAAGCAACGGCCCAAACGTCAAAATTCGCGGCAACGCCTACCAGGTTTTCGAACGATATGTCGCGTTGGCGCGCGAGGCGGCATCAAGCGGCGACCGGATCGCGGCGGAAAATCTATACCAGCATGCAGAGCATTACTTTCGCGTCATGAACGCAAACGGCGACGCCAATCAACAAGGGGCACCGCGGCCGATGACCCCCGCCGATACGGATATGGGCGAGGCCGAGGGGGAACGCGGCGAAAATGACGAAGACTCCCTCCAAACGGCGCTGCCGACCTTGCCAAGCGAGGACCAGCCTCCGCGGTTTTGAGCGGCAGCGCGGCGGCTCTTGATGCCGCCCTGCCTTTGACCACGTTTTCCGAGCGTTGCCGGTCGGCGGTCGGCTTCCGGCCCCGGCCAGGGTTGCTTGGCATCTACGCCACGCCATATAGCCCCGAGAAGGACGGCGGGCGACGCTGGCGAGAGCGCTGCGGCCTGCTCAGCGGGGCGAGACATGGAATCCGAAAAATATACTGAGAGGTCCAAGGGTTTTATTCAATCTGCGCAGGGTACGGCGCTGCGCAGCGGGCATCAGCGGCTGACCGCGGAGCATCTGCTGAAGGTGCTGCTCGATGACAAGGAAGGGCTCAGCGCCAACTTGATTCGGGCGGCGGGCGGCGACCCGCAAGTCGCGCTGAGAGCGGTCGAAGCCGAGCTTGCAAAGCTCCCCCGCGTCGAGGGTTCCGGGGCGGGACAAGTTTATATGGCGCCAGAGATCGCGCGGGTCTTCGATCAGGCCGAGCAGATCGCGCAAAAAGCCGGCGATAGCTTTGTCACGGTCGAGCGCCTGCTATTGGCGCTATCGATGGCGCGCGAGACGACGGCGGGGAAGGCGCTCGGCGCGGCTGGGGTGTCGCCGCAGAAGCTCAATGCCGCGATCGAAGATTTGCGCAAGGGTCGCAAGGCCGACACCGCTTCGGCGGAGGAGGGTTACGACGCGCTGAAGAAATACGCCCGCGATCTGACCGAGGCAGCTCGCGATGGCAAGCTCGATCCGGTGATCGGGCGCGATGAAGAGATCCGCCGCACCATCCAGGTATTGTCGCGCCGGACCAAGAACAACCCGGTGCTGATCGGCGAGCCGGGGGTCGGCAAAACCGCGATCGTCGAGGGACTGGCGCTGCGCATCATCAATGGCGACGTCCCGGAGGGATTGAAGGACAAGCGCCTGCTGGCGCTCGATCTCGGCGCGCTGATCGCCGGCTCCAAGTTCCGCGGCGAATTCGAGGAGCGGCTCAAAGCCGTGCTGGCGGAAATCACCGCGGCGGCAGGAGAAATCATCCTGTTCATCGACGAATTGCACACCTTGGTCGGCGCCGGCAAGGCGGAGGGGTCGATGGACGCCTCCAACATGCTGAAGCCGGCGCTGGCGCGGGGCGAACTGCACTGCGTCGGCGCCACCACGCTCGACGAATACCGCAAGAACATTGAAAAGGACGCGGCGCTGGCTCGCCGGTTTCAGCCGGTGTTCGTCACCGAGCCGTCGGTCGAGGACACGATCTCGATCCTGCGCGGCATCAAGGAAAAATACGAGCTGCACCACGGCGTCAGGATCACCGATGCGGCGATCGTGGCCGCCGCGACCCTGTCGAACCGCTACATCACCGATCGTTTCCTGCCGGATAAGGCGATCGACCTGATGGACGAGGCCGCGGCGCGCCTGCGCATGACGGTCGATTCGAAACCGGAAGAGATCGACGAACTCGATCGCCGCATCATGCAATTGAAGATCGAGCGCGAGGCGCTGAAGAAGGAAAACGACCCCGCCTCGAAGGACCGGCTGCAGAAGCTGGTCAAGGAACTGGAGGAGCTTGAGCAGGGATCATCGGAGCTGACCGCCAAATGGCAGGCCGAGAAG
>DASYNW010000200.1:0-5870 GCA_036008325.1 Allostellaceae bacterium
ACCGTCGTCGGCAGCTATCCGCAGCCCGAATGGCTGATCGACCGCGACAAGCTGGTGCATCTGCCGCCGGTGCGGGTGCGCGCGCAGGAATTGTGGCGCATCGCCGAGCCCTGGCTCGAAGCGGCGCAGGACGACGCGACCCGGCTGGCGATCCGCGACATGGAAGAGGCCGGCATCGACATCCTCAGCGACGGCGAGATCCGCCGCGAGAGCTATTCGAACCGCTTTGCGACCGCACTCTCGGGCGTCGATCTCGACAACCCGGCGGTGGTGCGCGGGCGCTCGAGCGGCACCGTCACCGTGCCGCGCATCACCGGGCCGATCCGCCGGCTGCGGGCGGTCGAGGTGCGCGACGTCGAGTTCCTGCGCCGCCACACCGACCATCCGATCAAGATCACCGTGCCCGGCCCGTTCACGATGTCGCGCCAGGCCAAAAACGAATTCTATAAAGACGAAGAAGAGCTGGTCATGGATTACGCCGCCGCGGTCAACGCCGAGCTGCGCGAGTTGAAAGCCGCCGGGGCCGATGTAATCCAGCTCGACGAGCCGTGGCTGCAGGCCCGGCCCGAGGAGGCGCGCCGCCTGGCCCTGCCTGCGATCAACCGGGCGTTGGACGGCATCCCCGGCCCGACCGCGCTGCATCTGTGCTTCGGCTATGCCTATGTCTCGCGCGACAAGCCCAACGGCTATTCGTTTCTGTCCGAATTGACCGGCACGGTCGCGACGCAGATCTCGATCGAAGCGGCCCAGCCCAACCTCGATCTCGGCAATCTCGATCACCTCGGCGACAAGACCGTGATTTTCGGCGTCATCAGCATGGGCGACCCGCAGCCGGAAACCGCCGAAACCGTCGCCGCCCGGATTCGCGCCGCACTGCGTCATGTGCCGGCCGAACGGCTGATCCCAGCCCCCGATTGCGGCATGAAATACCTGCCGCGCAACATCTCCTTTGCCAAATTGAAGGCCTTGGCCGACGGCGCCCGCATTGTCCGCCGCGAGCTGATGGGCGCGTAGGGGGCGCCTGGCCGGAAGCTTGACGATCGTAAGGAAACTCCTTACGTCTTTCGCGGCGAATGACAGAACGGTCGCATCAGCTTGATCACCAGCAAGATCACCAGCAAGGCCCAGACCACGATCCCGCAGCCGGTCCGGGCCGCGCTGCGGGTTGGCGAAGGCGATGAACTGGCCTATCGGATCGAGAGGGATCAGGTGATCCTCACCAAGGCAAAACGCGATCCGCCCGACGAGCCTTTCGCCACGTTTCATGAGTGGTCGTCCGAGGCTGATCAGCGCGCCTATGCCGATCTTTGAGCCCTGGGATATCGTCCGAGTTCCCTTTCCCTATACCGATCGGCCGATTCGTCAACGTCGCCCGGCGCTCGTCATCGGCGCCGGGGAACTCGAGGCCGAGCACGGGCTGCTGTGGCTGATGATGATCACCAGCGCGGAGAATCGCGGATGGACTGGCGATGTCGTGGTCTCCGACCTCGTCTTGGCCGGGCTTCCTAGTGCATCGATTGTCCGTGCGGCCAAGATCGCGACGGTCGAGGCGCACGACGCCCAGCGCCTTGGCATGCTGCCTCACGCCGACCGGGACGCCGTTTCATGGCAGCTACGGCGGACGCTTGCTGTTGTTTTAAGATAGCTCGCGCCGCGACGAGCTCAGATAAGCCTCACCAGCCGCCGTCGATGCCGATCGCCTGGCCGGTGACGAAGGCGGCCTGGTCAGAGGCAAGAAAGGCGATCATCGCCGCGACCTCATCGGGGGTGCCGAAACGGCCGACCGGGATCGCCTTCGAGCGCTCGGCAAAGCCGATTTCGAGGTCGTCGCCATATTCGCGCCGGTTGGTGCTGATCGCTCGCGAGGTGCGGATCGGGCCGGGGCAGACGGCGTTGACGGTGATCCCGCACGGCGCGAGGTCCAAGGCGAGCGACTTGGTGAAGCCGACGATCGCGGCCTTTGAGGCAGCATAGACCGCCCGGTTGCGGCCGGGCCGGAACGCCGCTTTCGACGACACGCTGACGATGCGGCCCCAGCCGGCCTGGCGCATCGCCGGCACCGCGGCGCGCGACATCAGAAAGCAGCCGCGGGCGTTGACCCCCATCGTGCGCTCCCAGGCGTCGAGCGGCACGTCCTCGATCTCGTTGCGGTCGGCGCCCTGGGGCGCGCCAGCATTGTTGACCAGAATGTCGAGCCGGCCATAGCGGCCCAGCACCTCCGCAACCATGCGCGCCGCGTCGGCCTCGACGCCGACATCGCCCAGGGTCGACGAGGCGGTGTACCCGTCGCTGACGAGCTCTTCCACCAGGCTGTCGACCCCGCCCCATGACCCGTCGGTGTCGCCCTGGACGTTGTGCTCGTTGGCGACCCCGGTCGCGACCACGTCGGCAACCACCACGGTCATCCCGGCAGCGGCCAATGCCCGCGCCGTCGAATTGCCGATGCCGACCGGCTTGCCGCACCCCGTGATCAGCGCCACCCGAGCGGAACTCGGCATCGAACTCTCCCTTCAAACCACAGCACGGCAACCTCGCCGGTCGGGAGTATTCACCTTTGCCAAGCCGATGTTAACCTGGAACCGTCGCGGCAGACGGTCCTCGACCCGCCGGCAAAGCTGAGACACCGGCACGCAAACGACCGCACCGCAGGGGCGCATCATGGCAGAGTGGATCATCATTCATTGGTTCGAGCTCAGCACCCTCTTCCTGCTTTGTCTCAATCTGTGGTTCGTGTCGTCGGTCCTGCATGCCCTCAGAGAGACCAATCGCTGGCTGTCGTTCCTGTCGAGCCTTCAATGGGATCCGACCCGCGCCGCCGACAGTCCCGACCAGTGTTGAACGATTCTGTCGCGCCGCGGCGCCGCGATCGGAGACCTTCGCCACCGTCGCGCCGTCAGAACTCGATGCCGCGCTGGGCTTTGACGCCGCCGCGGAACGGGTGCTTGATCAGCGTCATCTCGGTCACCAGATCGGCGGCAGCGATCAGCTCGGGCTTGGCGTTGCGGCCGGTGACGACGACGTGCAGGTCGCGCGGCTTCGTCGTCAGCGCCGCCACGACCTCGTCGAGCGGCAGGTAATCGTAGCGCAGCACGATGTTGAGCTCGTCCAGCAGCACCAGCCGAAAGGACGGGTCGGCGATCATCGCCTTCGCCATGTCCCAGGCGGCGCGCGCGGCGGCGATGTCGCGGGCGCGGTCCTGGGTGTCCCAGGTAAAGCCCTCGCCCATCGCCCGGCAGGTGACGAGGTCGCCGAAACGTTCGAGCGCCACCCGCTCGCCGCTGCCCCACACGCCTTTGACGAACTGGACGATGCCGACCGGCATGCCGTGCCCGAGGCAGCGCAGCACGATGCCGAAGGCGGCGGTCGATTTGCCCTTTCCGGTGCCGGTGTGGACGATCAGGAGCCCGCGCTCTTGCGTCTTGGTCGCCAGCATGCGCTCACGCGCCGCCTTGCGCCGCGCCATCTTTTCGTTGTGCCGGCGGTTGATCTCGTCTTCGGTAAGGGCAGGATCTTCACTCATTACCGCGCGCATAAAACTCGAAAACCGTCATTCCGGGGCGGCCCGCAGGGTCGAGCCCGGAACCCATGCACACCGGCGCCGAAAGCTCGGCTCGGGCGGTTATTATCCGCCGACGCCCGAGTTCATGGGTTCCGGGCTCGCGGGCTTGCGCCCGCGCCCCGGAATGACCGGGGACATATGCAGGGAGAGCGGCAGGTCGGGTCACGTCGCCGCCCATCGCGCCAATTCTTCGCGGGCGCTGTTGCGGCGCGGGCGCCACAAGCCGCGGTCGATCGCTTCGAGAAAGCGCCGGCTGGTATCGGCGAGTGCGGCCGGGTTGTGGTCGGCGATAAAGCCGCGCACCCGGTCATCGGCGAGATAGGCGTCGTATAGCGCCTCGAAATGCGCGTCGTCGACCGCCCCTGCGGTCGCGGCGAAGGCGAACAGGTAATCGACCGTGGCGGCGATCTCGGCCGCACCCTTGTAGCCGTGGCGCATCACGCCAGCGATCCAGCGCGGGTTCGCCGCCCGGCCGCGGACGACCCGCCCCAATTCTTCGCGCAGGCTGCGGATGCGCGGCGTCTCGGGCCGCGAATGGTCGTTGTGATAGACCGTCGGTGCGCGCCCGGACAGCCGGCGGACGACGAGCGCGAGCCCACCTTCGAACTGCCAGTAATCGCCGCTGTCGAGCAGATCGTGCTCGCGGTTATCCTGGTTGTGCAGCACCGCCTCGGCATCGCCGAGCCGGGCTTCCAGCATCGCCCGCTCCGGCCGCCCGTCGCCGCCGGCGTCATAGGCATAGCCGCTCGCCGCCAGCCACGCCTCGGCGAGATCGCTTTCGTCGTCCCAGGCCCGCTCGTCGACCAGCGGCTGCAGCCCGGCGCCGTAGCCGCCGGGCCTGGCGCCAAAGATGCGATAGCCGGCGCGTCGCTGGGCCTCGGCCGGAGCCACGCCCTGGGCTTCGAGCGCATGCCGGTCGGCGGCGACCCGGGCGGCGAGCGGGTTGACCACGGCCGGCTCGTCGAGTGCCGCCACCGCGCGCACCGCCGAATCGACGAGGTCGATCAGCCCGGGAAAGGCGTCGCGGAAAAAGCCCGAGACCCGCAGAGTGACATCGACCCGCGGCCGGTCGAGCACCGAGGCCGGCATGATCTCGAACCCGGTGACCCTTCCGCTCGCCCGCTCCCACACCGGCTGCACGCCGAGCAATGCCAGGGCCTGGGCGATGTCGTCGCCACCGGTGCGCATATTGGCCGTGCCCCAGGCCGACAGCACGACGCGCGCCGGATAGGCGCCGTGCTCCTGGGCATGGCGCTCGAGCAGCAAGGCCGCCGATTTCCAGCCGAGCTGCCAGGCCGCCTGGGTCGGCACCGCGCGGGTGTCGACCGAATAGAAATTGCGGCCGGTCGGTAACACCTCGGGCCGGCCTCGGCTCGGCGCGCCGGAGGGGCCCGGCAGCACCAGGTGGCCGTCGAGCCCGGCGAGCAGGCCGGCGATCTCGGCCTCGCCGCAGCGGGCAACGGTTGGGCGGAGATACCCCTCGATCCAGTTCAATACGGCGCGCGTGCGCTGCCAGTTCTCGTCGGGCTCAACCTCGCCGGCGATCAGGCGCAGGGCCAGCGCCTCCAACCGCTCGACCGTGTCGCCGGCCGTGCGCCATGGCGAATTCGCTCTGCGCCCGCGCCCTCCCGAACCCTCCCCCGCTTGCGGGGGAGGGAAGGGTGGGGGTTGGGGGATGAGGTGGGGCGGCGCCGGAGATTCCCCCATCTCACCCCAGCCCTCTCCGCCCCCAAGGGCAGAGAGGGGGCAAATATCGCCGGCAAGCGCCGTCGGACGGGGACCCGTCCAGGGCGCGGCAAGATCCAAGTCGAGCGGGTCCTCGCCGAGACCGAGATCGGCGGCCAGGGCGCGTACCAAGGAGGCGTCCTCGGGTGCGGCGCCGCGGCCGGGCCGGGCGAAGGCGACCAGCAGCGCATCGAGCTGCTGGCCCGTGGGGCTGGTGCCGAAGACGTGAAGCCCGTCGCGGATCTGCAATTCCTTGATTTCGCACAGGAGCGCGTCGAGCTTGCACAGGGCCGTCGCCGGATCGTCGCCGGCGGCGATGCCGCAATCGCCGTCGAGCCCGGCCGCCCTCGCCTGTTCGAGGATGGCCGCAGCCAAGGGCGCCACCCGCCGCCGGTCGCCGCGGCTCGCCTCATAATATTCATCTATCAGCCGCTCGAGCTCGGCGATCAGCCCATAGCTGCCGGCGCGGGTCAGAGGCGGGGTCAGATGATCGATAATCACCGCCTGGGCGCGGCGCTTGGCCTGGGTCCCTTCGCCCGGGTCATTGACGATAAACGGATAGAGATGCGGCAACGGCGGCAGCACC
>DASYNW010000201.1:0-8914 GCA_036008325.1 Allostellaceae bacterium
TCCTCTTCGCCGAACACAGCGAACAGCGGGCAGTGCAGCTGCCCGACCATATCGAGGATCGGCTTTGGCCGCGAAGGCGTGGTTTCGGCATCGGGGGTCGCGCGATGAATGAACCCGCCCCAGCAATCGACCGCGGCGTCGACCTTGTCGCTGCTGCACGCGAGCAGTAGTGTCTGCCGGCCTCCGGAGCAGAAGCCGATGACGCCGATTTTGCCGGTGGCGCCGGGAAGCGCGCGCAGGTGATCGGCCGCCGCCTCGATATCCTGCACTGACTCGGCGTCCGATTTACCAAACATGACCGGGAAGACGGTGTTGATGTCGTTCGGATCGGATGGCCCGCCCTTGCGGGAATAGAGGTCGGGAGCTATCGCGTTGTAGCCGATATTGGCAAAGCGCCGGGCGATGTCGCGGATGTGCTCGACCAAGCCAAAGGCTTCGTGGATGACGACGATGCCGGGATAATTTCCCGCTTGGCTCGGGCGCGCGAGATAGCCCGTGATCGTGTCGCCGCCGCTCTCCAGCTCGAGGTTTTCGCCGCGCACGCGGCTGGGGTCGGTCACCGCACCGGGTATATTCGCCATTGCGATCCTCCTCTCAAGACGCAGCGGCGAGGATAGCACCGCACGGCAAAGCGCTGCTATGATGACCGCGTTTCAGCGGGAGGATGCGAGATGGCGAGTGCAGCGGCGACATTGACCAAACCAGCGGCCCAATCCGGGCCCAAGCCGGCCGAGCCCAAGATGAAGGTCGCGGTGACGAGCGCCAAGCAGCCGAACTATACCGAAGGCCGGCGCAGCTTTTTCAAATACCGCGACCTCGGCGTCACGGCGGCGAGCGAGGGGTGGATGCGGGCGCAGGTGATGACGGCGGTCACCGGCATGACCGAGCCCACCGGGTGGCATTACCACGTCTGCGAGGGCCAGTTCGTCTATGCGCTCAAGGGCTTTGTCGAGCTCGAGTTCGAGGACGGCACGCAGTGCCGGCTCGAAGCCGGCGATTCCTGCTTCATCCCCGGCGGCCTGCCGCACAACGAGATCCGCACCTCGGACGACGTCGAGATCCTGGAGGTCTGCCTGCCGGCGAATATGGGCACGGTGCCGTGCGAGCCGCCGCCGAAGACCGCCTGAAGCCGGACGGCGGCTGAAGCCCGAAAGGCCTTGAAGGCTGCCGCCGATCGCCTATCATCGTCGGCGAGGCGGGTGTAGCTCAATGGCAGAGCAGAAGCTTCCCAAGCTTACGACGAGGGTTCGATTCCCTTCACCCGCTCCAGCTATCAGCTATTTAGCGCGTATTGGGTCGCCTCACTGGCATTTTTTGCACGGTTGGGCACGGTCAACCGCATGAGAGGGTGCCAAGGGTGTTGCCCCGCCAGACGCCGCCGCCCGCCAGGGCGCGCTACCGGTCGCTTCGCACGTTGAACTCTGAAGGCTACGCGCCTCTCATGAGCAACGGCTTACGTCTTTGTTGTTACCCACGTCCGCGACCAAGATCCTCTGGGGCCGGCCGAGGAGACGCAAATGATCAGGACGATTGTGATCGGCGCCGGCGTGATCGGCGCCTCGGTCGCGTACCGGCTGGCTCAGGCCGGCGCCTCCGTTACGGTGTTGGAAGCGGCGCGCGTCGGCGGGGGCACCTCCGGCATCAGCTTCGCCTGGACCAACGCGCATAAAAAGCCGCCGAAGCCCTATCACGATCTGAATGTCGCCGGCATGAAGGCGCATGCGGCGCTCGCCGACGAGTTCGGCGCCGCGCCATGGCGGCATGGCGGCGGCAGCCTCGAATGGGAAGCCGAACCCGATCGCGCGGCGCAGCGTGCAAACGTCGAGCAGCTGCAGTCCTGGGGCTATGCCGCGGAGTGGATCACCGGGCGCCAGGCGCAGGAATTGGAGCCCGACATCGACCCGGCCATGATCGGCGACGCGCCGGTGGCGTTCTTCCCGGAAGAGGGTTGGCTCGATCCGGTGGTCTATGCGCATGCCATGCTGTCCGCGGCACGGCTTCGCCACGGCGCAGAAATCATCTGCGGCGCGCGGGTCGTGGACCTGGTCATGGCCGGCGATCGCGTGACCGGTGTGCGGATCGCCGACGGCACGCACTACGAGGCCGACACCGTCGTGAACTGCGCCGGCCGCTGGACCAACGAGACGACCCGGGACGCGGGTCTGCACTTGCCGCTGGCGCCGACCGTGGGCTTCCTGGTGTTCACGCCCCCGGTCGCCGCCGGCCTCAGCCGTGTCATCCATGCCCCGATGATTAGCGCGCGGCCCGATGGCGCGGGGCGCCTGATGCTGCATTGGAACCCGACCGACGCGGTAGTGAGCTTCGACACCAAGGTTAGCCCGTCGATGCCGGAGGCGCGCGATCTGGTGCGGCGCGCCCGACAGCTGTTGCCCTCGATCGGCGAGGTCGAGCCGGAGGCGGTGCGCCTCGCCATCCGGCCGATCCCCGGCGACCATCTGTCCGCGATCGGGCCGATGCCGCGGATTTCCGGATATTATATCGCGATCACCCATAGCGGCGTGACGATGTCGCCGTTCCTCGGCGCGGTGGTGGCCGACGAGATCGTAGGCGGGCGGCAACGGGCCGAGCTCGCCCATTTCCGGCCGGCGCGCTTCTTCAATTGACCGGAGACGCTGTTTGGCGGTGCGGCGGCAGAGGAAAGCGTCGCCGGAAATGCCTATGCCTCGTTTGCGAGGATCGTCTGCGCCGTTTCCAGTCCGCTCGCTAGCGCCGCCTCGACCGTGCCCATATCAGGGCCGTCATAGAGCGCCTCCCCGGCAAAGAATATCGCCCCGCGATCCGGTTCTTTGAGGGCCAACTGTGCTGCCCGTGTCTCGGGCGTGGCATAGGAATAGGCGCCTCGTGCGAACACGTCGTTACCCCAGTTGATCGCCCGCGACGCGATGAGATCGTCCCTGATGCGGTCCGCAGGCAGATCGAAAATCTCGCCGAGCGAGGCGAGGCCGATCTCGACGAGCGCGGCCGCGTTCAGCGACGACACGCGATCCGTATTGGGCCCCGCCAGCCAGCCCGTCAGCACCGGACGGCTGGCCGGATGCTGGGTCCACCAGGTCGGGACCGCAGCGTCGGAAAGCAGGAACGACAGGTCGGCCAGATCTCGCCCGCCGTAATCGGCCCACCATCTGGTTGTGAAGCCTAAGAGAATCTTGACGACGTTGCCGAAGCCGATATCGGCAGCGGCTGCTGCTCGCTCGCGCGCCGCCGGCGGAAGCACGATTTCGCGGAGGAGCGGCAGCGGCACGGTAAGGATTGCGGCATCGGCCTCGAGCACGGCGCCGTCGCCGCAGCGGGCGGCAATCGGTCCGCGGTCTTCGGCGATCGCGGTGACGGCAGAGCCGAGATGGATCGCGGCCCCATGCCTGCGGCAGTCGGATTCGAGATAGGCGACGAGCGCGCCGTAGCCTTCCGCGATCCGCCCCTGCTCACCCTCGTCGCGGGCCATCCATTCGTCACGGATCGCGAAGGTGCTGGCGCGGCGCGGGTCGGCCGTGTCGTAGCCCTCGACCATCCGCGTGATTGCCCGCCGCAACTCGGCGCATTCCCGGCCGGCAAAGTGCATCTCTAGGAATTCGGCAATCGGCAGATCGGCTTTCACCGTGCTCAAGGCTTGGTAAAACCGCCCCGCATGCGGAAGCGAAGCATCGTCCGGCAACAGGGCGCCGGTGCGGGTGCTCCATCGGGTGCCTTGGTGCGGCAACAGCGAGAGTCCCGCTTCGCGCATCAAGATGCGCGTCACCGGCGCCGCACCGTGAACGAACTCGGCGCCGCCCTCCGCCGGATAGCCGAATTCCTCGGCCGGCAGCGGGTCGATGCGTCCGCCGCATCGGTCTCGCGCCTCGACGAGGGTCACTCTTTTCCCGGCGCGTGCGAGCTCGCGGGCAGTCATCAGGCCTGCGGCCCCAGCACCAACGACCAGAAAATTCGCCAGATGCGGCGGGGCCGTCATCGTGACATCGGGCTCGCTCTGCAGCGATCAGGCGGCCGCACCCTTGTGCGCAGCGTTGAGCGCGCGGATCTGGCCGGCGGCGTTCTTCAGCTCCTCGTCGCGCAGCCGCGAGGCCACGTCGTCCTCCTCGGCCAGTGCCAGAAGTCCCCGGAATCGGAGCGGCTTTTCGAGGAATGCCATGGTGGCCTCGAGCGGAGCTTGCCCCTCGGCCAGCGGGAGTGGGATCTGCTCGGCGAGGCCCGGCCGGATGTGATAGTGGGCACCCATGCTGAACGGGTCGAAGCGCAGCGCCTGCTCGGGCTTGCCGGCCACGGCTACGACGATCGAGGGCCGTGTGATCTCGTCCTCGCGGCCGGCCAGCCGCCGGTCGGGATGGAACAGGATTTCGAGATGCGGACCGGCGTCGATCCGGTGCCAGCCGGTTCTGTCCTCGGGCATCTTTTGCTGCATCCGCGGTCGCTCCATCACCCACCTCCCTTTATCAAAAGCAATTGGCGCCAAGCCGGCCCCGACCCGACATCCGCCCGCCGTCAGTGCAAGCCGTAGAAACCCATAGCACCGCCGGCCAGCACCTGGTGCCTCGCCGCCGCGGACAACGGCCCGAGCCGGTCGCGGACCATCTGTGGTGCTCCCGGGAAGAAGCCGTCCTGATGCGGGTAATCGGTCGCCCACATGATCTTGTGCGGGCCGATATAGTCGGCCAGCACGGCAATGCTGTTCTCGACCGGCTCGAACGAGATCCAGCAATTGCGCTGGAACAGCTCGCTCGGCCGCATCTTCGGGGCCGACTCGTTGAACCCCAGATCGTCAAAATGCCGGTCCATGCGGTCGAGCCAGGGCGCGATCCAGCCGCCGCCCGATTCCAGAAATGCGACGCGCAGCCGCGGGTGACGATCGACGACCCCGCCCCAGATGACACTCATCGCCGCCAGCATCATCTCCATCGTGTGGCTGATCATGTGCCGCGCGGCGCGGTCCTTCTCGAAGCGGTCGACGCCGACCGTGGGCATCGCGGTGGTCGAGCCCTCGTGAAAGCCGATCGAGAAGTCGAGCTCCTCGGCCATCGTCCAAAACGGCTCGTAGATCGGGTCGCTGATCATCTTGTTGCCGTGATAGGGGTTCGGCCGCAGGAAGCCGCCGGGCATGCCGAGCGCCTCGCGCGCGTAGCGCATCTCCTCGATCGCGAGGTCGACCGACTGCATCGGCAGCATCGCCACCCCGAACAGGCGGTCGGGATAGGGCTTGCAGTAATCGGCGAGCCAGCGGTTGTAGGCACGGCACATCGCGGCCGCGAGCCCGGGCTCCGCGACAGCGCCGGCGAACAGGCCGAGGCTCGGGTAGAGGAAGGCGGCGTCGATCCCGTCGGCATCCATGTCGAGGATGCGGGCGTGCGGGTCGAACCCGCCCTTCTTCCCTTCGGCATATTTGAGGGTGTCGGGCTTGACCGCGCCCTGCCGCACGCCGACCGAGCCGAGGCTGCCGATCCCCCGCGGATTGCCCAGCAATTTGCCTTCGACACCGAGGCGCTCCTTGCCGTTCTCGTCGATGACAAACCGTGGCCGGCGCTCGCGAAAGGCGGGGTCGATGTATTTATCCCAGAGATCGAGCGGTTCCAGGATATGACCGTCGGCGTCGACGACGTTGTAAGCGCGAGCCATGACCCGTCTCCTTCCGGATACGTGCGAGACAGTAATTCTAGCCGACGCACGCCGCCGGCGCGAGGCCGAACTCCTGAAAATGCCGACTGCAGGACAAGCCGAAAGTCGACGCTCTCCAGCATACCGGGAGTTCGGGCGAATGACAGATCTTCAATCGGGAAAAGCCGTGCGAAGGCAGCGGTCTGAGGTTCGACATGGGGCTGATCAAGTATTGTGGCCAGCGGCTCAGCGGCAGGTTTACCGCCGGCAACGCGACCGCGTCGGCGAGTGGTGCGCGCGGCGCGAGAGCACGTAGGTAGTTTCCGGGCCTCCCAGAGCGGCATCATCGCCCGATATTCTGCACTGCAGACCAGGGTAAGGCTATCCGGACCGTCCCAGCTGACGCCGAAGGCTGCTCGGATCGAGCTGTCCGGCAGCTGATCCAGCTAGCGGAATGAGGGTCGGTGCTCTCGTTCTGAAAGGAGCAACGTCATGTCCTTCTCACCTCTCTATTATATGGTTCCGCTTGCCGTGATCGTGGCCCTCGTTGTGATTACCGCGACCGTGAAGATCCTGCGCGAATATGAGCGGGCTGTCGTCTTCACTCTCGGGCGTTTTCAGAAGGTGAAGGGGCCGGGTCTCGTCCTGTTGATCCCCTTTTTCCAGGAAATGGTGCGCGTGGATCTACGTATCCAGGTCATCGAGATACCAACCCAGGACGTGATCTCCCGCGACAACGTCTCGATGAAGGTCGATGCTGTCCTTTATTTCAACGTCGTGGATCCCGCACGGGCGATCATCCAGGTTCAGCACTACCTTCCGGCGACGATCATGCTCGCCCAGACGACCCTGCGCGCAGTGCTGGGGCAGCATAAGCTCGACGAGATGCTGGCCGAGCGGAAAAAGCTCAGCGCCGACGTCCAGAGCATCCTCGACGCCCAAACCGAAACCTGGGGGATCAAGGTCAGCAACGTCGAGATCAGAACCGTCGAGCTCACAGACAACATGGTGCGCGCCATCGCCAAACAGGCCGAGGCGGAACGCGACCGGCGGGCCAAGATCATCCATGCGGAAGCCGAGCTCCAGGCCTCGCAAACCCTGGTTAACGCTGCTCAGATCCTGTCGAGCATTCCCGCCGCCATGCAGTTGCGCTACCTGCAAACCTTGACCGAGATCGGCGCCGAGCAGAATTCCACCGTAGTCTTTCCGATGCCGATCGACCTGATCAAGCCGTTCCTCGATCTTATGGACAGATCCCGCAAGCCCGTCGGCGCCAAGGGCGCCCCTCTTGTGTCTTCGATCGAGGGCGCAGCAGAACCCTTGGACGCAGCGGGCGCGGACTCGCATCAGTCCGGGGCGTAATCGGCGATGTCATCATGACCGGGTATACGATCCTGACCGCGCTGCAAGACAGTCATCGGCGGGGGCGCGGGGCGAGGCGACCGGTCGGGCGGGACAAACCGGCTTGTGAGCGGGCACGCTGCTTCCGCGGCGTGCAAGGAGGATCTAATCTGCGAGCCAGCGCTCCAATACGAGGTTCGACGGCGTCATGATCAAGCGGTTCCACTCCCTCTATGTCGGGCAGATCGCGCTCGACAATATCGGGCTCGACGGCATCCCGGCGAACGACCGGCGCTATGCGAACGAGCGGCTCTCCGAAGTGTTCTGGACCGCGCGCGACGTGGCGCGGGTCATGGACGAGGAGGGCTATTACGCGCTGTGGACCGCCGAGCACCACTTCCAGCACGAGGGCTATGAGTGCCTGGCCAATCTGATCCAGCTCGGGCTGTGGCTGGCGACCCAGACCAAGCGCCTCAAATTCGGCTGCGGCTTCAATATTTTGCCGATGTGGCACCCGATCCGACTGGCCGAAGACTATGCGATGGCCGACATCGTCACCGACGGCCGGGTGATCCTGGGCGTCGGGCGCGGCTATCACACCCGTGAGGTCGAGACCTTCGGCGCGCCGCTCCTCGACACCGAGGCCAATCGCGAGATTTTCGAGGAAGGGCTTCAGCTGATGCTGAAATGCTTCAACGAGGATTCGTTCCGCCACCAGGGCAAGTATTTCGAATGCCCGCCCAAGGTCCCCTATCGCGGCTACCAGCTCGACGAGATCACCTGTGTGCCGCGGCCGAAGCATCTGCCGGTCGAGATCTGGATGCCGATCGCCAGCGGCCGGACCATCGACATGATGGCGCAATACGGCATCAAGGCGATGGTGACCCTGAACGGCGAAAAGATCCTCGACGACGTGATCCGCGCCTATCATGCCGCCTGCCATCGCCACGGCCGCGACGTGCAGCTCGGGGAGGACATGATCTGGGGCGCCGGCCTCTATCTCGCCGACAGCAAGGAAGAGGCGATGCGCCGGGTCGAGCCGTCGCACGACGAGCGCTATAAATGGTTCGCGCCGTTCGGCTTTGTCCGCTATGCCGACGAGCACGGCCGCACCTGGGGAACGCCGGGCGCGCCGTCGCGGGTGCCCTCGCTCGCCGACGGGGTCGCGCAAAAGGCGTGGTTCTGCGGCACCCCCAAAGAGGTCATCGACGGCATCAAATCGATCGAAGCCAAGTATCCGGGCCTCGAGGATTTCATGATCCATTGGGCCGAAGGGCTGCCGCCCGACGAGTTCAAGGACCAGCTGCGCTGGTTCGCCCGCGACGTGATGCCAGCCTTTAGCCGCGGCTGATCGGCCGGTTGCGCCAACTTTCGTACGAGCGGGGAGGCGAGGAATGAAAAAGGTCCAGATTGTCGATTATGGCGTGCCGGAAAACGTTGCGCAGTGCGTTGAAGCGCCCGATGTCGGCGCGCCGGGGCCGGGCGAGATCGTCTTCGACGTGCTGGCCTTTCCGATCAACCCGGCCGATATCTCGTTCTGCCGCGGCAATTACCGCCTGCATCCGGCTTTGCCGGCGACGCCGGGAGCCGAATGCGTCGGCCGGGTCGCGGCGGTCGGCGCCGGGGTCGGCGACATTCGGCCGGGCGACCTCGTCGTCAACATGCAGCGCGAGAACTGGGTGCAGCGCCGGCGCGTTGCCGCCGCCGATGCGATCCAATTGCCGGCCGGGCTCGATCTCGAACAGGCGGCGATGCTGCGGATCAACCCGGCGACGGCGCTGTTGCTGCTCGAAGACCATGTCGCGCTGAAGCCCGGCGAGTGGGTCATCCAGGACGTCGCCAACTCGGCCGTCGGGCGCCATCTGATCGTGCTCGCCAAAGCAAAGGGCGTGCGCACCCTCAACGTCGTGCGCCGCGACGACGTGACCGCGGAATTAAAGGCGCTCGGCGCTGACATCGTGCTGACCGA